>JAUVHR010000351.1 GCA_030593165.1 Candidatus Thorarchaeota archaeon
ACAACAACTTCAGAGCTGCACGGTTCTCAGTCATGCTCTCATAGATTGTTCTCATACGGTTCGCGCTGATCGTTTTCACCTCCGTTTGCTGGTTGCAAGTATGGTCACATTGTAGTGTGACATAGACATACCTATGTCTACGTGGAAGAATAGGAGCGGAACTTCCTGATAAATCCATTCGCCTATTTTTTCTTCCATTAAGACGCCTTCTACAACGTGATTTCAGCATGTAGTACTGCCAATTTGCACATAATATACCTCCTAAATCGAATACTCTCATGAAAAACGCGTGAAATAGGGGCCCAGAAACCGGAACCGCGTGAGAGTAAGAAGTGTTTGTGCTAATGCTTAAGTACTTCCTCCAAAACAGGACTCCTGGGAATCGTTGAACTTAACATCTGGCCAGAATGCAGGATTCCACCGGAGGTAAGCAGCTTACGATCATTGAGCGTTGCAGAGTTGAGGGTGCTGAGTCGATTGGCTCTGAACCCGTCGTTACGACAGGCCGCACTTGCAGAGGAGCTCGGTGTTACGAGGTCAGCCATCAACCAAATATGGCGCAAACTTGAATCTGAGCATGGTCTCAAGATTGGGGGGACGCTCGATTACGGACAACTAGGCAGGTGTCTTGTGTTTGGTTGGGCTCGAGCACCCGAAACCTCGGATGTGATTCACAAGTTCACGCGATGGCTCTCCTCAAATCCTCATGTTTCCATAACTCTGGATTCAGTGATGTCTTCAACACTAGATACTAGAGTCTACTTTGAAGCCTTGCTCCCTTCAGAGAAACAACACTCATGGTTTTGTGGTCAACTTGATCGCTTCAGGAAGCGGCCGTACAGCCTCACAGTTATCCATGATGAGGCAGGACAGATTGCCAATTACATGAACTTGGGTCTCTTTGATGGTCAAACCTGGCAATTCGATGCGGGTTTTCAGTTTGAAACATCCCTTGGTGCAGCTAAGGGGTATGCAGACGTTCTGCCCACCACTGTGGGCAAGACTCAGACACGCCCTGTCCATTATACACCTGAGGAAACCACTATTGCATCAGTGCTCGAGCAAGACTACTATGCAACCTCCAAATCGTTATTGCAGAGAATGAAAGGCGCTGGAGTTGGTCTTCTCCCTTCTGGCCGCACACTTCGCCGGAAGCTTTCGCAGCTCCGCGCAGAGATTGCTCTCCCCTATCTGAGTCTGGAGAATGTCGGTTTGACGCAGAGAGTTGTCATCTGTCTGCATGAACCCTCTTCTGACTCAACCATGTCGCGACTTCTGCTTGCTCAGGCCAGCACTCTCCCGAAGGTGCATGTCGTGTCAGGTTCCACCGTCACGGTCTTAGATATGATGCTTCCCCAGTCAGCAGACTGGTTCTCCTTGTCAACTTCTCTCTCCAATCTTGCGAGTAGAATGGCTGACATATGTACCTTCATAACAAATCCCTCAAGGAGTAGAAAAGGCTTGGAGAGTATGTTATCAAGTTTCAAATAGCTACATATTTCACCTGCAAACAAACCACCATGGCGTTGAAGAGATTGAAGGAATCTCGTTCCAGGGCAGAGAAGGCATCCAGAGATGTGGATCCAAGGCAGAACATCCGCCGTATCACCACGCCTTATGACGATGTAATTCCGCTAACTGACGAATCTGCAACCACGTTCTATTTGGACGTAATCAGGGTATACTTTGGACTTTGTTCAGGCACTACGTCCTTGGACGATGTTTCGCTTGCCGCAAGAGAACTGAGGGCGCATCCCGAGTATACGAAGAATCCAATCGATCCCACACTTCTACCAATCAATGAGGAATACAAACAGCGACTGCTAGAGAACATCAAGACTCTTGGTAAGTACAACTTGGTCACGACTGATGCAGTAAAGTCAGCTCTCAGCTTTGCTTTCCTTGATCAAGATGTTCCAATCAGCCCCACAGATCTCAGTGTTCTTCGATACCTCTCAAAGAATCCTCTCGATACCCTCGTGAGTAGTGGGGAGAGTCTCGATTTATCCCCCAAAACTGTTGCTCGGTCCTTGAAGCGCCTAGGTGTGAAGTTCAAAATGCGATTCGGTTGTCATCTGGATACAAGCGCCTTCGGTGTGCAATCTGCCATTCTCTTCTTCACTGTTGCTCAAGATGCTGATTGGCTTCAGCTTGAGAATGCACTGGCCACCTTTCCATTCACAAATGGTCTAGTGAAGACAACAATGACCGATATGGGGTATGCCACCTTCTTGATACCTGGAGGCAATCGCAACATAGCCGCGTTTCGTGCTAGTGTGACGACTCTGAGGGATACTGTCTTCGACTATATGCAACTACACATCCAAGAGGGAATGGGTTCTCACTTCAACCTCTCTCTATATGTGAACGGAGTATGGGTGTTCCCAAGTGACGTAAAAGCCGCGTTCGAAGACGGTCGTTTTCCACTTGATGAGAGTTCCATACGGCACCTAGAGTGCGGCGGCCCTCGCAAGGGATTCACAATTGAAGATTTCCTAATAGCATCCGAATACAGGACGGATGCACGTGCACCTCCAAGCAGCATGGCCCAAAGACTGAGGATGAGAGGTTGGGATATCGATACAAGACGCATTTCTCAATCTATTCACAAATTATACTCGAAAGAAGTGGCGATGCCTTTCGTGACCTGTGGAGGTCTAGGCTTGTCTGCGAACTTCTGTTTTGAAATCTTGTGCAATGACGAGTGGAAAAAACGCATTCTATCCGTTCTCACGGCACTCCCTAATGTCATGCACTACACTTCGAACAAGGGGATACTTGTTTGGATTCAAGTTCCCAGTCAGCAGCAAGTTGACTATTACCAAGCATTTCGGTTGTTGGAGGAAGAAACCGGTGTGAATTCAGTACAATCCATCATGACGATTGTTCAAAAGGGCACAAGAGCCATGCATGAACTGGTACACTATTGGGACCACAGGAGGAATCAGTGGCATGTTCCCCCAAGAGATCTTGATCTTGGCGCCTATCTGCTTGATGATAATACGGGGCCCCTCTACTGACCACCTAGACAGCAGTTTGGCTGACGATCTAAGCAGTATCATCCCAGTACTTTCTGGTCTTAACCAAGTTCTTGACTAGCTTGCGGCTAGTTCCTTGTGGCGGTCCGAAGGTGACCATGTCCAGTCCCATTCTCTCAAGGGTCTTGACATAGTCACAAGCTCCCTCTGGGGTTGTGCAGAGAGCAAATCGTTTCAATGTTGCCGCATCAATGGCATCGACTATGTCTTGATCTATGCTTTGTTTCTTTCGCAGAAATCTTCTAGCCGTAGAGAGTGTATCCGTCAGTCCGAACTCCAATGCAACTACTCGACCCAATCCCATTGCCACAGTGGCCGCGGACTTGCGCAGTCCGTACTCTTTACCGCAGTCCGGGTTCTCTGTGATAAGCGCAGGCGGAAAAGCTCCGATCTGAAAACCCTCTGGAATGTCGCCAAGAATGCTCAACGCCCATCTCAACATCTTTGGATCAGTGTAGTTGAGCAATACTCCATCCGCTTTGATTGAGGCGGCTATCATCTTCGGTCCCTGCGCCCCAAGCCAGACA
>JAUVHR010000371.1 GCA_030593165.1 Candidatus Thorarchaeota archaeon
GGAATGGCGAAGAAAGACCGTATTGACAAGATTGTGATGCTTTCCAACCGACCGAAACTGACGGATTATAGGAAACTCAGACAATCAATCAGGAAGACAATTGAAAGAGGGGACTATGACTGGCAATTGGCTCGGGTTTCGTCCGCAGGGGAGATTGACTTAGGGTAGATGCCAGCCTGTTGGTCTTCCGTCTTGAACGAAACAGACACCTCTGCAGCAATCCAACCAACTGAACCATGTGAGTTGATTGATGTGCTAGCACTAGCTCAAGTCTAGCGAGTCATTTATGCATCTCTTTCCAGCAGGTCTTCCACCACTCTTGGAATGGGCCAGTTGCTGATATTGTGATACCCGATTCTATGCCTATTCCCATTGGCATATCGTTCTTGACCTCTTCAACATCAATCTCGACAATAGCGTAACGCTCATCGAATCCCCATGGCTCTTCTACAATCCTGCCTTTTCCCTTTATACTCACAGCGATATCTGGTGCACAAACCAGACATACCATCACACGTCCATCTCTAGAAATGTTGGCAAGTGTATCATGACGTCGATGAATCACAACTCGTAAGACTCTCGGGTTGAGTGCGTGTAGGCTTCCGAACGGGGCGGTACGAGGTGATCCATCCTCATCGACTGTTGCAACTACTGAACTGGGATTTAGCACTCCGCCAAGTTTCTGCAATATGCTATAGACCTCATCTCTTAACTCAGAAGACCTTCTCCAACGTTCTTCAACCATTTCGTACTCCATCCTAACTTGTACTATGTTTCACAAAACACACTTGTCCAACAAATATTGATTCACAGTTTGACCATTATGTTGCAATAGCGTAAGAAAACAAACAGATAACTCATAACCACTCAGTTTAACAGTAATCAATAGGAACATTTGAGCTAAATCTGATTTGGTCAAAAATACTGTCAGTGTTAGGGGGACTCAAAATGAGCGAAAACAGGGATAACAAAGTTCTCGTTGGTCTGATTCTTGGTGCACTTGCATCATTTGGTTTAGCAAGGTTTCTTCATCCTCTCGTAATTGTGACTCTTGTTGGATTAATCCTAGGAGCTCTATATGTTGGAGGCGCTTTCGGTCCTCTTGTTGAGATCAATCATTGTAGATTTCTTCCCATCTTTCTGACATTCAATATACCAAATCTAGTCGCAATTCTCCTTTACTTCACTAGTATTCTCAATACTCCTCCCGGGGTAGAGGTATATAGGACGGCTCCTCCTATTGGGAGTTTTATTTTCGGAATGATTTCAACTATCTTGCTTGGAAACGCTCTCAGAATATGTAGAATGAAGCGGTAATTCCAGATGTAGTATTAGTGTTACTGACTTCACGATTCACATAGGAGTTTCCCATCATCCAAGAGTTTGCTACGATTCTTCATTACTCGCTGCAATAGGTTCTAGAACTGTTGCATGTACTATCGCACTCGGTTGTTTTCCATGAACATGGCACAGTATCTCTCGTTTCTGAAGACATAGGTTATGGGAATTGCTGACTCGAAAACGACTCCAGGCTTCCCCCTTAGTCCGCTTGTCTTCTTCCGACACTCCACACAGTAGGGCACACCAATAGCCACTGCTGTTTCAGAGAGACCAAAGAATGTGAATTCCTTCTTTAGTTCGATGTATACCTCCGCAGGGCCGCAGCATAGGCAGCAGCAGTCAGGCCAGACGACGTCAGCGTTGTATGTTTCCACCTCATACTTGGCCGAGGGACTGACTTCGTCTTGAACTTCCAGGAGCCTCTGAGCCTCGGGGTCCTTCGAGCTACGGAAGGCGTGTAACCCCTTGCTGCAGGCCACAAAAACAGTTCCACAGCCGATGACTGGTCTGCTGATGCTTGCAAATCCCCCGACACGGATGGGTTCCGACTTCCATCGTTTTGCGAACTTGGACGTATTGATGACGATGAGATTGATCAGGGCAGTCACGAAGAGAAACCCGTCCCTGACCTCCCACCCCTCCATTCCATGACTGACAAAAGCATGCCACTGCTCGTTTCTGCTTGCGATATTGTAACAGATTATGACTACGGCACTGTGAGGAGGCATTGTAATTGGCCAGCTGCTCCGATTAGCGTAGAGAGAGCCATTATGCACAACAACAGAGGAAAGGAAACTTCCCACTCCCTCCGGTGTGAACCTCTCAATGACCTCTCCGCTGGTCACGTCCAGCCCCACTAAGCTCTTTGTGCAGTAGGCAATGTCACCCACTACAGTCGGCGGGTTCCCTTCGTGCAGTACCTCTTGAGCCTTCCAAGATACTGTTCCTTCGTTGGGTTCGAACGCGTACAGATCATCGTCACCTCCGATGAGGACTCTGTCGTCAGCTATGGCAGGGACAGAGTGGTTCTTGTGTCCCGTCTTCCACGCCCACCACTTTGTGCCGCTTGAAACATCAAGAGCGTAGACGTGCTTGTCTTTGCATCCAAAGAAGATGGCCCCGTGTCCCAGGGCTGGGACCTGTATCTCACCACCACACGAGAACTGCCATCGTTCTTCGCCTGTTTCTGCATCGATGGCATGTAGCTTCTTGTCCTTGGTCGCCAGATAGACAACCCCCTGATCCACGATTGGCCCATCACTCCAATCCACGAAGTCCTTACCAGAGGAGAACTGCCAGAGATTGTCGCCTGTCTGGGCGTCAAGGGCATACATTTTCTTGTCACTGCTCGGTGCGAACACAATCCCGTTTGCCTCAACAGGGGCGAGCTTCAGTCTCTTGCCCATCTTGAATGTCCACTTCACTGAGCCTGACATCACATCAAGCATGTAGATGAGTCCCTTCTTACTTCCGAAGAATATCGAGTTCTGAGCTGCTATCA
>JAUVHR010000239.1 GCA_030593165.1 Candidatus Thorarchaeota archaeon
CCTGTACCTCATACCCGCCTTCAGCTCTGGAGTCAGCATTGACTGTACCACTGAGAGCTACAAGGGACTCGATAAGCATCTTCTCTGCGTCAGCATACTCCTCTTGGCTGACAGCGCCTTTCTTGACAACTGTCTGGACGACACCGGAAGGATCGCGTAGGAGCACAAAGACCATCTTCTTCTGTTTGCGGATTCTATGAACCCAGCCTCGAAGCATGACCTTCTTTCCTTCACGTTTGCCTTCAAGCACATCGCGTATGTGGATGAATCCCATTCTCATCACCTATGTGCAGATATGCAATCCCTGCAAATTGACACTCCTTCTCCACAAGGACGATAGACCGCGAGGAAGTACTCCAGAAGTTCAGGGACTTCTGCGGCCTAGTCTCTCGCGGAGAGGGCTGAGAGAGTTCCGTGGTTACGCATATTAAGAACGTTGCCATTCTCATGGTCCTGGCTTTCCCTCCTGTTGTTCGTTTCCCTAAATTCAACCGTCCCCTTACTTGGCTAGCGGTTCTTGAGGCTCTGCGGCGGCCAGGGTTCTGGCGGTGGTCCTGCTTCCGAAGAGCAGAAGACACTGAGTGCGCTTAGCCGCTACCCTGGGCTGTAGTGTACGCCGTTTCAAGCTCTCTTTCCATCGAGGTCGGAATGACAATCTTCTCGGTGATTTCTCCTTCCTTCCTTCTAATGAAGACATAGAGCAGAGTGACATAGACAATGTCGAATGTTCTCAAGACCAGAGTGCCGGGGATTCCTGCGAAAATAACGAAGACTCCCACAAAGGTCAGAGTCATCACCATGTCGCCGCCGCTTGCCCACCACCCAATCGCAGCGCCTGCCGCAGCGAAAGCTAGAAGGAAGGTAACAGATAAGACACCGAAAGCCCACCGCACTGCTGTTTTCTTAATGATTACATCAACGAAGTTCTTTCGAACAAGACCAACGCTTTTCTTTATGCTGTCCTTTGCACCAAGCTCTTCAGCCACCATGGCTGGAATCGTGAAGCAGTTAATGAGTCCCCAGACCCAACCTGTGATGTCACTAGCAACGCGACCCTCAGCGGCTCCTCCAGCACTCTCCTTCTCTCGACCGAAAATCCTGAGGATCATCCTCACTATCGCGACAATGACGCTCATCAGGCTCAAGGCGATTATGCCAGTTATGACGCCCAGTGACGATTTGACTCCATCTCCCAGGCTTGGGTCTCTCCCACGTCTGTAAATGTACACCATGGCTGAGGATGTCCCATAGGCGAAGTTGTAGAAGAAGGTCGTAACGAAAAGGTAGAGCACGAGTCCTCCCAAAAACAGCCATTCATTTTCAACGATAAGGCTAACAGAAGGAGATGGTGACGCAATGTCAATGACAAGTTCCATCGGGGTGAGCTGGAAAACGATTGCTGCAAACATGACAGCTGAAACAAGGGTGAAAATCATCGCGAGCAGCAGTGGAACAAAGACTCCCTTCTCGTTAAGGCATACCTGACCGGTCATCTTCATAAGCTTACCAGCACGGCGCACCTTTTGCCTAGGCATGATTAGTGTCAGGAAGAGCGTGGACAGACCCGGAATCAAAACAGGCAAGACTTCTGATAGATCACCTACAGGCAGCGCGCCTGTGGCGAAAAGAATGATAGGGACTGACCACGCCATTAGGTTCATGAAGACTGCGCCGATGTAGATCAGGGTGCTTCCCAGTTTCTTTGCGAGCATTGAGGTTCCGAATGCTGCCACTAAGCCAAAAGAAACGAGGCCAATAACTACAGCCCCGATTGTGATTGCAGCATCTGCCGGAGTAGCGACGAGTCCAATTGCGGCCAATAGGGTGTTGATAGCGTTCATCACATCTGTTCCGCACTGGTTCCAGAAACTCACGAGTGAGTAAGTCCCTGCAGCAATGAATGCGCATAAGGCGATAATGACCCCCGCTAGGACTTTGCCATGACTAGGATAGCTGTGTTCGTCATGATACTCCAGTATATCAGAGGGTGTCAGACGGTTTCTCCTCCGGTTTGCGCAGCATGGTATGCAATACGCCAACTCATCCTTTGCAGTTAAATGCTGGCGGGCATACTGCTACCTCCCCTCAATCCAAGCCATATTAAACTAATCTCTGGATTCTCCGAGGTAGATTCTTGGATAACGAATGATTCGGCTCGTGTATACGGCCTGCGCGTAGGAATCGCATCTTCTCACCACAAATGAAGTGACTGACGGTAAGGTGCTGGTCTGCTTACGCCAGTTCCCGTTTGGATAAGAGGGTGACGGCTGTACGGGCATCAACGATAACTACCGGTACCGGAGATACCAGATGACGAATACGAATACTATGATAGCTCCAACCGCCAGTCCAGCCATGGCCAAATACACGACCGTAGTTGCAGGCGTGACCGTCACCATGACTGCAGAACTCGCTGAGTTCCCTCCAAGGTCGTAAACAGTCAATTCGACCCAGTGGACTCCTTCACTGAGCCCGGCGAAGTCGAAGTCGATTGTTTCGCTCGTCCAATCCTCGTCGACTCTTACGAATCCATCAACGACAATTGTGTACCGACTCTTGAAGTTATCAGTGACAGTCCAGCTGCGAACGAGCCTACCATCACCCCTTGCGTAGACCATATCATCAGGGGCATAGACAATCACTGGTACTATGTCATCACCATTGACATGAACGGTCACGTTGTGAATGGCGGTGTTACCACTGGTATCATTGGCAGACAGCATGTACTTGTATACACCTACGGACAGTCCATCGACGTTAATAACTACAAATGGCTCGTCGGGGTTAATGTCGCCACTTTCGATTTCCTCAATGCCACTATACACGGTGTACATGTTCAGGTATTCGTCAGTGATGTTCCACTGTATTGTATTGCCGGTTTCTGTGAAGTAATACTCAACTGACTCAGGACCCACTATCACTGGTATATCTATTTCATGAATCGTCAAAGTAATCTCGTCTTCCGCGATATTGTCATTCTGGTCCATCACAACAAGCACGAGGTCATAGACGCCTATATCATAGCCAGTAAAGTTGTACGTGTATTCAGTTGTGTTGATCCAGTCAAAGGACTCCACAACAACACCATCAACTTTCATCTGTATCTCATCAGGGTATTGATCTTCTACCATCCACATGACAGTGATGTTCTCTGCTTCGAATAAGAACGTCTGATTCCCGGGAGATGTAATCACAGGAACGCGAATATCTGTGCTAGCAGTCGTGAGATTCTCATGGTATCCGCCAGGTCCTATCGTTTCGCCGTTTTGGGTTACCGTCCAGTTGATGAAGGCAATAGGCAGGTCGAGGAATCGTACGGTTCCATTGGCTGGAGTAGTTTGAGTGGCAATCACGGTACCATTCTTGTACGTGACATTCACCAGTGCCCCTTGGAACGCAGCCACACTGGTTTCAAAGTAGGTAAACACCTCCAAGTCATAGAAGTCAGGATTGCCTGCGAAAGGTCCGATTGTCTGATGAACTTCTACTGCTGTGCCATCGGTTGTGAAGTTCCCTGCATCAATCACATAATTGGCGTAATCACCGGAAACCACAGTGATTTTCCATGTGAAGTTGCCGATAGGGATGTTGAGAAACTCAGCCAGACCGTCGGAACCCAGCACTATCTGGCTCCAGATGGAGTTGTTGTCCCGATGATGTATGGAAACATTGAGTCCTTCTCCAGGGTTGCCGTCGATATCTATAACGGTGGCGTTGAAGTCGTCATCATCATTGTCCCAGTCCAAGTTCCCAATCTCAATAGTTGGATACGCATCAGGGCCATCAGACACCATCGTACCAGTGACAAATAGGTCCGGGTCAAAGCCACCTATTGCCTGCTCCAGGGTCACGTTCCAAATGTACAAACCTTGTGGTACATTGTAGAAAATCGCCATGCCAGAGCCCCCTTCAGTAAGTGCTGTTTCATAGACACTGGAATTCTCAAAGTACAGAGTAACGTTAGCTTGAGCGATTTCGTAAGTATAGTTGTAAACATAAAACAGGAAATCATCGTCGTTGAACGATTGTCCGGAATTGATTGTCTCATTGACGACCACCAGATCCGCGTCAGCAATGAGGTGCGAGATCTCTATAGGAACAGTTTCGATTATCGCTGTCCCTCTGTGAAGCAGTGGAGTCCCTGCACTGACAAAGACCAGTAGCACAATGAGGAGCGCAAATACTCTTTTCATGGTGTCACTCTCGCAAACTGACGATATTCTTCTATGAGGCCGTCGCTTGTCTTGGCGCGGTCGAAACTTCGACGCGCATAAAAGCATTGTCATGGTTCCACCTGTGAACCACTGCGGCGCCTCCGAGCTGTATCTAGCCAAGAAGCCTCGAGTGCTGATGATAACTTCTTCACAAACCGAAACATAACAACCGTCCCAGAAGGCAAGAATTGGCACGGAATAAATCGGATGTCAACTGACATTACGCAATTCCAAGATGCCAATCTGAGCCTGCGACATTAAAACATGGCGTACAACGGTGGAATACAGATTACCAGAATCACCATCGCCAGCAAAAAGACAGCAATTCTTGCTTTTGAGACTGGCACTGTGTCGTTGAGAGGGCCGGGATGTGAGCCGCCCTTCGACATGAGAAGGATGAGAATCGCCATCATGTAGTATCCCATTAGGAACATCACAGCTATTGCTCCCCAGCCTATATACTTGTGATGCTTCTCGCCTACAATTGACCGCAAGGCATGACCACCATCAAGCTGACTTACAGGGAAGAGATTGAGAGCGGTGATCAGCATTCCAACCCAAGCGACAAATGCAAGAGGGTGCATGTATATAGTTCCGCCAGCGGGTATGAAATCAGAGTACAACATTTCAAAGAACGTGAATAGAAGAGGAACTGCAAGCTCACCTGACATTCCTGGGAATGCCTCATCAAGAGCAACCACTTGTTCAGCCGTCACAGGGACGGACAGGAAAAAGCCGATGACGAGCACAACTAGCGTTACTGCGAAGCCGGCATAAGGCCCTGCAAGCCCTAGATCGAACAAATCCTTACGATTCATTGGAGGACTCTTCTGTTGGATGAATGCGCCAAAAGTACCACCCAGTTGGGGAAGGCCCGGAATAAAGTAGGGAAGTGTCGCCTCGATGCCCTTGTTCTTAGCGGTCAGAAAATGCCCCATCTCATGAGTGAAGATAATCCCCATCAGGGCTGTCATGAACCCAATAGTTACAAGCGCTATGTCGAGAAACGTCCAGCCATTGGGATAGAAGAGGGTAAGGAATACCGGAGATGTTGCCTGCATGAATCCTGCAATGGCAATCGTTGCAAGGGTAGTTATGAACAGAACGTAGTTGATCGTCACATTGGACTTCTTTGCCTTCTGGGCTGGTACGAAGCGGATGTAGTACTCTCCTGCTGAGTAATTCCTCCAGCGTACAAGGGGCCAGACTCGGAGCCTCTTTGTGAGC
>JAUVHR010000012.1 GCA_030593165.1 Candidatus Thorarchaeota archaeon
CCTGAGGCTGTCACTCGGGTTGGTAAGGAGATGAGAAGGAAGTGGAGACAGGCTGAAAGAGGGCTGCAGCTGGTGAAACTACACCAGCGATTGCTGAAACAGTTGAGGTCGTAGCACTAACTAGGGATGAAACAAGGGACAAAATCCTTGAGATGGCACTTGAAATCCTAAATGAAACAATGGTGACAGGACGCCCTGCCTTTGAGATTCCTAGTAGGTCAGCCGATAACATTGTGTGGGATGAGTTCCGAGACCTTCTGCTATTAGGAATGCGGACAATCACAAGACCGTATCACTCACTTGGTTCTGTTGTGGATGCAACCCGAACAGCCAGAGTCATGGAGATTGTGTATCAACTGCTCGAGTCCAGTCTGCACGCAACGAAACGAGAGGTTTTCTACAGTGATGTGAACCTGTTCAGGGACCAGAAGTACAGCGACAAGATTATCGAAGATGTAGCTTCAATGCTCAGGACAACTCGGGACAGCATCCATGTTGTCGCTTCCGCTCGAGGCTCTGCCATGGGTCGAGTCGTCGTCGAAGATGGTGGAGACAGAATTGATCTTACGAGGATGGGGACAGGCGGTTGGGCCATCACTCCATTCCTTGACCAAGTCGAAATCCTGGAGAGTGATGCCGAGTACATCCTTCTGTCAGAGAAGGATGCGGCAGTGATGAGGCTGGCTGAAGCGAAGTTTTGGAACAGACAACCATGTATTATTCTAACAGGAAAGGGTTCAGGTGACATCGCGACAAGGGCATTCTTGAAGAAGCTCGTGAAGGAATTGGAGATTCCTGCGTTTGCACTGGTGGATAGCGACCCTTATGGGCACTATATTTATTCTGTCTTTTTGAGAGGCAGCAAGAGACTAAGCTATGAGTCGCCATTCATTGCCACGCCCGAGCTCAAGCTTCTCGGAGTTCTTAGCCGCGACTTGGACGCGCACAATATACCAAAGGCAGTTCGCATTCCTATGGTGCCAACTGACATTAAGCGTGTCAAGGACATGCTAAAGGAACCTTTCGTACAGAAGAACAAGGAATGGGTTGAAGACCTCAAACTAATGCTGAAGATGAAAGAGAAGGCAGAAATCCAGTCATTCGCCAGTCACAGCTTCAAGTACCTCACAGATGAGTATCTGCCTACGAAACTGGAAACTGGTGATTGGATCTAATTCCTCTCGATATGAACAACATCCTACAGATGGAAATGTCATTAATCTGAGAGCTATCAGTTTGGGATCTAGCTCAGGCCTTACGGATTTTCTTCTCAAGGCCACGCAGCTTCTTCGGGTCATCGCCCTTTCGGTATTTTTCTGCGGCCTCTTGATACTTGGACAAGGCAGCACGCGTCTTTCCAGTCTTGACCATGAGGTCGCCCTCATCCTCAATCATTTTGCCCCAATCAATGTAGCAGTCGCGCACCTTCTCGGCACACTTTGCTCTCTTCTTGGATCGAGTTGTGAACATGAAGATCTGTCGAGCCTTCTGAAACTGTACAATGGCCCACTCGTACTGATGCTCTCTTTGATGCTTCTCACCTTGTTCAAAATGATAGTCAGCCATATCTTCATAGGCGTGATCAATTCTCCTGTTAGTTTCATCTATATGCTTCTGTAGCCCAGAGCGTTCGTAGAGTATCTTCGCTTTCTCAAACGACTCGATGGCCAGTTCGAATTCTGCATCTCTTATCTTTGCCTCGCCATGTTCGATTCTTGCCTGGCCCATTGCCTCGTAGACGTAAGGGGGATAGCTAAAATCATCAGAAGTTAGGGCAAGACCACAACTTGGGCATGTTGGACTCTCAACTTCTTTCATGCTGTGAGCTCGAACAGAAATCTTCTTTGCCGTCCCCACAACTGCGTCAATAAAGTCACCCCCGGTTACGCCTCGTCCGGCAGGGAAGAGATGGTCCACTGCGTCTCGCGTTTCCTCATCATGTTCGTCAACCGCAAGATGGATTGGTGCCATGGTCGGTTCATCCACAATCCGCGGGGGTTCTACCTCCCTGAAAGGATCACCCTCCTTCACATCAGACGAGTCAGTCTCTTCAGCGATACCTTCAGCCCATGAGAGACCTTCATGGGGGGGATCAGGAGGGGGGGTGTCCGGCTCGGTACCAATTGCTGGAGGGAGTTCTGTATCGATAAGGCCGGGTTCCTCGAGTGTTTCAGTTCCTTCCAATGCTTCATCGGAATCCCAACTGAGACCAGCCACTGGTTGAATCTCATCATCAGGTTTTTCCGGAATCACGGCTGATTCAAGATCCGTTTCGGGAAGTTCTGCTTCATCAATGGGAGGGAGCACTTCAGCGAAATCGTCCAGCTCAGACAAATCAGCAGGTATCTCTTCTTCAGCCCTCATGGATCCATCCTGCGACAAAGTATCTATCACATCTTCCTCAAGATCCGACGACTCTCCAAGTGTAGGCTCTTCTGGAACGGGATCAGCTAAAGGGCCTGCTAACAACTCTCCGTCAGTGGTCAGTCTAGATCCACACTTAATGCAGAATGTGGAGCCCTTTCTAAGGCTCCTACCACAGCTTGGGCAAGGCAAAGTGTCTGTCATGATACCTAACCATCATACTCTTGTTTCACTGTTTGCAAAACATAGGTGTTTCATAAGGCTTGTTTGTCTGTCTTATTATGCAAGATACAGGACCGTGTAAGTGCACCACGTGATCAGAATACCCAACAGCAAGCCAGCAATAGTCTGCATAGTGGTGTGTTGCTTTAACTTCGGTCGAGCCCAGACTACTGCCATCCAGAGAAAGGCAACAGGAAATGCACTGACCCCATAGATGTACAGCATTGCCGTACCAGGACCACCAACGCCTGTAGCGTGAACCGAAACCTTGCTGATGTATGTCGCGAGCATGACGCCCAAGGTCACAAAGAAGTATGCCGCAGCGAGAACTCGCATTTCATCACAGAATGTTACCCAGTAGACAGCATAAGCTAATGCGTAACACATCAGTGCAAAAACGAAGAAACGGGCACGCATCTCCCGAGATGAAACATCAAGGTCTACCTTACCTCTCCAGGCCTGGTAGATGATGGGGGCTAGGGGCAGAACAACCATGAGAATAATGCAGATTAGCATGTTGGTTAGCGGAGTGAGAACTGGTCCCAATGACGTAGCTGGATAGATTGAGATTATCAGGCCAGCATAGAAGTTGACCAACGGTGCTGGTGTGAGTCTGGAGACTGCTCGGGCAACACTGACATCTCTGCCCGTGAGATCGAGGAGTTCATCGCCGTATTTCAAGTGTCAAATCATCTCTACCACGTAGACTGAGAGTCGGAATTGTGGAAATCTATCGATTGTGGCCAATCATACACGACAACAAACCTTTTTTCAGTGTTTTCCATCCACAGAGGCAAGGGACACACAACGAAACTCACATGGAAGTGTCGAAATGTCTACTATGCCAAAGAAAGAGATCTTCGAGCAAATAATCGCCAGAATCACAACAGCGTTCCCGGACGTCTATGCTGCACTCTTCATTAGCCCTGAGGGATTTCCAATCAACACCTGGGGGGTTTCAATGGACCGAGCAGAAGAGATCTCGGCACTTCTAAGCTCACTGATTGGCAAGACTAAGGAAGTCATCAAGCAGGTCAAAGAGGGTGGCTTTATGCAATTCATCCAGATCCAGACGGATATGGGTGGAATCCGAGTGGCGCCCCAGGACGAGTTCATTCTTGTTACCCTCACCAAGTCCTAGTTGATTTTGTACATCTTGAGGTCGCAAGATTGCTCAGAACAGTGGGCGTTATTTCCCTACAGTTGCGTTCTTAGCAAAACTAATCTTGCCTCTCAGATTGACCCACTATAGGGAGATTTGACTTGACGTCTGAGGCCATCACAACTCACGAATTCACAAAACATTATGGTTCAACAATTGCCCTCGACAACGTGACATTCAAAGCCCCGCGACGTTCAATAGGCTTGCTAGGTCCTAATGGCGCCGGTAAAACAACACTGATACGAACACTTCTTGGGATTATACGTCCTTCTGGGGGAAGTGCAACAGTCTTGGGCCATGACATTGTTACATCAATCCAAGAGATCCGTGATCATGTGGGATATTCGCCTGAGTATACACCGTCTATCCCGGATGTAAGTGCACAGAAGTACGTGACTTTCATGGGTCGACTCTCCGGGCTGAACCCAGTGGAAGCTGCTCAACGTGCTCATGACACCCTTCACTATGTAGGGCTGGCTGAGGAGAGGTATCGCCGCTTGAGAGAATTCAGTCATGGCATGATGCAGAAGACCAAACTCGCCGCTGCGCTTGTTCATGATCCGGAACTAGTAATCCTCGACGAGCCAACTGATGGACTTGATCCGAATGGCCGCCAGCAGATGCTCGATCTTATCGAACGGCTCTACAAAGATGAGGGGAAAAGCCTCCTGGTATCATCCCATCTTCTCTTCGACGTTGAGAAAGTTTGTGATTGGGTTGTAGTTCTAGGTAGAGGGAAGATCGTGACATCTGGCGATATGTCGGAACTGCTAGAGGAAAAAACCGGAGACCTTCGGATTCGAATAGCTGGTGACTCGCAGAGACTGCTCGAAAGGCTTCGTGCACGAGGACTTGAAGTGGAATTTGATGGTGCGAATATCAACATACAACGAACAGATAATGTCGAAATGATAATTCTTCAAGAGACTCATTCCGACCCAGAGATCAGTCTTCGGTATATGGGTCGCAAGACACGAAGCTTGGAAGACGTGTTTGTTTCAATCGTGAAGGGAGATGGCGAGGTAGAATGAGTGATGATGCATATGTCCGTAGGTTCGGATTTCGAAGCTTTGAAGGTGTGCGACTGGGAAGACTCTATCGTGTCTTCACGTTGGCATGGTTCAATTTGAGAGAGGGAATCCGAAGGTCGGGCTTCACAAAGATGCTCTTAATCTTCATGTTCTTTAGTCTACTAGTCCAAGACATAGTTGCCATTATTATTGGCTCGATTCTACCTGTGCATCTCCTGGGAATGACCGTCAATGAGTTGTTCCGGATTACATACTCAGATTCGATACTTGGCATGATTTCCTTAGTCAATAGAATTACTGCAGTCGAAGCTGGTTCGCTTATCTTCCTTCAGCTCTTCTCCGGAGCGAACAGTTTCATGTTTCTGCTTCTACTTGCGATTGTTGGGGGAGGAATGATTGCTGATGATCAATTGAACCGGACCACAGAAGCCTACTTCTCAAGGATATCACGATTCGAGTATGTTCTTGGCAAACTTCTTGGACTTGTGATGTTCTCAGCCATAATTATCATCCTTCCAACATTGATCCAATACTTTCTGCTTTCACAAGGACTTGGCACTGACTTCATAGCAAATCTAGACCTTCTAGCGTGGGGGATTGTTGTTACTATCATATCGAGTGTTGTACTCAGTATACTGGCATTGACATTTTCTAGCCTGACCTCTCGAAGGAGTTTGGCGACTCTCTCGCTGTTCATCTCAGCAATCATGATGTCTGCACTGCCAACGGCACTTGGCGCAATGTCGCAAGCAGAGTCATTGCTCATTCTACTTGATTTCGTTGGGTGTCTGTCGCTTCTTGGGGCGATGATGCTAGGAAGACATTCTGTGGATATCAACGGTCAGCTCTTTGTGTTCAACAATGGAATTGGACTTGAGGGACCAATGGTGCTAGTCATGGTTGGATTGATGATTGCAGTAGGAGTCCTGGTCTTATTCTTCAAGGTCTACCGGAGGGACAGCTGAATGTCAATCATAGAAATTGACCAGGTTTCCAAGCGATATGGAGAAGTTGTGGCTCTTAGCAGGTTTGATATGAACATCCCCGAGGGCACAGTAAGTGGTTTTGTCGGACCGAACGGTGCAGGAAAATCCACATTGATAAGAATCCTGACTGGTCTGGCTCGACCGGATGGTGGTAAAGCCCTCGTTTTTGGTGAAACACCATATGATAATACAGAAGTGAAAAGACGTATTGGTTTCGTTTCTGAACACGATGATCTGTATCCTTGGGCAACTGTCCGCGAATCCGTGAAAATGCTAGCCCGGCTCTCAATGCCACTGGCAAAGAATATCGAGTCCACCATTGATGATGCGATTGCTGCAGTTGGCATGAAGAAATACAAGGATAGAAAGATTTCAGCACTGTCAAAAGGAATGAAGCAAAGAACCAAGATTGCAGCAGCTCTTCCACACAAACCTGATCTTCTAGTTCTGGATGAGCCACTCTCAAGTTTGGACCCACTTGGAAGAAGAATGATTACGAATCTCCTCCTTGACCTCAATAAGGAGAATGGAGTGACAGTTCTGATATCGAGTCATGTTCTTGAGGAACTTGAGGATTTTGTGAGTCGTGTGACCTTAATCCACCGGGGGCAGACACTCGCAGAAGGAAGTCCGGAGAAAATTCGGAGTCTACTCTACCAGTATCCACATGAAATCCGGTTCAGTGCTATTCCGGACCATGTACGAAGAATCGCCAGTGCTCTCGTTGAAGTAGAAGGACTTGTCCGATCCATTACGATAATTGCGAGAGATAGCTTGGCCGAGTGTAGGGTAATAACACCTCAGCCCGAGAGGTTCTTTGACGAGTTGGTCCGAAACGCTGTTGAGAAGAACACACCAATCGTCCACGTAGAAACGGTCTCAGAGAGTGTAGAACGCCTTTTCGAGTTTCTGGTAGAGGGATAGCCATGACTTTGAATACACAATCAGCAACAGACACAGACGGTGGGGTTACCACTACAGGCATATTGGCAATTCTAAGGCGTGGTTATTTCGTATTCTTCATGTTCCTCACTAGCTTTGCCCGAGATAAGAAAAGCAGGGTACTCCTTGTACTTGGGCTTCTGCCTGTATTTGTCGTGGTCGCCACGGACATGATTCCTCAAGGGCAGCTTCCAGGAGAGCTTCTTTATTCCACCCTATTTCGAACACTCTACATCTTGTTGATTATTCCTCTTTTTGGACTCCTCTTAGGAACAGCGGCTTTGGCAGATGAAATAGAATCACATACAATGATTCAGATTATTGTGCGACCCATCAGGCGAGCTGAAGTTCTCTTCTGGCGTTATGTTGCAACTGTAACAGCAGGCACCCTTGTCGGGGGAATCTGTGCCACAGCCCTTTTCGTGCCCATTGCTCTAATCTCGGGAACTGGCTTGGAGATTCTTGGCGGAGCGTGGGGTCTGTGTTTGGTCTGCAATCTTGTTTATTGCGCGATATTCGTCATGCTCGGGATCACAATCAAGAAACCCCTTCTATGGGGCATATTGGTAACCTTGTATGAACAACTCCTAGGAACGCTCTTCGTCATTATAGGCGGAGGCGCGATTTCATTGTCAGGTCATGTGCAAAACGTCGGGCAAGATTTGATGGGATACTACTACCTCATCCCAGACTGGCCGCCAGTACACTCCGCGATTCTTCTTGCAGCACTGATCATCAACTGCTTGTTGTTGGCATTAGTGATTTTCCAAGCAAAGGACCTCTCATAAGAAGCACATTGTGTTTGGACCGTGTTATCACTTGATGTGTACTTCAGCACATCACTCGGTCACCTCACTAGTGCCATTTTTATATCAAACAAAGCGACTACACAGTGACCATTGGCTTGGTTTGTTATCGTTTTCAAGCCAAGCATTCGAGGGAGGCCCCCAATATTCCAGCAAAAAAGGATGAAACACCCGAAGAAGCAGATTATGAGGACTTCGAGGGAGCAGATGAAGATTTGGACACTGGAGGCTCACAAGACTCCGTAGCAGGATTCGAAGTAACCGATCTACCGGGAGTAGGACCGGCCATTGGCAAACGTCTGGCTGAATCGGGATACAAGAGCGTCGAGGCGATTGCAGTAGCATCCCCCAACGAACTCGCTGCGGCGGGTTCTATTGGAGAAACCACAGCAACGAAGATTATCAAAGCGGCTCGTGAGATGCTTGAGATCGGCTTTGAAACCGCGGACATTTTTCTTGAACGAAGGAGAACAGCGGCCAAGATCACTACTGGTTCTAGGGCTCTTGATGAACTCCTCGGAGGAGGGTTTGAAACCCAGAGCATCACGGAGATGTACGGTTCATTCAGAAGTGGGAAGACCCAAATTGGTCATCAGCTGGCGGTAAATATCCAATTGCCAGAAGAGCAAGGCGGACTCGATGCCACAGCAATCTATGTAGACACAGAAGGCACATTTAGACCCGAACGTCTTGTCGACATGGCAGAGGCCCTAGAGATGGACGTTGCAAAGGTTCTGAAGAATGTGATATGGGCAAGAGCATACAACTCTGACCACCAGATTCTCCTCTGCGATCAGGCAATGGAGATGGCTACTGAGAAGAATGCCAAGCTCCTCGTACTAGACTCAGTAACGAGCCACTTCAGAGCTGAGTATACGGGCAGGGGTACTCTTGCTGCACGTCAGCAGAAGCTGAACAAGCACCTGCATCATCTCCAGAGAGGTGCGGAGATAAACAACTTGTCAGTCTATATTACAAACCAAGTCATGTCGCGACCAGATGCATTCTTTGGTGACCCAACTGCACCTGTAGGAGGTCACGTTCTTGCACATGTACCACAGATTCGCTGCTACATTAGAAAGTCTAAGGGAGAGCGTCGAATCTGCAGACTTGTTGACTCGCCCAATCTACCAGAGGGTGAGGCGATCTTCACAGTGACTAAGGCCGGCATCAGGGATGTCGACTAGTACGGAATGGATATTGGTGCGTCCCATTCGGGACCACCGCATCATTCTGTTTAAACAAAGACTGCTGAATCGATTATTTCTTGCACATTTGAAATCCAGCGTTCCAAGCCGTTCGGAGTGTGAGGATAATTGGCATACGCCTTGTCAATTTTCTTCATCAATTTGGTTGTCTTCTGAATCCGTCTCAGCAGACTTAGACGTCCGGCGCTCCTCCTAACGCGCCTTGCTTTCTCAACAACACTCATTGAGAGCCCATCTCCACGATTGGCCGCCATTAAGTCGCCGGCCTCGAGTATTCGCTTCTGGAAGCCATAGTCCAGATCGGCATCACTGACATCAGTGAGTAGTCGCTTGAAAATCTCAAGGGATGCGAGACGTCGACCGAAACCTCCCTGAAAACGAGTATTAAAGCTCCAGAGACCCTTGGCAGATAGATTCTTCTTGGCGATTGCCACCTTTGCTACCTCCCCAAGGATGATTCCTGCGCGTACACCAGGACCTAGACCGCCACCGTGTATCGGGTTTGTCATGCAAGCTGAATCGCCCACAAAAGCTACGCCATTAGATACTAGACTCCAAATGGGACGTCTCACTGGAACAGCTCCACCTTGACCTTCAATGACCTCACTGCCGTGAAACAAAGGATATTGTTCCTTGAAAGCAAGAAAGAGCGACTTCGGAGAGCCTTGTCCCGAGCCTCCCGCAACGCCTACGCCAGCATTAACCTCCTGCACACCCTTTGGAAAGATCCAAGCGTAGCCGCGGGGTGCATGCGTACCCCCGAGAAGAACGCGGGCAACTTCAGGTTCGGCAAGAGGGATTTTCAGTCTGATAATCTCTCTGTAGCAGAGAGCGATGTCGCTCTTTGCGATGCGATTCTCAACAAAAGGACTGTCTATCTTGTTTCGTATCACTGCGGCAAAACCGCTTGCATCGACGACAAGCTTCGACTTGACAGTCTTCTTCTCGCCAGTACTCAGATCCTTGTACTCCACCCCTACAACCGTGTCCCTTCGAAATATCGGACCTCCAACATGTATCTCTTGCTTGAATCTCGCGCCAGCATGTTTTGCGTCTTCCAGGAGCCGCTGACCAAAAGCAATTCTGTTCACAGTCCACCCGTCAAACTCATCCCATCCTCTGACCTTGAGTTCATTCCTTAAGTTGGGAGGATAGACATCTGCCCCCGCAATGACAGAGGAAATCTCATTGTCCTCGGGGTAATCGAGTCCTGTTGCATCAAAGTGAGACCTGCTGATCTCGTCACCACATACTTTCTGGCCGATCTTGGCTGCTGGTTTGCGATCCAATAGAAATGTTTTCAATCCTAGTTCGGCGCACCTACGTGCAGTTACACATCCCGCAGAACCAGCTCCGACAATAACGACATCAGCTTGTCTCAATGTAATTCGGTCCATGGATATCTGGCTGAGTTATAAATAGTTCACAATTAATATCTTGATATAATCCGCCAATAGAGTGTGTGTGAAATGAAGACTCTAGTTGTTGTTGGACTCCAATGGGGAGACGAGGGGAAAGGGAAATGTGTTGATGTCTTGTCTGAAGGATTCGACATAGTCGTTAGATTTCAGGGGGGCAGCAATGCGGGGCATACTGTGAAGATTGACAAGGAAATTCACAAGTTCCGGTTGATGCCCACAGGGGCGGTACGAGGAAAGACCGTTGTTATTGGGAATGGTGTTGTTGTTGACCCTGTTGTTCTCCTGGAGGAAATTGGACAGTTGAAAGAGGCGGGTTTGGAACCAGACCTAGTGCTGAGTGACCGTGCTCATGTCATCACACCGCTTCATGTACAGATAGATTCGTTGCAGGAGGAGGAGAAGGGGAAAGGACGCGTAGGCACCACGAAGAGAGGTATAGGACCGACCTATGCAGACAAGGCAAATAGAATCGGAATCAGGATATGTGATATAGTCGATTCAGATTCAGGGGCTCTGGAGCATTTCTTTGAGATTTCCAGTCGAAGGATGGCAAGACTGCATGATTCAGAACCATCAGTTGGAGTGATTGAATTGCGCAAAACGCTCCTCAAGATGATAGATCAAGAAGGGGTCAGAGTATGTGATTCTGGGGAATTCATTCAAGAAGCAATTCTGTCTAATAGAAGAGTTCTGTTTGAAGGCGCACAGGGAGCTCTTCTGGACATGGACCACGGAACCTATCCTTTCGTCACTAGTTCAAACTGCGTTGCTTCTGCCGCATCAACTGGAACCGGGGTGCCCATGTTACTCCTTGACTCGGTAATGGGAATATGCAAGGCCTACACAACCAGGGTAGGAGAAGGCCCATTCCCAACAGAAATCGACGGTGAAGCTGGAGATGCAATTCGCGAGCGCGGTCATGAATTCGGAACTGTTACTGGCAGACCGCGGAGATGTGGGTGGCTTGACCTTGTGGCGCTGCGCTATGCAGTAAGAGTGAATGGAGCAAAACTACTCGCAATCACGAAGCTTGATGTTCTCACGAATTTGAGGCCTCTTAAGGTGTGTATCGCATATGATTTGGATGGGATAGAAACCCGAACCCTCCCGGCAAGTGCAATTGCATACTCCCAAGCAAAGCCAATCTTTGAGGAACTCGATGGTTGGGAACAACCCGAAAAGCCTTGGAGAGAGGTTGCTGAAGCAGGAATGGAATCGATTCCAGAAGAGATGAGAGAGTATCTCAGATTCATCGAGAAGCAGACTTCAGCGGAAGTTGCAATGATTTCCATAGGACCGGACCGTTCTGAAACCGTAATTATGCCGAAGGCGCGAAAATTCCTCTTCAACGGTGACTGAACTCAACGATAACTATTGACATGATAATCATCGCTACTATCAGAGCAATGATTGGCGGCATCCAGTTGAGAAAGATGCCGAAGTAGGATAGAATAACTGATGGATCTAGCGCTATCACAAGAAGATGGGCGGACACCATGAAGAATCCGTATATCGCAAACATGGGATAGATTATTGGTGCGCCGGTGACAATCAAGAGGAGGATTATTACAGCAAGTCTGCTTTTGGTGGGGTCGAGCAGAGGAATCCGGATTGCTTCCTGATCATCAAGTCGGATGTAGTATGCAACTAAGATAGTCGGCATTCTCACTCGAATGAACTCAAGAACCTGAATTCCCAATTGAACTGATAGAAAACTGAATACGTGTATCAATAGGAAAGCCAGAACAAGCGCATTAAGGATTGGAAGGTCAGGGGTGAATAGTTGAAGGCTCTCAATAACGCCAACCAAAACACAGAAGTTGATGAAGAAGAGTGCAAGGTGTCCGACTACACCCGTCAGAATGCGCTTAGTGTCCGCCATTCAGTTTCGCCCATCTGTCCTTATGGAAGTTTAAAGGGTGGAGCAGTTTGCCCATCTTGAATCGATGAGAGCGGTCCAATCGTTTGTTGTTTCTGAATGGCGCGAGCTATCAATTCAGAGAACAGATGGTCAACATTCTCACCGGTTTTGGCTGAGGTCTCATAGTAGAGAACGTCCAACCAATTCTGAATCATAGCGCCGGCTTCCTCAGGCACGAGCCTATCTGGTCGGTCAATCTTGTTTGCTACAACCGCTACCACAGCATTTGGACAGACCGTCACAAACTTGGTGTACCACTCTCCAAGATCCAGGAATGTCTGTGGTCGTGTGACATCAAAGACGATAATCGCCATAGAAGCGCCCGCCATGTATCTCCGCCTGAGCTCGTTGTAGGTGGGCTGGCCTGCAAGATCCCAGAGAACAACGCGTGCAGTGATCATGTTCCCTTCAGGCAGCTGGACATCAGTTGTCTTTAGCGCAAAAGTAGTTCCAATGGTCATGATGTAGTTTTCAGTGAAACTGTCCTCTGTGAATCTCTTAATGCAACTAGTTTTGCCCACGGCACCATCGCCGAGAGCCACCAATTTGAACATATGAGATATCGGTTCAGAGGTCATCGAAAACCACTCCTCATTTGGACTAAATAAGACAATCTATGATTGTCTCCATTTAATAATTCTGGGAAATTCATCTTTGTTAACTATAAGTGACATGACACTCGCAATAGTGCTTGAAACTAGCTGATGAAATCGGTTTACCAACGTGATTCAAGTTGAGTTCGTATGACAGACAAAGGCTTTTCTATCTGTACTCCATCCAAAAAGCAGGTTAGCATTCTCCTGGAGGATAGAAGAAATGGCAGAGGAGTTCCTGAAGAAACTGGACCAGCTTGAAGAGAGAATTAGTGGCATTGGAGAAACCCTGAAACGAATGATAACAGTGCTTGCAGAGATTGGAGACATCAAAGCAGAGATGAGTGAAATCAAGTCAGCTGTTCAACAATCAAAGGTTGATATCATGACAGCAATCCAAAGTCAAGTGCCAGCACAGCCTGCTGAAACAGGTGGCGGCGAGGTTATCGCGACTGTGACTGCCGAGTTTGAGAAACTGAGCGGATTCATTGCGGACGCACTTCAAAGCATGAAGGACGAGTTAATTGGAACCATGCAGGCCATTCCGGCAGCACCAGCACATGCGGCTGTGGACGCCACGATTCGGGAGGCAGAAGCTCTTGTGCCAACTGGAGGTTCACTTCCCGTTGACAGGGCAATGAAAGTAGCAGATCAGCTGGAAAAAATCCTAGGTTCATTGAAGATGGGCTGTGTTGCCAAGGACGTTCTGGAAGCCATGACTGACGCAAAGGCTGAGATTATGAAAATCGTCCCCAGTGACCCAATTATGGTCAAGATTGACAAGATGATGGGAATTGTCGGTACATACCCCAAGAGAAACGAGTTACAGGCTAGAGACATTCGAAAATTGCAGAAGGAGATTAAGGAAGAGATACCCAAATACAGACCCGCTTAGTCTTCAACAACATACTCGTCTGGCATCCCGTCAGCAATCAGCTTGACTGTTGCGAGTACACGAATCACATCAGTTGGAGTTACAATGCCTATTATTTCATTAGCCTGCATGACTGGGAGATATTTCTTGCCGGTCCGATTCATCACAGAAACCACTTGACCAAGGTCAGCGTCCTCGGCTACCGTTACCACCGGGCTCGTCATTATATCACTCAAAGTCAACAGACTATAGGCTTCATTTGAAAGTAGCTGTGCACAGAGAACCTCACGTTGTGTTACGAGTCCTTCCAGAACATCACCACGAGTCACAATTAGGCTTCCAATGTCTTCTGCGGCCATCAGTGTGACTGCCTCAGAAACCAGCGTAGTCACTTCAGCCGTGATGATTGGGGATGTCATGAAGTCACGCACTAGCATGGCGAATTATATCTCTCCTTACATCTTCGGACCGACGCCCTCTCCACGAACCTTCTCCATTATTTTATGCGCAAGCTTTGAGAACACTTCCTCAACCGCCCCCCCCGTCTTCGCAGAAGTCTCGTAGTATTCCGCCTGGAACCAATCGCGCAGCATGGTGCCGGGTTCTACAGGCACCATTCGTTCTTCTTCCAAGTCGACCTTATTGGCGCAGATAACGACTGCTGTATCAGGACATACTTCGCGGAAACTCGAGAACCACGTGTTCATGGCCATGAATGTCTCAGGCCGGGTGACATCATAAACGATGATTGCACCTGAAGCCCCCTTCATGAACTGACGCCTAAGCTCCCGGTAGGTCGATTGTCCGCCTAGATCCCAGCAAACCAGGCGCACACGCCTCTTGTGGCCACCTTCGTAAACTAGTTCCACATCCTTAGAGGAAAATGTAGTTCCGATTGTCTGCTTGTACTCTGGGTCGAAAGAGTTCTCAGTATACCGTCTGATTAGTGAGGTCTTACCAACACCAGCCTCTCCAAGTGCAACAATGCGAAACTTGAAGCCATCGAAGACATCGGAGTCTTCCTCTGTATTCGTAGTATTGTCGCCCATCCTGAGTCCACCATTCTACAGTTTAAGAAGAAGGATTCATTCTTTCAAACTCTTCGCCCGTAAATATATCTTTTCTAGGGCGCTATTCTACGTTCTGAAGACAGTAATCGCATCCATAGACAGTGAACTGATAATTGTTCTGCTAATTACCATTCGGCATCGAACGGGAGATGAACTTCAAACGCTACTACTGGTCGTGCCATCGCGAAGTTCGATAGGACCTCCGGTGACACCTCACCAAAGCAACCAACAGACTTGCCTCGTACATGAATTTCGCCAGCTCTGCCTTCTATGAACGTGGGGTCAGAAGTCCTCACAAACCTGAAGTCGCCCTCGAGTCCCAGATTCCTCATTACGAATCCAACCTCAGTCAGCAGTTCTGTTATGTTTACAGTGTTACTTGTAACAAGACCACATAACGATGGGAACTGCCGCGTTCTTGTCTCCATGCTCCTGTCAGGAACAACGATATGGCCAGCCTCGAATACTCTCTGTGGATAATCGGCGTGTTGGTTCTTGGATGCAAAGCTCAAGAGGATGGGAAGCAACGCGTTCCTTAGAACCGAAAAGTCCCTGCTCTTGGGATTCCCAGTAGTCACCAATGGTCTGTTTCGGAGCATCTTTGTGTTCAAGACCTCCGGGGAACTCATAACGAAGCTGAGCACTTCCTGATAGCCAAGACCAACCATGAGGTCTCTCACCTTGTTCACAAGTCGTGTATCGGCGCGCAGCTTGCCAACTGTCATTGTCCGCGGGAGCGTTGGTTCAATCTTATCAAAGCCGTATCCAATGGCAACATCTTCAATCACATCGACCAAATGTTGTACATCAGTTCTATAGGCGGGAACTAGTACCTGAATCATTCCCTTCTTTTTGGCCTTGGCTCCAAATCCCATCTTCTCAAGAGATTCCGCAACCGTGGAGTCCTCTAGGTCAAGACCTGTTATCTTGACTACTTCAGTAGTTTCGAGCATAATGGTTCTGGGACGCAGGTTGGGAGTCTCATATGGTGTTCCATCTGGATAGACCGTGGTCACTGACTCGATCTTTCCACCACGTTCTGCCAGTGATGTTATCATGATGTTCAGTGCCTGGTCAACAGTTGGGAGATGTGTTCCAGTGACCTCGATGAAGATGTTTCGCGTAGTATCGTCTATTTGCCCAAGTGCGTCACTGTTGATTATGGGAGGAAGACTTAGTATCTCACCTTTGGAATCTACCAGGAGAGGCCACTTTTTGAAGCTGGAGATGATAGGACCATAAGTGAGTCCTTTGTCGTGCTCTCTCAGAATCGAAGGAGCGTCCATCTCAACATCATGTCCTAGTGGAGTGAATCGAATCTTCTCGGGTGTCTTTGTAGTATAGATGACAGGAAACTCGATTGCGTCTAGGACATATAGACCGATACTTGCCTTTTTCCTGCTCCGTCCATGTGTTGCAGTGAGAGCTTCCTGAAGATGCATGTATTCCTTCAGCAAGTCATCGCTAGTTTCAACTCCTCGGACGATTCCGCAGGAGATGAACTCTCTGATTCTCTTGAGTCCTTGCTTGACAATGATTTTTTTGCCAGACTTCTTCACTGGATACTTCGTCAGACCAGGCGAAATGCCTAGGAATGACCTTAGAGCACGGGCCACTCCCTCAGTAGAGAGCATGTCCGTTCTGTCGGGATTCACCTCTATCTCAATGACGTTACCATCGACTCGTTCAACCTCAGCCTTGATCAGAAAGAGAGCATCCTCGAGTCTTTCGATTGCTAGCTTCTTCCCAATCAGGTTAACCAAATCGTCCAGTCTGCATTCAATGTTCATCAGTTCTCACCTCACGAAATAGCTCCTCCGAAGCCAGCTCAGGTCTCTAGTGAATAGCTCGCGAATGTCTCTGATGTCCATTGAAGCCATGTACATTCTGCCAGCTCCTAGGCCCCATGCCAACACAGAGTTCCTAATTCCCAGTGGATAGGTCACCTCCGGCCTAAACAGACCACCTGGTGCTACCTCAATCCACCCCAATACTTCGTGCTTGGCAAAGCCCTCAATAGATGGCTCAGTAAATGGGAATTGGCCCGGCTTCCACTTCATCTTCTTCAAACCAATGCGCTTACAGATCTCGCCTATGTAGCCCATGAGGTCTCTTAGTGTTAAGTCGTGGTCACTGATGATACCCTCGCACTGGTTGAATTCCTGAGCATGACTAGCACTCAGTGTTTCAGACCGGAAGTTTCGATCAATGATGAACATCTTCTGTGGAGGCTCTCTATGGCTCCATAGGTATCTCATTGATACGGGGGTTGTGTGGGCTCTCAGACACAAACGTGTGGCAACTTCACGACTGTACGGGCCATCCCATCCAATTGATCCTGTGTCCCCCCCATCCTCGTGTACTGCCTTAACGGACCTGTAGTAGACCTCATCGATTATGTCTCCGTGATCATAGGGCTGGACCACCTTGAATTGGTCCTGTACATCTCGCGCGACATGATCCTGCGGAACGAACAATGCGTCATTATTCCAATACTCGGTCTCGGCGAAGGGCCCAAACCACTCCTCGAACCCAAGACCTACTAGAATCTCCTTGAGCCAGTCGATGAACTCAGCATAGGGATGCTTCTTGCCATAGAACGCTGGGACTGGCGTCATCTCGACATTGTAGGGCTTGAACAGCCTCTGTCTCCACTCACCACTCGCGAGTAACTCGGGGGTTAGGTCGCCGATTCCCTGCAATCCTGCAGATAACAGCTCGTCAATCAATTCCCTCTTGGAGTCGACTATCTCAGCCTCTATGACATGTTTACTGGAAGATGTCACTAGTTTCCGCTCAATGGCTTGCTCGAGTGCAACCTCCATGTCACGTGCAATCTCTGTCTGTCCGCTATGGAGTATCTCAAGAAGTTCGCCAAGAACGGATGTGGGTGCATCAGCTCGGGCTTCTAGAATCATCTTCTTACCATCTTTGGCGATGCTGAGTAAACCCTTTTTCTTTGCCCAACTGATTCCGATTCCTTTTGTTTTTGGGGAAAGCCCAGCCTTGGCAACAGCTGCATCCATATCCGCGTGCCGCCCAAGCTCGATGACAGCATCGAACAAGCGAAACTCAGGCAACCCAAATCGCGCGTATTCCTCACCCTCTGCGGTAAGGATGTATGAGGTAAACTGCTGGACTTCAAGTCGGACCAGACCCTGTTGTGCTAGAGAGTTGAGTATCGAAACTACTCGCTCTTCACCCACTCCTAGTCGATCGGACAGTTCAAACGCGGAGATTCGGGCTCCAGCGGCAACAAGGCCCTGAAGGACCGTCCTCTCACCTTCTGGTATCAGCTGTGCTGTCATTGGCAATGAAAACTCCATTCAGGTGCTTGGGATGGACAGTGTATATCGAACGGCGTCCCCTACTCAAAACCCTTACTAATTCCTTCGAAATTGGCGGTGATCCATCCGTCCTTCACCTTTGATGACTTTTGGAGACCCTGACCCTTTAATGAACATTTCGCAGAACTCTGCAGGCCTTCTCAAATCATGAGGAAGTCCATGACAAATCCTCTTATTCCCTTTTAAAGTCCAAAGAAAGCGTTGTGTGACCCCTAGCTATCGCTGCAGTAATTTGGTATTCTGTAACGCGGTTTCAGCAAATCACTGACAGAACGAACAGAACCAGCACTGTACGGTATGAATCCCCGTGAATGAAATGAAATCAAGCAATGCATATCCTGGCTCACGTCCGGATGAGCCCTGGGTTCAATAATACGTGAACCCACTCTGCTGCAGAAGGCGTGGTGAAACACGTTCTTCTGTCAGCTCCCTTTGCTGTTGATCTAGTCTGCTTTTCACAATCAACTTCTTCTGACAAATCAGCTTTTCAGTGATCCATAAAGAGATTGTACTCCAGTGAGTGTCCCAAAGAAAAGGTACGGTCGACAGCGTCGACCAGTTAGTGCTTGCAGGCTAAGCACAAGGTTCAGTCTCAAGTGCTATAACCTTCGTTGCCCTATATTTTCGCCAATACCAAGGATTTGTTAGAGCCAGTGCAGCCAGAATCACCGCGGCAGTATTGAGCAAGTTGGACAAAGCATCAAGTCCAGCGGTCATGAATGAGACCCGGGTTACTTGCGAAACAATAGTCAGAAGCAAAGAAGCTAGTATCAATTCGCTTCGGACTTCCTTTAGTCGGCCAGTCTTCCAAGTTATGGCAAAGGTCACCATGAGAGCAATCATAAGACCAATCAGAATTGGAGTATGTAGCAGAATGATGACCTCTCTGGAGGGACCCAGAACAACTGCGCTGAGCCAGTAGAGTGCGAGAAGACCAAGTATGCGCATGTGGTACTGTTGGAACCTCGCCAGCCAAATATTGAGTGTCGCACCCAACAAGGGTAGAGTAGTTCCAAGGATGACGACGGACCGGACACCAAAGTAGAGGGATGTGTCCTCCACTAGCCCCAAGTTCGGCAAGGCAAGCATCATTTGACTTATTGCCTGTGTGATGAATGTGATTCCAAACATGAGGGGAAGATCCGTTAGTAATCGATTCTCCTGTTTCTTCCAGCGACCTAGGAGAAACACTCCAACCGCAACTGAGAAAGCGGCGGCAGCGATATTGGTCGCAAGGGATATCTCTATGCCTGTTTGCATGATATCAGTTCTCCGTTCATTTGTCATAGTTCAGTGAAGTCCAAGGATAATAAACTCCGAGAGAATCACGAAATCACTCTGCGAATGGGTCAATACATTTCATTCCGGTTTCGAGTATTGTCAGCCTATGCGTTCTACGCCCGTTTTTCTGCCGTATGCGAACAACTGCTGAATTGCGAGAATCTGCCAACTACGCCTACTACAACGCACGTTGATTTCATGAATGAGAAGGCCTTGAAGACTGGGCAAGATACGTGTTGGCTCATGAAGAAGGAAATGGTGAAACGGCTCAGCAAGTTGTCCTGCCTAGAATGCCGGAAACGCAATCCATCCGTAAACAGCAAGAGCGCCAGGGACGATAATCGTGGCTAGAAGAACGGTGATTGATCCGGGAATGTAGAGATTGTGATCCATCATCCAAAGACCAAGGTAACTATACGAATAGGAAATGACACAGGCCGTGAAGCCTAGAATAATCACTGGCAAGAGGGGAAGAGCAATTGCGAGATAGCCTCCTGGTGTGGTCCACAGAAGACCAATGTTGAAGACCACAAAGCCACCTCTAACAACAAGATAGGAGAGTATGGCTACTATGATGCCAATTTGGGAGAATGTCAGTTTTGCAGATACGCTCATAGCTCTCATGGTAGGTCACGAATCCCACACTAATTATCTTTCGGTCACGAACGGTTTTAACTGATGAATGCAGTTAGTTGAACACCATGACGGACCTACCGTGGAAACTCTCAAGCATTGGACAACTGGCGATACTGCTAGAGGCAAGCTCACCGAAACCTGGAAACGTATCCAGACTCCGTCGATTCTCAGATACGGGATATAGACATTTCCTGGCCAGTGCTACGCTCATGTCCCGCGGATTACACTTGTCTGCACTGAGGGGAATCAGTCTATCGGATGGCAAGATTCAAGAACAAGACGTACAAATCGGGAAACTGATTCACACTTGTGCACTCGATGTCTTCACGGGTCTCAACAGATTGAATACACTCATGGGCACAATCTTACTTCATGTACCGCTATCGGTTGCTTTGGGGGCGTCCATTCATGAAACCGAGAGATTCGATGTTGCGTCCCTCAAACGCTGGCTTGCACTTGTCATTGAGAACACAACTAATGAAGATGCAGTGTATCTGTATCGTGCATTTCACCTAGTCAGACCTGAGAGTAGCACAAGGGAACAAGATGGCGCCTCGTGGTCTGATTTTCATGACCGTTATGATATCGGAAATCCACAAGTCTATGATAACCTTCGCGCGGACAAAATAACCCTAGTTGAGCTTTGTCGGAAATCCGCAGATGTTGATGCAATCTCAAAAGAGTGGGCAACCCATTTCGATACAACACTGAGTGTCGCTGTACCGTATTTGAGTAACTTGGCGAAGGGACTAGAAGATATAGAGGAGGCCGCAGTGAGGACATTCATATGGCTTCTCTCAAAGGAGCACGATGGCCTCATTGTCAAGAAAGCAGGGCATGAACAAGCTGAACGGGTGCGACTCAGGGCAGAACAAATCGTGAGTGGTGGATTCAATGAAGAAGACATCTTGGGGCTAGATGAAACTCTGCGGCAAAACGGAAACCTGTTGAACCCGGGAACCACAGCAGACATGGTTTCAGCGGCACTGTACTGCAGGCTGGTTGAGATGGATATCGATGCATCTAGCCAATAATCCCACTCAATAGGATTGCGCCAATTACAAACAAGATTATCGCTGAGGGCACGAGCATTACCTTTCCTTCAAGACGCTTAACTGCACGGACCTCACGGTTTGGTCCGAGATAAAAACCCAAAATTAGAAGAACTCCAAGGATAAAGAGAAC
>JAUVHR010000271.1 GCA_030593165.1 Candidatus Thorarchaeota archaeon
CATCCCCGTGAAGTTTTGTTATCACTCCAACAGTCGGGGCTGTTCCAACTACAAGCATCAGAGGCTCATTCAACCTGAGGTTGTCAACTGCCTTCTTAGACTCCATTCCCACAACTCTCTCCATCAGTTGTGGACGAATCATCATATTGTCGATAACCTGCGGCATCTTTCCTACCTTTCCAACAACATTGCCGACCAAACGGTCAGCTCGCGTGTAGGATGGGTCAAGTGCAGTACCCACACCAATCAGGCCACCTGGATATGCTTCGTCCAGTTGGTTTCCACTACCGGAGAGAAGACTGACTATTTTCGCGCGAATCGGTTTGAAGCCCTTCTCGGTCTTATACCCCGGAGCAATCTCAATCTCATCGCCGATTTTCAGTCGGCCTTGCACAATAGACCCACCAACCACACCGCCCATCAACTCTAATGGAAGAGTTCCAGGTTTGTTTATGTCGAACGATCTGGCGACGAACATCTTTGGTGGTGCTTCATCATCACGTTCAGGTGTCGGGATGATCTGTTCTATCAACTGAATCAGAAGGTCGGCATTTGCACCGAAGACTGCCGAGAACGGCACGATAAGGGCATTCTCTGCTACGGTTCCTTGGACGAACTCCTTGATTTGACGATAGTGTTCTTCGGCCTGCTCTTTGGTCACAAGTTCAATCTTATTCTGAACAATAATGAGGTTCTCTACTCCAACAATCTGGAGCGCATGAAGGTGTTCTGAGGTCTGGGGCATCGGACAAGGTTCGTCTGCCGCTATGACAAGGATTGCACCATCCATTAGGGATGCACCACTTAGACAGGTTGCCATAAGTGACTCGTGACCCGGGCTGTCCACAAAGGAGATTTCTCGTAGAGCTTCTAGTTCTCCCTCACACTTGGAGCATTTTCCTTCCTTTGCGATATGGGACGTTGTATAACAATCGGGCTCGGGACAACTCTTACACTTGAGCAGAGTTGTTGCGGCATACCCGAGTCTAATCGAGATACCTCTTCTGACTTCATCTGAGTGCCTGTCAGTCCAGTCGCCGGTGAGATACTCGACCATTGTTGTCTTTCCATGGTCCACATGACCGAGGGCGCCGATACTAACCTCTGATTGACCTTCGTACTTCCTTGTCACCTAGTCCTCACTTCCAGACGGAAAGAACTTCTGAACTTCTTATGAAGTCTATGGTTCCATAATGGGATTATGCGGCCTTCATGACCAGCTCTTCAAGAGGAGTACTGCCTTTCTCCTCAATGCGCATGTTGACCTGAGCTATACTAGAACTAAGTTCCCTGCCGCGTACAGTCTTTCGGCGGGCAATGCCCTTTCTCTTGGCTCTGAAACCAGGAGGCCCACGAATCAGAATTCTCTTCTTACCGCTTCCATGGACATCAGGGCGAATTGGGAACCCAGATGAGTCGCTGCCTCCAGTAATCTTTAGTTTATATCCGGGCAGACCAATTACATCACCTTCTATGATTTCCCCGACTTTCTTACCAACGAGTGCATTCGTCTTGGCATCATCTAGTTCATACTGAATGGCCTTTCCGGTTTCAGGATCCGATATTACTAGTTTGAATGGCAATTGGTCTTCGCCTACCTGAAGATATACTGCTGCCCCAATTGGACAACAGCGCTAGCGAACAATAGTCAGTTTATGAGCATTGCGGTCCGGTCTGCGTGAATATTGATTCTGGAGAGTTGGAATTTGTACCTGCTACAAAATCATTATAACGAGTATGATGGTTCGCGGTCCTACTAATTCCTCCGGATTTGACGCCCTATGGATCCACTGATGTTTCTTGGATATGTCTTCTTGGCCTACCTCATAATCTACCTAATCGCTCGGACTATTGGCATTGAGCGACTACAGGCGAGGGGCATTGATGCAGGAACCCCTCTTTTCATTATGATTAGGACCGAACGACTCAACGCCTTTCTCACAAGAATGGGTAAGAAGATTCCACGGGCTTTCTTCAATTTCGGCGTAGTGGTTGCAGTCATAGGTATGGCATTCGGATTCTGGCTATTTGGAACCAACCTGTGGAACTTCTTTTTCGCACCAGCTGCGGCTGGTGGAGTTGTGCCGCTAATTCCCGGAGTCACTATTACTGGACTACCAGTAATCTACATGATTATAGGTTTAGCAGTTACTCTCCTGACACACGAGTTTTCCCATGCTCTCGCTGCCTCACGAGACGATATTAAGGTCAAGAGTTCGGGTCTGTTGTTCTTCTACGTTATTTTCGGAGGTTTCGTTGAGCCTGATGAGGATGACTTTGAAAATAATGCAAGCACCCACGACAGACTAAGAATGTTGGCGGCCGGATCCTATGCGAACCTGATAGTCGGGTTCATCTTCCTCCTACTCATTATCAACTTCAGTCCATTGATGTCCATTGCTTTCAATCAACCAAGTGGATCATACATCTACGATGTTTCTGCCAACTCGCCTGCCGATGGTGCTATCCAAATTGGTGACGTCATCACGGGGCTTAATGATACAGTAATCGCCCAATGGGGGGATGTACACACTTTCATGGCCAGTACTAAGAATGTAACGCAATAAACGGTACATACCCTCGAAGGTTCTGTAGACATCATATTGGGGTCAAATCCATCCAATTCATCCTTAGGATACATCGGAGTATACGGGGCCGACTATTGGGAGCCAAAGACTGGTTGGGAGTGGATTCCAGGTGGTCCCATGTATGCATTTCATGCACAGTTGACTCTCACTTGGTCTTTCATGATACTGTTCTCGGTAGCTTTGTTTAATCTACTGCCCATTCCAGCACTTGATGGTGACAAGCTTCTTTCAAACGGACTTAGTCTTGTGACCAAGAATGAGAAACTCATCAAACGTATCATGTTAGTCGCTCGAGTGACAGCACTTTCCATTATCATCCTTAGCATTGGACTAACAATTTTCACAGGGAAGATGCTCTTCTAGCACCTTATGTTGGTCTGAGAGAATGCCTGAGTGATTTTCTCTGACCTAAAAAGGTACTAGACCATACAAATCCTTCGATGAAAGATGATGACCCATCAGATTAGTTCACATCAGGATGTCCGTGAGAGGGCTTCTAACCAGTTGAGGATGGAAATGGACTCTCTTCTTGAAAAACCGAGCTCTCTCACTCGTTTTCCCTCTCCCCAGACAAGCCCGACACACGTTATTTTACCATCCAGAGAATGAATCTCAAGCCGGGCACAGTCAAGAAATTCTCGCACCCGTTTTGGAATTTTGTCATGATTCATCCTGCAATGTGGTTCATTTGTGGCGGCGACCTCAACCTCCTGTTCATTCTCTGTGCCTTGGTCAACATCCTTTTGGTTCCTTAAATGGCTCATTTCTATCAGAATAATGAACTATCAGATGAATATAAAGCGGGAATCGAGTCATCTAAGAGTCATGTTCTAGATACAACTACAGTCTGTTCCTTAACAGGTCGATCCACACCTACAGATGCAGAATCCATTCAAGATTCAGGTTATGTTTCAATCATAGACAGATTTGCAACCATGAATGAATTGAAAACTAAGACTGTACATAATTCAAAGGAGTGTTCAACAATGTTAATGGAGGGCTCGATGGACAGTATCATCAGATCTTTAGCAGGAGACCGCAAACTATTCCATTCCGAAGCTGATTTTCAACACTCTTTAGCTTGGAAGATTCAAGATGTTCCTGCAGTTGATGAAATATCACTTCGTTTGGAATATCCTGTGAGGTTAAGTGACAAATCAATTACTCTTGATATACTCGCAAATTGCTCAGGAAAGGATATTCCAATTGAGCTCAAGTATAAGACGTCCTCCATCTTTAGAGATTCCAGCATTCCCATTCATTGTGATGGGGAAGCGTACTATGTTACGAATCAAGCAAGGTCTACTGAAGCCCGAAAGGATTTCTTTTCCGATGTTTGTCGAGTTGAGAGGACACTCGAAACACTGGTAGATAGTAATGTAGGATATGTAATCCTTCTAACTAATAACCCAAGGTTGCACTCGGACAGGGATAGAAGTGATAGATATGACGGGAGATTCCGATTATATGAGGGGAGAATTTGTGAGCAACCGATTTCATTAGAGGGTATATTCAATGTTAGGGGCAAGTATACCCTCCATTGGAAACCATACTCGGACATAACTTCGTGTTCTCCTGAACCTGAGATAAACACGACTTTCCATTATTTATTGCTGAGAGTCCAAATCTAGTCCTTCCATTTGCTCAATGTTTTCATCCTCTTCGTCGAGAGAGCCTTTTACTGGCATAATTACCAGCATAGCACACCGCCACAATACCTCCGAGCAGGACAATGATGAAGTAAGGTGGTGGTCTAGTCCCTGATGGAGTAGTACTAGTGCTTGTACTAGTAGTTGTACTCGTCGTCGTAGGCGGAGCAGGTTCGACAATGCGGATACTAAATGAATAGGAGATTCCATTCCCTGCTGTGTCGTTGGTATACCCTGTGAACTCCAGCCTACCAGTAGAACCTTCCAGATCCTCCATGGTGAAGGTCCCTGAATACTCCTGACTCGAGGATGCTTCAGTGGGGGTCCACATCTCCTCTGCGAGCAAGGTATCATACAGATAGACGGAGTAATAGGACACACTGTACGGTATGTCCCAGAAGTCGATAGTGATGGTCACTGGCGACTCATAGCTAGTATGCTCTCCGAGATTACAGGTCACATGGGGCGGTTTGGTTTCTGAAAGGCAAATCATAGACCTAGTCGAACGATATGGCTTGAACATCTTGAGATTCAAATTCACTGCTGACAACGGCGAAGAGATTGCTCGCGGTCAAGGGGTTCCTGCCGGGAATAACATCATTCCAATTGAAGAACTACAGCAATTCATCGGCGACTATAGTCTTGTCGGTTTCCAATCACTTGATGTTGAGATTGACGCAGCCTTTTTAGAAGCATTAATCAGTGAAGAGTCAATACTCGTCCTTGACATTGCATCGTTCCTTTTCATGAACGACATAGGAATCTCAATGGACGATTTTGCAGAGGTTGAATTTCACACTGAAGATGCATCATGGTACCTCAGCTACTTCTTCACAATTTAGTATTGGAGAGCCAAAGGATGCAATGGCTCAGG
>JAUVHR010000020.1 GCA_030593165.1 Candidatus Thorarchaeota archaeon
ATAGAACATTGCTAAACCTAATTGACCATTTCAGTAGGTATAGACTGAGGAATGGTAATCTGTCTGAGCCGGACCTTCTTGGCAGGGCATATGAGTACCTGATTGGTCAGTTTGCTGATGATGCGGGCAAGAAAGGAGGGGAGTTCTACACCCCTAAGAAAGTTGTAGAGTTGATTGTGCGATTAATCAAACCGGAGGAAGGCATGCGGATATGTGACCCGACTTGTGGGTCTGGTGGTATGTTGATTGAATGTGCCAGATATGTTGAGGAACAGGGCGGGAATCCCCTGGATATTTCATTATACGGACAAGAACAGAATCACGGTACTTGGGCAATCTGCAAAATGAACATGTTGTTGCACGGACTCATGGATGCTCAGATTCATCTTTCTCTGATGCCAATCTTAGTCGCTCTCCTTCTGCTTGGAGTTGAATTCCTTCATCGTCCCATCCTAGTTCTATGAGCATTTGTCCCAATCTCTGATACGCTTCAAAATTGAGAGGTTCGATCTGAATAGTACGACGATATAGGGATTCAGCAATCTCAAATTCCTTGATTTCCTTCAGAGCATCACCCAAGAAAAGAAGCGTATATGCATCTGCTTTTGGATTTAGCATTAATTGTTGAGCCGTAGCGCGACCCTCTGAAGTTAATCCAAGGACAAATAGAATCAAACAAAGTTGGAATTGCAAATCGGGATTGTCCGGAAAGATCTCGATACTTCTTCTGGCTTGCTTCAACAGCTTTTTTCCATCAATGCCGTCAGATATTCCTAGCAAATGCAGATATGCGCTCCATGAGCGAGTATTGTTTTCATCCAAGCTCAATGCATGTTCAAGAATATCTAACACATCTAAAGCATCATCTCTGTAATGATAGAGGAAGTTTCCCAATTCATGCCATGCTTTCGCTGAATCAGGAGAAGTTCCTGTAATTTGACGGTAAATTTCCTCTGCTTCCTCAATCCTTTGAAGCTCCGCTAGCAAATCCCCCAAATGAAACCATGCATCCAATAATCTTGGATCGAGTTCTACAGATCTTCTGAACGCTGATTCTGCATCCACCGCGTTTTGAACCAGCTTTAGAGCGAAGCCCAGTAAATCCCAAAGCTCCGCATCTTCTGGGTCTAGAGAGAGCGCCTTTTTAATGCAGGTTATGCTTGCATCAAATTCATCAAGCTGAACTAATACAATTCCACTGAGACGCCAACCTTCCTTATCATCTGGTTCGTTTTCAGTATATTGCGAAACACACTTCTTCGCTGTAACATATTTCTCCTGATGGAATAGACTCTGAGCTAAACGAAGACGAGATGCGGTAAATTCTGGGTCTAAATGAAGAGCCCTTTCAAATAGCCCCTCTGAGTCAGCATATCTTTTGAGTATCTGTAATATTCTTCCATAAGTATGCCACAACTCAGCTTCTTCAGGATGTATTTCAAGCGCCTTTTTCGCTTCTTCTCGAGCTTCCTCCAATTTCCCACCTTCACGAAGAATTGAAATGAAACTAATCCAAATGTGAGGAATGTTAGAGTCAATAGACAGTGCTTTGCGCAATGCACTCTCAGCTCTAACAAGATCATTCCTCAAGCCAAAAGCAAGTGCCCCAAGGTGAGACCAAGTTTCTGCTTGATTAGGATCTAATTTCAACGATGTTTCAAGAGCCCTCATTGCTTCTTCTGCAAGACCTAATGCAGATCCATAATCACACCACAATGATGCGGAATTTGGTGAGATTTCAAGTGCATCTCTGTAAATCGATATGGCTTCATCACGCCTCTCCAATTGCACTAGAAGGTCTGCTAATGTGCCCAGCAATCTTGAATCTTCCGGATTATGGATTATGCCTTCGCGTAAGATTTTTTCCGCTTCCAATAGCTGTAGCTGAGCTGTCTTGACAATGACCAGATAAGACCAACACCAGATTACATCCTTAGCCATCAAGAGTACAGACTTGCATATCTCCTCAGCCAACGCTAGATTCTCTCTAGCTAAAGCTAGAGAAACAAGGAAGAAACTTGAGTCGATTATTGCTGCATCACTCAAATTCTGGATATATTTCCACAGAATATCGATACTTGTGCCATCTTTTCCCAGAAGCAGTTGGATTAGGAAAGCTACTATATTTGGGGGTTCAGAAACGAGATAAGCCAGATGAATTGATCTTCGAATTTCAAATTCATCCATTTTCAAGAAGTCCAATTGGTCTTGGCAACCATTGAAGATAAGATGCCCTAGTGATGGATGTGAGAATGTCAGTAGTAGCTCACGCGATTTGATATCTGTTGTACTCAGAAGTAGATTTGAGTTCAGCAATTCCTCCAAGACATATTCGACATTTTCATCTGAGTGGGATTTTATGCTTTGAATGACGAATTTACGACTCACTGAAGAATCTATTGAAGAGAACGCGGATATGACTCCGAGTATCAACATGCCAATCCGTCTACTTACCTCAGAGAGGACTCTAAGACGAGAGTCAATAGCGAAACTCGAGAGGTTATCAATTTCGCATACAGCTATTGACTTGGGGTCCATAAGGCAACGCAGCATCTCAGCGAATACAGCCAAATCATAGCCAGCCTTTTCCAGAAGGTCCTCTGCGGAACCAATAGGTGAAACAGAAGAGGATTCCACCACCCGATCGAGAAGATCTCCAGCAATCTCCTCGGTAGCTTTGATAGGAATTAATGGATATCGTGAGTACACCCTTCCTTCTCGTTTCTTGGTTGTTACTTCATCTTCTTTCGTAATTTCGCGAGATATGCAAAGAATACGCAATAGCGGTTTGAGTGAATTCGTACTGGCTCGATTCTCAAAGGCTGAAGTCAGATCATCCAAAGCGCGGACATCAGCATGAATGTTGTCGATTATTAGCAATATCGAGTTATTCATTCGACTAATACCATCCACTGTTGTCTGGTCACGTCCTGAATGGTTAATGCTTGTGATATCGGTGTAGAAAACAGTCCATCCTGATTGGTTCAACTCGTAAGCAAACCGAATGGCTGACATTGTCTTGCCAGACCCTGAATGGCCAATAATGGTTGCAATACCTAGTTGCTTAGCATGTTTGACTCGTTTGCGTTTTTTTGTCTTATCAGAGAGTTCGTCATCCAGGTTGAACTCCTGATACAGTTGCTCAATACTGCTTGTAACACGAACAATGAATCCTTCGCGGAAATCAACTAGATGTGGGCGTGGTTCTCTAAAGGGAACAGGTGAATCATTCTCTATTTCAGGAAAGAGTACAGCAAAAGATTCCAACCCTAGAGGCACTTGAATTTCTTCGAATTTGAACCGCGTTGAGAGTGCAGCAGCCAGAGATAGAAGAACAACAAGCATGCCAATTGCATCACCTACTACACCGAATGTTGTGGGGATGTCAAAACCAAATGAGAAAGAGATAACATATATCATAGAATCAAGTACAAAGAACCCGCCGAGAATAACTAGCAATGCAACAATGATAGACCTTGAACGATGTTGTATTGCACTCATACGAGTTGAACCTACCATTCAATGTATACCAGTTCTAACTAATAACTAAATTGCAGGGAATATCCTCTTTGATTGAAATGGTTCTGAACAGTTCGAAAGATGGTTTGTGGAAGGTAGTGAAGCAGGTACAACAATGGGATATTCTTCTAAAGATTGTACGAATGTCCTCGTGAGGGGTGATTAGTGACACACTCCGTAAGGCCGAGGTGTCTCACTCCACCGGAACTTGACAAAAGTGCGAGAGCAATTTCTTGCGGGAAGGAATGATTACCAGAATAGCTGCACTTGCATAGGAAATTGGACATCATCCCAAAGGGCTGCGAATAGCTTAAGTGAATAGCGCACAAGTTGCAGTCACTCCATGGGAGAGACACAAGATGGGTGTAATAAAAGTAATCGAGCTAATTGGTGAGTCTCCAAACTCTTGGGAAGAAGCTACTAAGAACGCGCTTGCTGTTGCAACCAAGACTATTCGAGGTATTGTGGGAATCGATGTGGATCACTTTACGGCTAAGGTGAAAGACAACGAGATTGTCGCATTCCGTGCGAACATCAGAGTTGCCTTCAAGTACGAAAACTAGTGAATCTTGAGGAAACTGGGAGAGGGTATACGGCAGCTTCCGAAAACTTGGACATTGGTGGGCAATGAATTCTAGGTCCTTATACAGTCAGGAAAGGAACTATGAGTTGTAGTGCGGGTTCAGGACAAGAACCAAGTCCACGAGCCCGTTCTACAGTCGCCGCCAGTTGGACGGAGACTCAAAACGCCTGCTGGAGAGGTCGCAAGACTTGTCGCAGATTAAGTAGGATCTGCAGAGCAGACCTCAATGAAACAGGAACCAAACATCAGTCATGGACTGTGATGTCCAAGATTGTACAAGTTTTGGGCAACGGCAGTTTAGCTGAGCCTCTCTCACATCTCTTTTTACCAAATTCCTAGTTAGAACCCAAAGAAAGCCAGTATCACAACGACCGAGTTATTGAGGCCATGAGCAACACTTGGACCAAGAACGGAGTAGTTCCGTTTTTGAGCTAGATAGCCCAGAAACAGTCCCAACACAAACCTTGCGGGAAAACCTAAGGCATCAAGATGAAGTGCGGAGAAGATTACACTTGTGATGACAAGTGCAGCAATTGCGTAGTGCTTTGTCTGGCATCGCATATAGGTCTCCAATCTGCGCTGCATGAAGCCCCTGAATATCAGCTCTTCGCTGAACCCAACGACCACGAACATTACGATGACCCAAACGGCGAGCTCGAGCAAATCAGCGGACGCAAAAGGATTGATGCCTTCTTCATATCCCTGTCCACCTGTCATAACCCACGAAATCGCCAGATTTGATAGAATCATCAAGGCGCCCACACCAAGGCCAAGAATAACCTCCTTGGGAATGTTGATTCGTTTCTTCAGACCAATCGCCTGCAGCTTCAACCCCCGTCGTTTCACATACAGGAAAGGGGTAAAGAATCCGATTTCACCAAATGTCAATATCAGCAAGGACCAGGGTTCATAGATTATTTGCCCAGTGTAGTCTATTCTAATCAAGCCAGCTGCAATCATTGGGAGCATAATAATCATAGTAACAACAAGCATGATAACGTAAGCCAGTCCAATGTATACGAACACCTTGACAATGACATTCCAGTTTACCTCTCTCTCATAGTAAACCCCCGGCTCGAAGATGCCAATGTCCTCTACATCCTGTATCTCGATCTCGTCAAGGTCAGGCTCATGCATCACCATCGCAACAGTCTCAAGGCAAGGAATCAATGAGATGAAATAAGGATTTGGTTACTTGCTGGCTTGCAATACTCTTTATCTACAGGTTTCGTTTGAATGCCACAGAGTCACGACTTAACCAGACCGGAGTGTGAACGAACCAATGGACAGTCCAGAAGACGCAGCCAATCCGAAAAGGGGAACTGCACTTCTGATAATAACAATAATTGTCATTGCTTCAACTGCAGTCATCATAATCCTCCCCGGAGCAATTGATAGACCAAGCCTCGTCGTAAAGGTCGCAATTGTTGACTCGGGTTTCGATGCGGAAGGTTCTCTGACATCAAGAGTCATTGCGCAGCGGAGCTTCATCAACCAATCATTTGGCTATGCTTACACTGACAATACAACTCAAGACAGTGCGCCTAACGGGTACCTCCATGGAACGCATGTGGCAGAGATTGTTGCGAAAGAAGCTCCGAATGTTGCATTGGTAAATGCTAAGGTTGTAACGTCTGAAAACGTAGCCACTGAGGAAGGCATTATAGCGGCCATCCAGTGGGCGGTATTAGTTCAAGAATGCGACGTCATTAATCTCAGTCTAGGAGGAAGTGCATCCAACCATGATCCTCTCCGAGACGCCATTAGATGGGCATTCAATAGAGGAGTAGTCATAGTTGCTGCAGTTGGCAACAATGGTCAAAACGGGATAAGTGGTAGCTCGATTGAGTCGCCTGCATGCTATCAAGAGGTCATTGGCGTGGCCGCTGTTGATGAAACCGGATTGGCGTATGGATTCTCCGGAAGGGGACCACTGAGAAACAGGACTCTCAAACCAGACATTTCGGCTGCTGGTTTTTACGTAGTGAATGGTGGAACAGTGTTTGGAACCAGCTTCGCTGTACCTATTGTGAGCGCGGGAGCAGCGAATCTCGTAGAATACTGCATGGCTCGCGGATGGCAATGGACTCCCGGGCTAGTAAAAGCTACCATCCTAACAAGTGCTAAGCCGCTTTCCTCGGAGGCGTGGGAAGTAGGAGCAGGTCTCCTAGACATCACGAGCGCGAAAAGGGTAATAGACGACGCACCAATAAGAAACAACCTTCCGTTGGTTGCTTGGGTTTCACCTGACCCAGGACCCTTCGAATTCGAAAGATGGTTTGTGAACACAACAGCATCCATCGAGATCTCTGTGTTCGCCAGTGGCAACGCGACTTTCCAGATATACCTCCAAGGAACAGGTGCTCCATGGACAAGAGCCCCCGAGGACATCCAAGTCAATCAAACTGGTCGTTTCACAGTCATAATCACTGTACTATCCCCAACTGAGATCGAGAACCTGATGACCCAAATTACGCTTGTATCTCCTGATTACATCTACGTGCGTGCCCAGATTAAATTCGATGTGGACCGATACTTCGCAAAGGTTGCTCTAGATGTTAGTCATTCTCCTTGGTGGATTGACTCAGTCTATGGCCAGTTCAGAATTCTATATGAAAAGCTTACGAGTCTCGGAATCGCAATTGAGGAGATTTCTGACCCGTCTGCAATCACGCCAGGGCACCTACAGAGTTTCGACGCTGTTCTGATTCTAGACCCATGTGCCTGGGATAAGGTCAGGATAGGAGAGCAACCTGTGATAATGGGCGCGATGAAGTACACAACGTCTGAGATTGCTGCGTACACAACGTACTGGGATGATGGAGGAAGCATAATGGTTGTGGGGCTTAGTAACCACAGCATCAATATCGGGTACGCGAATAAGCTTCTTTCAGACTTCAACACTTCTTTCAACTACGACAGTATTCCGCCCATCATCATTGACATAGGAGGGGTGGCATCAACAACACTGGTTACTGAATTGGCGGACCACCGGATCATGCATGATGTGAGTTCTTTTGACTATGTGGGATGCACTCTCAACTACTCCGGTAATGGTTTCAGTCTTGCACACGTGACCCTTGAGATTGAAGACATATGGGGATTCAAGCACGAAATCAACAAGACAGTAATGGTTGGCCTTGAGAGTAAGATGGGCTCTAGGCTTGTCGTAACTGGTAGTAATTTCTTCCTTGATAACTGGGGGCTGAGTGGTCTATATCAGTCTGAAGACAACTCATTGTTGTTGCTGCAAATTGTCTATTGGCTCGTGGGCTGGTTCTAGCCCTACAGGAGCGGTGCTATCTTCTCGCACGCTGTCTTCGCTGCATATACCAAGATCCCAGGTTTCATCGTCTTCGCTGCAGCGAGAACAAGAATGGCAGCCTCACCTGCGCTCTTGATGAGCATAAGTCCGTCCTGATTTGTCATTAGAATTTCTTCTAAGAGACCCTGATCCATTCGCTCAGCTGCCAAGTCAGCTACTCCCAGAATAGCAGCAGCCATTGCGGCCATCTCAGCCTCTTCCAAACCGTGAGGAACAGCTGAGGCGATTGGCAGACCTTCTTTTGACAAGAGCATCCAAGCCCTAACACCTGTAGAGAGAGACGTAGCATCCTCCATGATTTCACGGAACTTCTCTTGCATCTCCGCAGAGCTTTGTTCGAACACGATGGACACTCTCAACGACGGGTCAGATGTTCAGACTCTTCTGTGCGATGCGCATTTATAAAACTTGAGTGTTACATTGACCAGAATGCGTCATAAGACTCTATCAATTGAAAATTCCGAAACAGAGTCGCTCAAGAAGTGGGGTTGAATAGATGGTGGACATGACTCATAGAATCCAGAGGTTGCCTACAGGCGAGAAGCCTGCACCTTGGAAGAAAGGCTCCAGAGTCATGGGAGTTTCCGAGAGCTTTGACAAGGGAAGTAAGAACAGTATTGTCGTCGGAGTTGTGATGCGAGGAGATATGCGAATCGACGGCTTTGGTGTTTGCCGACCAACAGTTGGCGGCTCAGATGCAACACGCAAACTAAAGGAAATGTTTGGTAATCTCAATCGAGAGGATATTAGGGCGTGGCTACTTGGAGGTAGTATGATTTCGTGGTTCAACATCATAGACATCATCGAGTTATGGAACCACACCGGTGTCCCAGTGGCTTGTGTCACGTACAATCCCTCCGAGGGAGTAGAGGAGTTCATCAAGGAGTACTTCCCTGACGATTGGGAGAAAAGAATCGAAACGATGAAGAAATGCGGTGATCGTGAAGAGGTAACACTTCAGAACGGTCTCTCCGTTTTCTTGAACATGGCAGGAATGTCATTGAAAGAGGCGACGCTTCTTGTAGAGATGTTCACCCTAGATGGTAGAATTCCAGAACCTGTTCGAGTTGCCAGAATGCTGGCACAGTCAATTCGCCGTGACCTTCAAGAATGAAGTTTGGTGGCCACATTCTACAGTGTCACACAATCTCGTCAATTGACGGCTCAAGTTCCAGTCCTCTCATTTCAGCATTGGCGAGATGCATTCGAAGAAGGCTGTTGTAGACGTCGCGAATCTGCTTCAAATCGGTTGCCACGAAGAAGTCGCGGGTCGATATGAAGAACTCGTGAAGAGGTTCGGGGGATACACCGCTGTGTTCAAGTGCAACAGCATGCACAAGCATATCGAGCTTGTCGGCCAACCGGACAATCCGAGATTCAAACGTATCTTCTGATTCAATTTCTGACCACAGGCGAGTCAGGCGTTTTCTCAGAGGGCCGAGATCGGACAGAATCTCGAACGCAGCTGCCGCCTCTGCCTTTGCCTTGGCACCCGCGAGCTGAGCACCCCCAAGCACTACCGCAGAGTAAGGAATGTCCGATATCTTAGCCTCACTCATATCATGGAGCAGTGCAAGAGAAATCAAACGACCGAGGTCTAGGGAAACTCCTTCTTCGAGAAGCAACTCACCTATGACGAGTGAGATGATCGAAGTGCCCCACGAATGTGATGCCACAGTTTCGCCACCTGCTAACTCGACGCCCTTGATGACCCAGCCTGTTCGATGGAGCTGTTTTAGAGGTTCAAGTTGAAGAAAGAGTCGAATGAGGATATCCGAGTTCATGTGGATGGAACCACCAGATAGGAAGAGGAAAGGGGAGCGTTTGGGCCCCCATAACCAGAGGAATGCTCACGGGGTCACTTCGATTGTCCCATTAATAATGAGAGGCTGATAGCTCATCATTGTTTCGACAGAATCTGGAATATACCTATTAAGGAATGTCAAACTATGCTCTAGGTTTGTGATGTTGACTCCAGAGTTAGCTAGATTGTATATGAAATGCTCGCCACGCGGGAACTCATTCCAGAGGGTCGCGTTGACGATATCGTACAGAGACAAATCAGTCCCTGGAACGACACTAGTAATAACCCAGGAGTCACCGGAGGAAATCTCCGGATCAGGCAGACCCAGATAGTCAACATTGTGCTCTGCACCAATGACCAACGGAACTCTGTCGTTTCCAAAAGCTGCAACGTAGGTTTCATTCAATATAACAAGGCCTTGCCTAATGCCAAGCATACTAGCTCTAACTGGCGTGAACACGATGGAGGCGTCCAATCCAGTTGGGGAAAGGAGGGTCTGTATCATGGTGGAAGCTGTGGCTGTGTTGTTATAGGCGCCAATATACTGGGTATCAAGGAGAGTCACATTCAAGCTGTGGTCATCGATTGCTCTACTCACTCCCTGTCTGAAGCCGTTAACTAGAGCATCAATCCCACTATCAGTTGAAACCGCCGCCAGAACACCCACAATGCCAGAATACTCATCATCGTCTGCAACCAATGCTGCCAGAGTACCGGCAAGAAACGCGGCCTCTTCTGCGGCAAATGAGGCTGAAACAACATTAGTGCGGCCTGTAACTGTACCGCCAACTAGCGCAAACTGCTGATTCGGGAAGTCAGCGGCTACCGTTGAAACGGCGCTGGCCATCTCATCTCCGATGGCTATGATAAGGTCATAGTACCCAAGCTGGCCTGCAAGGTTTCGAATTACTTCCTGCGCCTCAATGGCGGTTGAGGGCAACGGAAAATCCCTTGGGGGTATGAAGTATGTTGCAGAAACATCCCTTAGTACTTCACTCATTCCCGCAGCAACCTGGTCAGCGATGCTCAAATCCCCGAAGCCGGGGTCCATCACAACTACTGCAACCCTAGAAGGCTCGTAAGGGTTGGTAACGTATAACAGTCCTCCGACTGCTCCGAAAACAATCACGACAATGACTAGTGATGCCAAAACGGTTGATCTAGAGCTCAAGACTCTACCTCCATGGACAATCCATCGTTTCGGGGTGAGGCTGATTTAAACCTATTGGCCAAGGTAGAATGTGAGGTCAGTCAATGATCCAGAGGAAGAGCATATTCTATAAATAGATGGATGTCTTCCGAATGCGTAGAGTAAGAGGCGCTGGTTCGAGAATGTCAGAGGAAACCCTTGGTCAAATCGCGGATCTACTTGAGAATGCACTCAAGATTCACAAGTCCGTGAGAACCGTCGTTCTGTGCACACGAGAGGGAGTAGTGGTTGCCGCCGTCAGCAAGGAAAAAGACGATGACCCACAGATGTTGTCCACAGTTGCGGCCGCACTGTCCTGGGCGGGAACAACAACACTGGAACACATTGGGGCTATGAAACCATCATACTTGATGCACTCAACTCCTGATAAACAGATATTGATTATGGTGCAAGAGCATTATCAGCTAGTTGTAGTGTTAACTGCTAAGGAATCCGAAGACTCGATTGCGGAGAGAATCATGCCTCAGTTCCAGTCAATGGCAATGAGAGTGGAACTCATTATGAGCTCCAGCGAAACGTTTCAAGGCGAAACCATCCTTGATAAGATTGTGAAAGCAATACCCAGCATAGGAAAAGCAATGCTTCTTACACTAGAGGGATTGCCGATCAGTTCCGTAGGTTTTGATGAATACATCGAAGTGGCAGCATTGGCCAGCTCTATTTTTGCCAATGGCCTTACTCTATCAAGTGAAACCGACACGATTGTTGTTGGTTCTGAGGAAACAAAGCTCGTTCTTGCAAGGGTCGATGACAAGCGTATCGTTGCTGTGGTCTGCACTGGTCCGGATATCGGAAGGGTATGCCGCGAGATCAGATCTGTTGTGTAATTTCCGTCCCCAACCGCGGTTAAGTCAATCCTGCTCATCATCCTCTGAAGAATCGAACTCATCATCAAACGTTTCAAACTCCCATTCTTTCAAGTTGATGGTGATAAAGCAGTCTTTGCCGCGCTCGGGACAGTCGATTCTGATCGTGACCTTTTCCGGGGTTCGTTCTCTTATCTCCGGGTTAAGGCAGCCTTCCTCCAATTTCTCCATGATGAACATGATGTATGCTTCGGAGATGATATTGAGACTCCCCTCTAGTAGTGCATCTCCAACGCTAGCAAGATAGTGTCGCTTCTTTCGTCCCTCCTTCATAATCCTAAGAAGCCCTACCTCTTCCATTCTGGAAACATGCCATCTAACCGTGTCGTGATGAACCTGCAGATTCGAAGCCATCTGTTCTTGATAGCAGCCCGGGTTGTTTACAACAAAGAGGAATATTCGCTTGGCAGTATCACTTCGCATGGTTAGGTACGCCATCTCAGCCTCTTGCGATCTAAGCATTTTGGGATAGTAGAGACGCTTGCCTGCGAACTTGATTGATTTGACAAGGCCTTCACGCTCAAGGATTCGAAGATGCCATGTCAGTGTGCCTAGAGGAGACTCCAGTATGCCCACTAGCTCTAGAAGATAGGTCCCAGGATTCTCACAGAGCACCTGATACAACTCTCTTCGGAACGGGTGCAACAGTAATGCCAATCGTTTCTGCCGACCCATGATTTCGTCCTCTTATCGCACTCCAAGAGAGACGTAAGAATGGGCATTAAAAGAGCTTCGACTTGGGATGACTATGCAGACTTTGGTCCTCCGGAACCTTTTATTACAATGCTAGAATGAAAATGACAAACGAGAGCGCTGAATGAGAGGGAAGACTTTGTGCGGTATCACAGGAATAGTCAGTCTCAATAGAGGTGACATCGGCAGAATCCTTGTAGAGTGTGGGTACAAGCTCACATACAGAGGCTACGACTCGGTAGGGGTAGCTGCTGTGCACAATGGAGTTGTTGACCTCAGGAAAGATGTTGGCACAATGGATGAGGTTGATGTAAGACTAGGGCTCTCCGAGATGCTTGGGAACAGGGGAATAACCCAGTTGCGTTGGGCCACATACGGGGCACCAACCAAAGTTAATGCGCAACCGCATTTTGGCTGTGACGAGACCTTTTACGGCGCGCACAATGGGAACATCCACAACTACCATGAATACAAACAGGAACTCATTGAAACGGGACACATCATTAGGTCCGAGAACGATGGCGAGCTCTGCGTTCACGCCGTTGACAAGTACTATGAAGAAACGCAAGACATGCTAGAGGCGGTAAGACTTTCCACTAGAGACCTGAAAGGCGCGTTCGCTTTTGCCGTAGGTCGCTCAGATGCTCAAGAGATCTACGCAGTGAAAATGGGCTCTTCGCTAGTCGCCGGGATTGGAAATGATGAAACGATAGTTTCCAGTGATCTGCCATCAGTACTTCCTGTCACAAGCAATGTCATCTATCTTCAGGACGGAGAGATGCTCAAGCTCACTCCACACGAGGTGACAGTCTACCGAATCGAAGATGGAAAGGTGCTCGACCGTCCATCACAGATCTCGGATGTAGACCCCAATGCAGCAGAGAAGGGTGGTTTCCCTCACTTCATGCTTAAGGAGATCAATGAGCAACCAGTAGTAGCTCAAGACGTACTCGGACTTCTAGAGGGCAGCAAATTAGAAGAATGGCTGAGGATGATCGAAGAAGCCTCGAATGTATATCTTGTTGCTTGTGGATCCTCTCACAATGCAGGGATCGTGGGAACATACTACTTCAACCGACTAGCGGGCACACCAATCATTCATGCGATTGGTGGCCAGTTTGAACCGATGTATGGGAACACTCTAGAAGAGGATAGCCTATGTATTCTCGTTTCGCAGAGTGGTGAAACGAAGGACATCCTGAACGTTCTCAATCTAGTCAGAAAGAACAATCTGGGAAAGACACTCGGAGTATTGAACGTGGTCGGAAGCACTCTGATGTTCAATTCGGATTCGTACATTCCCATGGGCTGCGGTTATGAGGTGAGCGTTCCAGCAACAAAGACATACTTCTCGCAGACAATCATCTTCTCATACCTTGCTGCAAGACTCGGAATGCGAAACGGTAAGATAGACGAGAGCGAAGGGAAGATGTTCCTCAATGCACTTCGGAATGATTTGCCCAGACTCACGCAAGAAACTATTGACCATGCAGGAATCCTCGCGAAAAATCTTGCGCGTACGATGATGGATGTGGATGACCTCTACTGCCTTGGTTATGGATTCACTGATGGAGTGGCCAAAGAGGGCGCACTCAAAATCAAAGAGATTTGCTACAATCACTGTGAAGGAATGTATTCCAGCGAGTTCAAACACGGACCATTGAGCATAGTGACGGACCAGTATCCCGTAATATTCGTCACAACTCCAGAAGATAGCTGGATGGTAATCAATCACATCAATGAAGTGAGTTGTCGTGGGGGCAGGACCATAATCGTTGGTGAGAGAGAAGACAGTCTCGAGCCCTATGTTGCGAACGAGATAGACTATCTTCATGTTCCGAAATCAGACTTATTGATTAATCCCATCCTTGACGTGATTCCTCTTCAGCTCTTGAGCTATTTCCTATCAGTAGATCTTGGGATAAATCCTGACCAGCCGAGGAATCTGTCAAAAACATTAACTGTTGACTAATCTCGGTCACCAGTTTCTCCAATTCGAAAAGCCCTCATTGCTGCAGAGGTCACATTTCCAGAATCAAAACCGTCGCGGATGTTGATCACGTCCTGATCGCTTATCTCAAACACTCCGAGAAGCTCATTTACATCCGACACTGCCCACTGACCAAAAATGGTAGTGCCTTGATTTGTCTGACATTCAAGAAGTCCAAAGGACCCCTGACTGGACCACCAACTGACACAATCCACCGTGAAGCCTAACTCTGATAGGTGTGCATTCCAGAGTTTCTGCAGTTGAGTAGGTCCGAAACGGTTTCGGAAAGTGATCAAGATGTTTCTTCTGACGCCATCAATTCCATGACGGATTGTCTTCATCTCGGACTCGGTGAAAAGAATCATCTGGCTCATCCGATTATCAGTTTGTGGTGACAGATAAAAGCAACGCGTTATGGCTAAAAGGAGAGATACTGTAGTGAGGAGTTGAATTGACAGCTGATCGTCTCTCCAGAATAGGCATCTTTGGCTCTGACCCGACATCAAGAAGAATCGATAGTCTCGAAGAGGCGCTGCAAGAGATGGGCGTTGATGTCCTGAGAGTCATTCCTTGGAAGGTCGCCAGAGTAGGCTCTACGGAAAGGCACTTGATTACTCTCAATGGAGAAGACCTATCCCAGCTCGATCTTCTTTTCGTTCTGGATCTTGGCGCAAATGACATTGGCGCATTCTTTAGCCGTGTTGGGATCCTTTTTGCTTTGGCTGAAATGGGTGTTACAATCGTTAACACAGTTTCATCGATTCTCGTGATGCGCAACAAGGCAGAAACGATGAGGAAGCTGATTGCAGCAAATCTACCAGTACCTAAGACCCTAATCACTGAGTCGATTAGGGATGCCGCAGAGTTCGTAAGGGAAAATCACCCCTGTGTCTTGAAACCCATTACTGGATTTGGGGGAGTGGGAGTCCAGTTGATTGACAGCGAGTTTGACCTTGAAAATATCCTCGATTTTCTCAAATTCCATAGCCAGCTATTTGGGAAGGGAGCGTTCTTGCTTCAAGAGTTTATCAGAAGCCCTGGTTACGACATCAGGGCTTTGGTTCTAGATGGAGAAGTCATTGCATCCATGAAGCGCGTTGCGACTGAAGGAATTGTGACGAATATCCACTCAGGCGGAATTCCTCAGCCAAATGACCACGACATAGATAATCTCGCACTCAGGGCAGCACGGTCGGTGAAAGGTCGTGTTGTTGGAGTCGACATAATTCCAGACCAGAATGGAGAGATGTGGGTGTTGGAGGTCAACGCAACCCCAGGTTGGACTGGGCTTCAGCAAGTGACTGATCTCGACATATCGAAGAGAATCGCAGATGGACTCTCTAGGGCCTGAGAACGACGCATAGAATCGGTGCGATGAATAGACTTTTAAGATACTTTCAGGGCGAGGCACTAGCGACGTGCCTAGGAGGTATACAACCACCCGGGCATTGAGGAATCCGTCCTGTAGTCATCACAGGGCAAGCAAAATCAGTTCTGAGGTTTACCGATCTTGACAGAAGCGGTTGAAACAGCACCAGAGAATATAGAGTTCCTAAGGGCTAGGCTCCGAGAGCTTAAGACCCAGGCCAGAGACGATCTCGAAGCGCTCCGTCGTGACCGAGACCAGATGCGAGAATACAAGCAGATTCGTGACGAACACAACAAGGAAGTCAGGAGTCTGATCGAATCGGTCAAAGCAGAGAGGGAAGAGAGAGACAGGATTAACAAGGATATTAGAGAGGCAAAGGACAAGCGAGCAGCCATCCATGCCCAGCTGAAGAGCATCTACGACGAGGTTCGAGAGCTCCGAGGGAAGATAGTTGGAAGCCCCTCAACAGACCAGAGGCGAATGATGCGTAGGGTTGAGGAGTTGGAATGGCGTCAACAGACTGAGCAAGTGACGGTTGAGGAAGAGCGCCAGATTGTAGAGGAAATTGCTCGAATTGAGAAACAGCTTGTCAAGATTGGCCAAGAGAAAGAGAAGCAGGATCGGATTAGCGAACTGAGAAGAATGGCTCGCAGACTCAAAGAAGAGGCAAGTGATATTCATCAGAAGGTCTTGGAACTCTCAGAAACATCGCAAGTTCATCATCAAGAGGTCGTGAGAATTCGACCACAGCTGGAGGAGTTCAAGCGCCTCGCAGACACTGCTCACAAGAATTTTGTCGAATGGCTCAAGAAGGTCAAAGAGGGTGAGGAAACGCTCAAGACTCTCAGGACTGAGATTGACGATATCTACGGTAAGGTGCGCAAGCACGAGTCTGGGACCCGCGACGGTGCAAGGCAAGAGAGGAGGGACAAGCAGAGGGAGGGCGAAAAGGAGAAAGTTGACGCAGCTGTGGAGAAGCTGCAGTCCGGCAAGCGACTTACGTTCGATGAGTTCATCTTAGCCCAGCGTGAGGTCACCGACGAGAAGAGGAAAGGCAAACGTAGAGGCAAAAAGAAGCCTCAAGCCAAGGAATCGTCCGAAGAGGTAGAATCTCAACCAGAAGGCGAGGTCGAGGAAGGACAGTAGTCCTAATCGATCTTCACTAGGCCTCCATATGCTCACGGAGGGATTTGTATGAGCAGTAGAACTCAAAGGCCAGTTAGTCGTCGTTCTGCTATAACAGTATTCTACTTATTGGCTATTGGCTCTGGAATATTCCGTTCACTGTCCGTTACATTCGATGTCTTTGCACTTAATACGAGCCCTGCCGGTCCATTGGCCTACGGTTTCATGGCACAGTGGCTCAGCTTGGTTGCAACATTCGTGGCAGTAGCTGCACTGAGCATCAAGAAAAAATCCGGAAACATACGAAGACCACTGGGGTACCATCTTGACCCTGACTTCGGAAGGCTCAGAATGCTCCCGAAGACGCCACTCCTGTATCTCTTCATCGCAGGGCTTCTCGGTGGAGTTTCTACTTTCTTCTACTACTTGCTTATTGGGCAGACCAACGCCTCAACAGTTCTCCCCTATGGTCAGCTTGTCATAATCTATTTACTTGTGGGGGACTTACTCTCTGAGAAGGACACACCAACAATAGTCGAGGTTCAGTGCCTTATTTCTATAATGTTTGGAGTTCTTTTAGTTGGAGTGACACCGGGGGGATTCGACATCCCGTCCCTCTTGATTGTGCTAGGACCGATGAACGTCTTTTCAGCAATCTACACATACTATCAGAAGAAGGTCAAGAGTTACGAGCTCGAGAAGGGACTCAAAGTGGACTCGCTCAACATGCGACTATGGACTCTGATCTTCCTCAATATCTCGATGACCGTCATGATGCTTCCTTTGATGACTCCGTCAACGTGGGAAGTTATTGCTCTGACATTCATGCAATTGTTCTGGATAATGATAGCTTCGTCCATCACAATCTTCATTTCCATGGTGATGTACGTGAGAGCGCTTGGCAAAGGAACCATGGCTGTTGTGAACTCTATCTCAGCGGTGTCAGTCATTCTAGGGATTCCTATCACGATTATTGGGAACTCGTTAATACCAGGGGCATTCGGAGTAATGGAGGATGACGTGTTCCTGTGGATTTTGAGAATACTCGGCGTTATACTCGTTATGATTGGCGTCATAGCATTACAAGCTGCAGATGTTCGATCGCTGGTATTCATCAAAGTCAAACCACATACTGAAGATCTTCTTCCAGAGCTCTTCTCGATTCGAGGGGTCAAAAAGGCAGCAGCCATAGCAGGAGACTATGACTACATCCTAACTTTGAAGAGCAGAAGCCTAACGAAGACCAGGTCAATGATTCTAAAGAGAATTCAGATGATACCGGAAATCGAGCATGTTGAGACCCTGGTAGTAATCAAGGACTATAGATAGAAACAGGAGAAGAAGTTGAATGGCGAAACCAGTATTGGCATATATTTTGATTGACATCGAATTGGGTTACACCGACGCTGTCGTTGAAGAACTTCGAAAGATCGATGAGGCGACGAGGATTGCTGTCACCACCGGAGCGTACGATGTAGTCGTGCTCTTGGAAGTAGATAACTTGGAGGCGCTTTATGCTGTGACAGTTAGACGGATACACCAGATCAAGGGCATCAAGGAAACGACGACGGCGGTCGTGGAGATGATGATATCCGTTTAGGGCGGCAGAAAACGACGTGTACTTGGATATATTATTAAGCTGGATTTCCCATAAGCCCATACATTGCCCTTCTCACTAGAGACTGGGGTTTCTGAA
>JAUVHR010000010.1 GCA_030593165.1 Candidatus Thorarchaeota archaeon
CGCTATCTGTCATCAGTGCCTGACCTGCAGCTGCATCGCTCATCAGTCCTGCACGGCGCATCAGATAGTCTGTAGTGGTTGTCTTGCCATGATCGATGTGAGCACTAATCGAGATGATACGCTTGTGCTCATAGTCGTCAGACATGATTAATCGTTTGATACTTTCGGGATCCTTGATCTTTACCATTGCATCCGGCCTCCTAAATGGCCGCTATAATAGTCAGTCCCCAACCTGCGAAGATTACGCTTTAGAAGGTCGGGGTCGCCGATGTATTCACCGGTGACCTGCGGGCCCACTAGGAGGGATTCTTAAAAGAATTTCGTCACGGACATGGCAGGTCACTTGACTGCAACAACCACCATTCTCTCAGAAGTCACTGTGTAGGGCATTCGTGGAAGCTTGTTCTGGCCATAGAAGTCGATTTTCTTGAAGCCGACTTCTTCCAATATGTGACGAATCTCCAGAGCTGTGTACATTCGAATGTCATTATTCGACAGAGCGTCAGCATTCATCATGATGATTTTGCCAGTCTCCGAGTCAATGAAAGTCGCCGGACGACCACGAAGTACGCCAGCTTGTGCATCAAGAACATGAGGTTCACTCAGGAGATACCCGCCCTCAAGCTTGCTCCAAGTCTTCTGGAAAGTGGGAATTCTGTACGGGTTGATGAGGTCAAGAAGTAGCTTGCCACCTTCAGCAAGGGCTGCGAAGGAACCCTGCAATACCCTACGATTCTCCTCATGGTTGAAGAATCCGAAACTATGACTTAGTAGAACTGCACCTTTGAACTCGTGTGCGAAGTCAATCTTCCGCATGTCACCTTTGAAGAACTTGACTTCCACTCCTTCGTCTTTAGTATGTTTCAAGGCAACATCAATCAGGCTCTGAGCGATATCGAATCCAGTGACTACAAGCCCGTTCTTTGCGAACTCAATACAATGGTCACCAGCTCCACAAGCAATGTCTAGAATCTTGTCACTGTCCTCAAGATCGAGAACCCTTACGCAAAACTCTACAACCATCTTATCATATTCTTGGATTCCCTGTATGGTGCGTCTGTGTTTCACTCGAAATAGCTCAGCCCAAAACTCATCCCAGCCACGTTCTTCAGTATCCATTCTCAGCATCCCAATGTCTATTGTGGGTTAGCGAGATATGAAGCTTGTCGTTGGAAAAACAATGTGGAGAGGCCCTGCATACTGTTGATCTCCGCCGGGAGGGACGTAGACAAAGGCAACAGTGCTCATAGAGCCTAGTTGTGCGGGCCTTGGTCTCCGTTACAATAGAGTGTATTTTTTGCCTATAAATGTGATGGCAAGCGGTAAAATCGCCCGCCTTGCCGATTAATCGCGCAGTCATCCAAATAATGTTATTGTGACAAAATCGAGCTTGAAACTCCGGTAGAGGTTACAAATCAGTGAGTTGATGCTCGAATGAATGGCAGAAGAGAAATGGTAGCCCCGCCAGGATTTGAACCTAGGTCCGGCGGGCCAGAACCGCCGATGCTTGACCACTACACCACGGGGCTATTGATTGAGTTGGCCTCCGCTGACCTCAGTGTTCTAATTACCTTTTCGCTTGCGAACTGCGCGAGTTGACTTGTTTTGGAACTTACTTGTGTTTTGATTCATATGTCGGAGAATTAATTAGGGTCTGACCTAGAGCGCGCTTGAGTAAAAAATGCCTTTATGGTCTGAACTCACTCATGAGCAATTCATGAAAGCATCTCGAGAAACAGATGTAGCTGTGATGATTGCCGGCGCGTTAGAGGCACATGGATTACATCTTGCATTGGGCACGGACTCGATTTTGCCAGATCATCTTGGGAGGCAGATTGCGAATAGAACCAAGGCACTTGTACTTCCTGTCATGCCGTTTGGAGATAGCTGGGCCTTTGATACGTTCGAAGGGACTGTATCAATCGCTCCCGTCAATTTGATCAATACATACACCGATATCATGGATGCTATCTTCAGACATGGCTTCAGGTACATTGTGGCACTGAATGGACATGGTGGCAATGTGTCTCATCTTCAACAGGCTGCGAAGAGAGCCACGAAACGGGGAGATCGATTCGTGATAATCGTTAACTGGTGGAGTGAGCTCGCCAAGGATGCCCGTGCGTCTGTTCTTGAAACGCCAGAAGGTCATAGTGCCGAGGATGAAACCTCAGAGATGATGCATGTGGCCCCTGAGTTTGTAGATATGAAATCTGCGAAGGCGGCCAAGGTCAAAGCACGGTTTAGAATCGTGTCGGCAGGATATCGTGAAGACCTTCTTCCTTATGCCATGCATGGTGACCCCTCGAAGGCTACACCTGAGAAAGGAAAAGCAATCATGGAAGAGGCTATTGAAGATTTAGTCAGTTTGATTGAGCAGCTAGAGGACGGAAAATTGCCCATTGAGGAAACCTAGGGACCTACCTTGAAAATCAGCGCATCTCGCAGAATACGTTGGAACATCCTCAGCAGATTCTTGCCATCCTTGGCAATAGTCTCGAATACGGGGTATTCCTGAAGGTCAAGCATCTCAAGCATGTATTCAGCAGGTAGTGCGTTGGGGAGGTCTCTCTTGTTCAAAGCTACCACAATCGGCATCGTGGCCATACGGTCAGTGCCAAGGGCGATTTCAAGTTCCTGAATAGACGCAAGGTTCTCGTTCATCTGTTCAGGAGCTGAGTCGGCCATGAAAATAAGACCGTCAACATCCCGAAGTACGGTGATCCTGCTTGCAGCATGACGCCTTTGTCCTGCAACTGTGAAGACATCGAAGACCATGCTCTCGGTTGCAGAGATAGGTACGAAATCAAAGAAAGTCGTCCGACCCAACTCATCTGAAACCTCAACAATTCTGCTCTTCGTCAGAGACCGCACGTTGGCGAATAACCATCGGAGTGCCGTGGTTTTTCCTGATAGGGAGGGGCCATAGAATACGATCTTGATGTGAATGCGACCCTTTGCATCACGTTTTAGCGCCTTACCAGGTACAATCTCTGCGGTTTCCTGAGGAAAGATAGATGCAGCCTTCGCCAAGTCCCTGGTCGTAGTCGGGTCCATGATCAATCTGTCAGATTCTGCAACAAGAGTTCCCATCGGCTGAGGAACAGCTCTTGATGCGACAAATCCCGTTGGTGGTGGAGTCGTGTCTTCAGAAGGAGAGTCGAATCTAGTATCCTCTAGAGTGGTTTCTGAAGTAGCCTCGCTGTCTTTCCCCTTTTTCTTGGGTTTTCTGATGCGATTCATTAAGCGACGGAATACTGACAAGCCTCTCTCCGTTTGAAAAGGTGCCAATTCCATGACTTAAACTTTAGGGGAAAATGCACGAGGTTTATAGAGTCAAGTTATCCTGAGATTCTCTATGGTCCACCGTGTCAATCATGAGTTTGTTGAGGAAAACTTCCCAACTCTGAGCACTATGACATATCTGAACAACGCATCAACGGGAATCCCACCTGTCGCAATGGTTGATGCAGTTAGGGAGTACCTTGACAACAGGGTGAATGCGAGAGGCGACTTTTCTGAAACACTTGCCCTCCTCAAAGAAGTGCGAGTGATCCTTGCAGAGATGCTAGGTGGGGACTATTCGCAGTATGCACTTGTTCCAAGTACATCCGCCGGTGTCAACTCCTTTGCACACGCAATTGACTATCCGTCGGGGTCGAACATTGTAATCTGCGACCTCGAGTTCCCAGCCAATTATGTCCCTTGGCAGAATCTATGCAATCTGTACGGCGTCGAACTTCGCGTGGTCAAATCGGAGAATGGCAAAGCAAGTCCTGGGATGTTCATGGAACACATTGATGAGAAGACAAGAGTTGTTGCCGTGAGCTATGTACAATTCGGTTCTGGCTATCGTACGCATCTGAAGGAACTTGCTGATGCAGTGCATGATATCAATGGCTTCCTTTTCTCTGACATAATTCAAGCCGCAGGATGGGCCAATGTCAATCTTGTTGATGAAGCCGTAGACTTCGCCGCAGGCCAGGCCGCCAAGTGGCTTCTTGGTCCAATCGGAGCGGGATATGTCTATGTAAAAGAGAGCATTCTTGATCAGCTCAAACCCAAGTTCCTTGGGTGGTGGGGAGTCAAGAACCTCGTTGATTTTGGCTATTCAGATAGAGAACCACTTCCAGATGCGAGGATGTTTCAAGTCGGATCCCCAGCCGCTATGCCCTATGTAGGTATGCGTGAATCGTTGAAAACAATCATCAGCATACCAGCTGAAACACGTGAAGCCGTGGCCCTAGAGAACGCTGACTATCTAAGAACGCGCCTCGGCGAGATTGGTGTAGAGTCCTATGATTTTGGAACCAAACATAACTCGCCAATCGTATCATGTGCCCCAAGTGACGTGGAGGAACTGAACAAGCGACTGCGCGATAAGAGGATATTCTGTTCTCCGCGGAAAGGGCGACTGAGAGTTTCACCCCACTTCTATAATACTCATAAAGAGGTCGACACGCTGGTTGAGAACCTGAGGTGACTTAATGTTTGAAAATGTTGCAGGGCCAATTCACGTCCTAATTAGTAGATCATTCGACTCTAACATTGTGTTCCTTGATTGTGACGAACACAAGGTACTCATTGATACAGGAACTGGCATGTATTCGGACAGGCTTGACAAAGACTTGACTTCTGTTGGTTGTTCACTGGCTGGAATAACTGATGTCATCCTGACCCACAGTCATATAGATCACATAGGCGGAGTTGGACCAATTCTGAAAGAGAGCTCACCAGTTATCTATCTCCACAAGTCAGAGGCAGAGAAAGTCAATTCGGGCGACATGTCACTGACTTTAGCCAACACGTTTGGAGCAAACCTGCCACCTATCCATATTGATAGAGTCCTAGAAGAAGGAGATGTCATAGACTTGGGTAGTATCAAGCTGAAGGTGTACAGCACACCGGGTCATTCCAGTGGCAGCATCTGCCTAGGCATTGATGATTTTGGGATTCTTGTTACAGGGGATACTCTATTCGCTGGAGGTAGCTTCGGTCGGGTTGACTTTCCAACTGGAGACCCGAAGAAGCTCGTCAAGTCACTGAAGAGAATCTCTGAGATGGATTTCAATGTCGCCATACCAGGACACATGGGTATGATTAGACATAACGCAACGAGTTCGGCTCGGTCGTCTTATGAGATGGCCAGAAGCATGTTTAGAGTGTAGATAGAGCATGCATTAAATCATCAGAACTCATCCAGGGGATTCCACTGCTTGGGTCATGTGATTCTAGGCGCTTGGCCTCGAGAGCCTTGATCAATGCATAGACCGACTCGTTGAATGGAAGGTCAATTCCAAGCTCTCGTGCGATTCTGAGGACTTCACCAGTTATCGCATCTATCTCAGTTCTCTTGCATGAACGGACGTCTTGCAGCATTGAGTTCATGTTCTCTGAGGTTGCCTTTGCTGTACCAAGTGTATACCGAACCGGATCATCTGTACTAAGATGAACATCAAGAGCGGCTGCCACGCGCGCTGCTTCTTCTACAAGTCTAATCACAAGAGCACGTAAGCCCATGTTGGAGTGAATCTCACCGTTTTTTAACCCGGTCAACGCAGCAACAGGATTGAGGCCACAATTGACAATGGTCTTGGTCCACACAACACCCTCAATGTTGTCGGAGGCTTTTACGTCAAAGCCTGCTATCGAGAGAATCTTGCTAATCTCGTCAACTAGGTCCTCATTTCCAGAGAAGTGGCTGCCAATCTCTGTGAGCCCTTTTCCTGTAGCAGTAACTTCACCGGGACCAGTCATTATTGCTCCAACACAAGTAGTAGCTCTCACGACCTTCTTTGTCCCTAATAGAGAAGAAATGAGAGTGGATGTGCCAAGCCCGTTCTGAATGAGAGCGATAGGGGTTCCACCGTCGGCAAGATGTCGAATGCTTTCTGCTGCATCTGAAGTATCATAACTCTTGGTTGTGATGATTACAAGATCTGCGCTCTCAATCTCTTTTGGATTAGCAGTAGCCTTGATGTCAACCACATGGTCATCATAGACTCCCTTCATAACAAGTCCATTGGTTTTTATGGCATCTACGTGTAGAGGCCGTCCGACCAGTGTGACATCGTTTTCACCGATTTGGCTCAATAATCCGCCGTATAGGCACCCAATAGCGCCAGACCCCATAATAACAATCCTCATTGCTCCAAGCTGCCTCCTATGTCTTCGACGACTTTGGCCTTCAGATGGTTCACGATAATCTCTAGTGATTTGCCGAGATTCTTCTCATTGTTAAAAGCTTGAACGATGTCGCGCAGATCTTCTTTCGACTCTGTTCTGAGTTCCTTTGCAAATTCCACCATCAGTGGTGTGCAACGGACAATGTTGTCCACAATGGTGATGTTCGAATGAACTGATGTTCGACTCATCGGATTCAGGTCAATAGTAATCACGTACTTTCCCATCTTCCTGAGTGCCTCGGTGCGGTCCCCATCCTCCAGAGGTACGACAACCACGTCAGCACGACCGATTCCATCAGGATCAACCTTTCTTCTATTACTGGATAATTCGGGAATTGTTTCTGAGGGCCTATCATGCGTTCCAAGAACTTCCTTTGCTCCAGCATCTCGAAGTACCTTCAGGATTGCGTCCTCTCTTTCTTTCCGATAGTAAAAGAGGTTGATTTCAAGAGGCGCACTAGTCAACTCGGAAAGCTGAACGAGGGCTTCTGGAACTAACGCACAGACATTTCCATTCACGCTAATCACGGGGTGTTCCGCAGTGAGCATAGCAGCAACTGCGGCTCTAACTGCATGCCTTGATTGTTCGGTTGTTGTTTCACCAATAAAGTAGTCAAATGCTTCACCGCGACCGTGCGCAAGTAATCCTGCAGTGGCAACAATGTGCTTCTGATGACCCTCTATGATCATCTCACGAGTCTCAAGAGAAATGCGCCGAGGATGGTCAGGAGGTATCTCAATACTCAATGCTACACTACCCTCCCACCTATGGAAGATACAGATGTAACGAGTACGTCCGACTCCTTCCAGTGTCTTGTCAATACTTCAATTGCTGTGTTCTTCTGCGAGTCCTCACAGAAACAGTACACTGAATCACCCAACATCACCATGCTTGATTGTGTCAAGGAATGAGCATCTAAATCATGCAGTGCTATCTGCACTCTCTCAGGCATCAGGTCAATTTCTTCAGCGAATGCGCGTGAGCACGAAATAAACGCCTCAAAAGTGGGGTCGCTAAGAAGGTCCTGGATATGATGATCCCCAGCCTGATTGATTCGTGACCTCCACACCGGATCAGTCAACACTTCACGGGTTTCCAACCCAGGAGAGCCGGCCAAAATAACGGTATCTGATTGTGACAAAGGAACATTGAGGATTTCACCGAATCCGGGTCCACCGGATTTCATTCGAATCTCAACTCCACCGACAGTCTGTGCAATAACGTCACCAAGGCCTGTTTGATTTGTAACCTCTGCAACATGAGCGAATCTAGCGGCCAAATCGGGACCTATCGGGTCATTGAGTACTTGACCCAAAGCCAGCGCACAGCCAAGAGCACCAGCACCAGACGCTCCAAAGCCCACGCCAATCGGCAGGGAAGAGTCGTGCTGAACAAATGCCTTGAATTGTTCTCCGGAGTCGTTAGCCATCAGCCGTATCACCGCTTGTGTTACTGGAGCATCGATGCGCTTGTTGTTGTATTCCACCTCTATCTCAAGAGTAGAGCTCGGTACAAGCTTAATCTCAGTGTGTGTACCTGCAGTCACTGCGAAACCAGCACCCGTCGATCCCCTCCGAAGAGGGTCCTCATACGTGTCAAAGATTCTGAACATTCCTGTGATATGTCCGGGCACAAACGCGCTGGCCCTTCTAACATCTTCAGTCAATGTGCTGGTCAAACACATCTCTGAATTCCCACGTATAAAGTAATTCATACGTAAATGTATTTGACATATTCATGTATAGGAAAAATATATTTCTTCTGTAGTGAGGCTTACTTCTCAATGGGTACAAGACTGGTGTATTGTTTAACGCGAGGGTCAGTGGAGGAATCGCACGGATATGCCCACCTGGCATCGATGTCGCGACCACTGAGATCGTACATAGAGAAGCTGCCAGAAGACCAAGTAAGAGGGCTGAAACCAAGAAGAAGAGTCTGCGTTCGCCAAGAGGTCACGACCAGATGTCTGCTCATATTGGCCGTGGGAACTACAAGGAATACGTTAGAGAGCTCCATCAGGAGAGATGTACTGATTCTGTAGAAGAACGAGTATGTCTTCCTGTGCTCCTCCGCCCCTTGTTCGCGCAGGTCGTTGAGATACCTAGTTATCGTTTCCTCGTGAACAGTGGGATCTAGGACATCCGAGAGGGACTCCACATCAACAACCACGGCTGTTTCGAAGTAGTATGCAAGAGGAAACTCCGTAATATGGAAAATCACAAACTTGTCTTTCGTGATGATGTCGTAGAGATGCTGGAAGATGGCCTGTTTGGAGTATAATGCATTGGGGTCCATCTTTGCAGGCTCGAAGTGTTTTGCTGCATCCGACACAGTAAGTCTGAACATATCATCTAGCATGTCACCATCATAGCCTATCCTTACAACGTAGTATGGAAGTTCTCGCGAGTTGGGCTCCTTTTTCCCCATGGCCTCCATGAGCTCGTTGAAGTCACGAAGGAAGGTGTCAACCTCCTTATCGCTGTCTACAACAAACAGTGACTGACCAGGTGCGTCAAAACCCGAAATCACCCGATGATAGGCCTGGAAACGGGCCCTCTTCTCAGTTTGGAATTTACTGAGAATTGAGTCCAAATCGGATGTGTCAGTCAAGTTTCCGTGCCCTCCATGTTATGTCAAGGTCATTCATAATCTCGAGATTGTTTGTAGACGAGGGACCGGGCATAGCGCGCAATCGCGTAGATAAACGGCTTTACCTCTAGGCCGCCCGTCAAAGGCAGACTTCCAATTCCTTCCTCACTCATATATCCTTCGCATAATATTGGAGTAGGTTAGACAGCCCATGATGGAGGTCTATCTACCGCAATGAAGCTAAACTCCCCTCAAATAGATTATTATCAAGAATGCGAGATGATGTGAGTGGGTGACAGACTGATGGAACATACCTCGAAGCTCATCAAGGGAAGTCTCAGTAGCTTGCTCGATAACCGACGCATTGCCCTATGCATAACAGGTAGCGTCGGAGCCGTAGAGTGTGCTGCTATAGCGCGCGGCCTGATGCGCCATGGCGCTGAGGTCTTCGTAATCATGACAAAGATGGCACAGAAGATTATCCATGCGTACTTAATGGAGTGGGCTACAGGAAATCCAGTCATAACTGAGCTTACGGGACAGATAGAGCACGTTACGCTTGCAGGTAAGCACGACAATCATGTTGACCTCATCTTGATTGCTCCCGCAACTGCCAACACAATAGGCAAGATTGCCAACGGCATTGATGACACGCCCGTCACAACCACCGTTTCTTCAGGTATTGGAGCTGGCATCCCTGTTGTTGTTGTTCCAGCCATGCACGAGTCGATGTATGACCACCCTGCCGTGATATCAAACATAGAAAGACTTCGAGAGATTGGAGTTGATGTGATGTCACCACGCCTTGAAGAAGCAAAGGCGAAAATCCCGAATGCGGTAGCAATCATCGAGAGAGTGATTGGTCATTTTGGCCCCAAGGATCTACAGGGCCAACACTTCGTTTTGACAGCAGGACCAACTAGGGGCTGGATTGATCGTGTCAGGTTCATAACAAACCCATCAACTGGAAAGATGGGAATCGCCATGGCAATGGAACTGATGTCACGGGGAGCATCAGTGACGCTTATCCTTGGACCATCTTCTGAGAAAGTCCCACATGGCATCGACGTAGTCAGGGTTGAAACATCCGAGGATATGCTTAAGGTAGCACTAAGTGCAGTTTCGAAGAAAGCACCCAGAGCATTCATCTCTTCAGCGGCAGTGCTAGACTATGTTCCCACCGAGAAGCAGGAAGAGAAGATTGCTTCTGGCAGCAAGAAACTTACTGTCGACTTAGTGCCAACGAAGAAGATAATCGAAGAGGTGCGAAAGAAGCATCCTGACCTTATGATTGTTGGATTCAAAGTTGAGGCAGGAGTTACGGACGAGGACCTAGAAAAAAGAGCGCGTTCGAAGATTGATGCAGGGATATGCAACATTGTGGTGGCTAATGACTCTCAGAGAGCAGGAGTCGCATTTGGAACCGAAACTAATGAAGTGCTTATTGTTGGTCCAGAGGGGCTAATCGAAAAAGTGGCTCTAAAGTCAAAGCGAGAAGTCTCTAAGCATATTGTAGATGCAATTGTAGGTCTTAAGTAATAGATAGCCGATTAATAGCATGAGAAGCCCAGGCAGCTTACAGGATCTCTTCAAGGATTCCGGCCATTCGCTTCATATCGACGAATATCAATCCTAACTGTGCATCAACCTTTGCGAGAACAAGTAACAAGGCAGTGTCGCCCACGGAGGTCATGAGTGTGTAGCCTCTGTCACCCTTAACGTAGATTTCCAAGAGATTGCCGCGCTCGAGCTCAGATGTTGCCTTCTCACCCAGAGAAAGCATCGCGGCACTGATTGCTGCAACTCGGTCCTGTTCACTCTCAGGTAGTGCCGAAGAAATCATTAAGCCATCCAATGATACGAGCGCTGCACCTTCTACACCCGGCACTGTTTCAAAGTCGCGGATTGTCGAGTTGATTTTGTCTACACGGCTGGACATGGATTCACCCTCTAGTCTCGTGAAACGGGCTGTAGGTTTCGCTGGGCGGATTTAAAGCTATTCTGTCCACATAGGCAAGAATGTGCATGTTTTGCGCATTCGCACATCAGACATCAAACACTTCTCGAGCATCGAACCGCTCGTCTTTCTCGCGTCGTGTCCTTCGTTCTTCCTCAGACTTGTCACGAAAACGACCGTCCTTACGACCGCGATCACGAGAGAATATACTCTCGCCACGACGACGCTTCATGTATACGTATCCGATTACAATTGTAGCAAGGACTCCTCCGCCCACCAAAAGGAGAGGCAATGGAGAAGGTCGAATGTATATGAAACCAGGAATCTCTAAGGTGAGCGTGTCATAGCCCTCGCGCCAAGCATGTATCAAGAGGTTGAATGTGCCGGTCCTACCGGTAGTCCAATCCCCATCAAGGTCGATAGTAAACACTCCTGGCTCATCTTGCGTTGCGGTAACCGAGGTCGAGTTAAGCCATACCTCGATTTCTATGCCCAATACATTCTCAGCATAGAGGTCCTTAATCTCAAGTGTAATGCCAACATAGTCCCCCTCCCAGATTATTACTTGGCTGAGGCGGGCGTTTTTCAGAATCAAGGATGGTTCTTCGCTCCACCTGACGGCATTACTGAGAGTAAGGCTCTGTTCTAGTCCTGTAGGGTGTGTGGTTGTCACAGCCACCTTCCCTGAGCCGATAGCCCCGGCCACAATTACAGGATTTGATGAGTCATCAGTAGCAATAACTGAGAAGTTGCTCCAGACTGAGGAGAAGTGACCTTCATATCCTACGATGGAACCTAAGATGTTTGGCACCGTTACCAGTGGATGGTCTGAATCATCGATAACAATCTCAGACCCAGTTGATGAGCTATCATGGGTTAGTGGCCATGGAAACCAACTTAAATTGCCTGAAACACCAAGCAGCACAATGGAGCCACCGTCATTCACGAATCTCTCAAGATTTGCTTGATCCGAGCTCAAGTCAGCCTGAAGAGTTGAGAGAACTCCCGGCTCTACAAGCACAGTCCTGCGAAGGGAGAGAATCTCTGAGAAGTCCGAGTAGTTTGAAGTCTCATAGTAGTCGAATTCAATCCCGATACTAGAAAGTGCAGACGGTAGATAGCTTGATGATCCAAGCCCTGCAACTGCAATCACACCCCGACCGGGAATATGTTGGTCAAATGAGGTGGTTGTAGGATCCACTCCAGGGATTCGAGGGGATGTGGTATCATAATACAGGTGCACTTCAGGGTCTCCGTAGAGAACCTGTTGGTTGGCATAGTCTTGGGGATCGCGTCCGACAATCGGATCTGTGTAGTCGGCAGATACGGACGTGAGAGCATAGTTTAGTGATGTCCCCGTCGAGTTACCCGCTGCAAGCTCCTCAGTAAAGAAGATGGAGAGTAGTCCTGCAGCTCTGAAGTAGACTGTCCGAGGGGCGGCCATTACTCCCACGGCCCCATGTTCCATCAGCATCTCTGGCATCCTTGACCCGCCCAGCAAGCACGCCGTTATGTGGACTATCGGAGAACCAATGTTACCAAGAGATGCATCTAGCTCGGCGGTTGTCACTAGAATGTGATGTGAATTTTCTGAATACAGAACTGGATTGACAAGACCATCCGGCCCGACAGAACCAGGCGGATCGTGGTCTCGTTCGGTTGCTGTTTCCATTCCGTAGGATAAGTCAGTGTCCCTCAGGGAGAACATACCCGGGCCATTTGGCCGAAGCGGAGGATCTGTAGGGAGTTCCGTCAGAGTACCGTGTGTGCTCATAGACCAGAATGCGACCTGAGAGGCAAGAGTGCTGAAGACAGCGGCTCGACCGATATGTGGTTCGATGGTGAATCCAGCGGCTTCTAATGGGTTCTCAATCTGCTCAATCTGGTATATCTGATGGGCATTTAGATCATTATCAACAGCTATGCCCCCGTAGGTGTAAGCATACAGAGTCAGTAATGTACTGTCTCGAGCATCAGCGGTGAGATAGAGAAAACGATGTAACGAACCCCGATTAATCATCACTGAAGCCATGGCGGGGTCATTCGAAGGAATTCGCCCCGGGGAGAAGTGACTCTGCAGGGATCTATCGAAACTTACCTTGAGGATATCAACTGGCGAAACAACGACAACCGATTGCGTGGCTGATGCATTGTACGCACCTCTATCTGTGACAAAAGACGTGAATTCATCAGCTGACTCCATCATAGAGTATTTGTTTGGAATTCGTTCATCATACCATCCGTTCTCAGTTCTAGTAGTATAACGACTCGTGATGTATATCTCTATTTCAGGACCAATGAGATAAGGCGCCCACGTTTCGCTCGCGCGTGTGGGCACGACGTTGTCATCCCCACAGAGAGAGAACACAGGAGCGCCATGGAAAGCACCGGAGTAAGTTGCAGGGCCAAAGAATTCCTTTCCATCACCGATAGGTAGGGTGACAACAATGTCGTTCTCTCCAGAAAGAGCTCTAATCATACTCGTCATCCCGGGGTATGTGCTGATGTTGACAAATAGCCCCAAACTAGAAAGCGCAGTCGTGAGAGATGAGGACTGGAGCGCTCCCGGGTCGACCAAGATAAGATTCGAGGCACCTAGACGGTTGATTGCCCACTGAGTAATCTGGGGTATTTCAGTTTCAGTAACATAGAGCAATGGAACATTGAGCAACGAGGCTAAGACTGCACCATTGGATGCAGACTCAAGGTAGTATTGTATGTCGTCCGCGATTGTAGATATGCTCCAGTCCAAATCGACATTGTTCTGTTCTGCTGAGGCATCCAGCCAAGCAGCAACTACTGTCCATTCACCAGCCATGGGATATGGAAACTCTATCGATTCCCCACCTGGCTGTGAGAGGGGGCTACCAATTGGTGCCCAGAAGGCAAGCCTTCCATCAGGATCAATCAGAGCCAAGTTCAGGTCAGTGGCTGCATTGTCCCAAGAGAGACTCACGTTGAGCCAGTTGGCACTGGCAGGAACATCTATTGTACGGCTGAAACCTGGATGATAAGTGAGCGTGTAATCAACTTCAATATCGTCTGTTACAACTGTCACAGGATCAATGACCATGGACCAAGTTCCATTTGATGTCCTTGGGATCCAGAAGAGAAGCGGCATTGGACTGGGCACGCTTGAAGTACTTCGCTCTCTGAGAATCTGGACATACACCGAGTAATCCACAACGTTGCCGAATGGGTCAACAAGTGTATGTGTCATAATCTCTGGACCAGTCCAGTTGAAAGATCCTTCAATCCAGCCCGCCCATGATGGTGGGGCAAAGTCGATGCTATGAGGAGAGTCGGACGTAATACTCGTCAGGAATTCACTGCTGTCTGTCGCACGATTCAGGAACTGATAGTCAAATGAGCCTTCTGTTAAACTGGGCTCTTCGAAGTCGGTCTCTGCTAGGGCGAGTACTACTGTGTCAGTGCTGCTCCATTCCGACACAGCTAGCTTGGCCGCAATATCGGCAGGAGTCGTGCCGGTTATTCTTGGATAGACTCGAGTTCCAAGTGTTTCTTGGATTTCCAGCAGAGTTGATTCGTGAATATCACCAACGCTGATTGCTTGAGTCACACCACCATCTGCATTTAGATACTCAGCCCAATCTTCAACCAACCATTGTTCGCTTTCGGACCCAGAAACAAAAATGACTGGAGAAACATACCTCGTTCCAGAGTGACTGAAGACCCCGGTGGGTACGGCAGCCATGTAAGCGAAATCATCGATATACGAGTCAGAATCGTGTGCGATAAATGCGGCACGCTGAAGTGGAACCAAAGCTGAATCGTTCTGAATCAGTGCAATGATTTGAGTAGAATCCAGGACTGGATTTACGAGCATTTCAACAGTCATCTGATCTCCTGAAATAAGCATGATAGGAACAGAAAGAAGGCTCACGAACAGGAGTGTGGTACATATCTTGGCTACGGCTTTCAAAGAGACACAACTCCGATAAAGCTATGAATACACCTAGTTCCGATGTAATAGAGCTTTCGCGGATAAAACTATGCGTTGGAAGATTCAGCAAAGGGCCGGTTCCATCAGAGGTCATCAAGTTCGTCGTCGTCCGAGTCCTCATCGCTTACTTCGGCTTGCTTTGGGAGCGCATCAATGATATCGTCTATGGTGGGCCTTAAGCGTCGTCTTGTCGCCTTTGGAACATCCCACATCATCTGCTCAGCGCGTTCAATGACCTCTCGGGATATCTCAAATATCTCGGCCTCCATGTAATTCTGTGCAGCCTCAACGAAATTCTCTGCCGCACGTCGAAGGTCACCGCGATCTTCAGCTATCTCTCCGAGGACTGATAGTGCGTCTGCTATACCAGCCTTATCATCCAACTCACGATAGAGCTTGAGAGCCTTCTTGAATGTCTTTTCAGCCAGTTCAGTATTCTGTTGTTCCTGATGAGCATTCCCGATATCCATGAGTGATACCGCGATTCCTTGTTGATTGTCTACTGCCTTGTATGCTTTCTGCGCTTTTAGGAAAACGACCATTGCTGTTTCGAAGTCACCCTTTCCCAGATTTGCCAAAGCAATTCCATACAATGCATCGGCTGCGCCATCCTTGTTACCAATCTTCTCGAATATCGTCATGGCGGTTTCACAGGATGTAATAGCCTCATCCCAGTGTTCCAGATTGATTTGAGCTACACCAAGGTTATACATTGTATCGCTTATTCCGCCCTCGTCGTCAAGCTTCTTGAAAATCTCAAGGGACTTCTCAAAACAGGTGAGAGCTTCAGCAAACTCTTCAACGGACATGTAGATGTTGCCGGCGGCGTTGTATATTCTAGCCGCAATCTCTGCCTCGCCCTCACTCTCTGCGGCCGCAGCCTGTTCTATCAGAAGAGCAGGATCCATATCCTCAACATTGGGTTCTTCTTCGCTCAACAAGGTCACCATACCAAGATATCTGACTCGTGGTCCGCGTCATCATGCTTTTGATTCTTTCTCAATGGCGGCTATTTTCTCATCACAAGCACAGGGTCTTCCAATAGCGGTTTTACTGCTTCCCTGACGACGAAGCGTTCATCGCCAACGTCGACTTCAACAAGTTTCCTTAGCTCGAAACGTCGAAGATAACCTACAGCCTGTTCGCGCGGTATGTTAAGATCATCCATCATCTTACTTAGTCCATCACTGTTTCCACTGTACTCGGCAAGTTTGCTGAATACAGAACTCCACTGCATCATTGTCAAGTATAGTAAGGTGCGAACCATACTGTCAATATTCATTCCGGTTTCCGCCGAGCAAGGAATCACAGGCAACCCAGCTAGAAATGGCATACTTTTTCTCAGAAGATCAACTGGCCGTGAAGCCTCCAAGTCTTGTTTGTTGGCCGCCACTATACATGGCACTCCAGGAAGAAAGAAGGCAATTTCTCTGAAGAATAACTTCGCACGGGCATCCGACTCAGGGTCGACGGAGTCAACAACGAAGATGATTCCATCGGCACCTTCACTCAAGATCTTTCGCATTGTTCTGAATCTCAGCAGGCCAGGCGTTCCAAATAGAAAGACCTTCAGTCCGTCAAGATCTGCGAGACCGTGGTCCATTGCGATTGTTGTGCCATTTCGCTCCACGTTAATGCAAGCACCATTAGTTATGTGATGGATTATTTTGGATTTTCCTGCAGAATATGGACCAGTCACAACGACCTTCATGTGTGTGCACCTGTTTTATTCGGCTTGAAGCGCCTAAGTTCTCAGTACAAACCCAGTTGTTAAATGATTTGCCGTGCTATTCCCATTCAATCTTGGTTGGAATAGAGCGAGTTTCGAGGGTATTTCACACGCGCATCATAGATGTTACATTGTCAAGACACGTACATTATGACGGGGATTATATTGGAGAAAAACGACAGTGGCCGAATCGAAGAATCGCATAGGTCATGAGTTCTGGTTATTCCATGAAGACATAGAAACAGAGTTGATAGAACTCCGCAAGTTCATCGACCCTGAAATGGATATCTCGTCATTGAAAGGAATCTCAGAACTGATCGATAAACTCTATCACCCATTGGAATAGAGCAGCAGGGGCATTCGAGATTAAGCGCGAAACCACATGCTACATGAGCTGATTTTCGGAGAAACAAGAAGAAACCGGCCGCTTGCGGCGGCAATCCTCAGTCCATTCTTCCTAGTAGGTTTCGATGGACTTCATGGGAACTCGGCTTCAATAAACTGAACACCATCCGCCAAGTAGGCGGAAGGAATTGCCTTGGATGATTTTACGGTTCCAATGGTCCAACAGGGAAGGCGCTTCCTGTCAAGTAGCTGATGGAAGTCATCCGCCTTCTCAGATTCAAGAAAGACCAACATCCCGCCAGCTGTTTCCGCGCCAAGCCCTTCTGAGAGCTTATGCCCGAAGAAACGCGCGAGCTCCACGGTGCCACCAATCACTGGAAGGGAGTCAATCACGACATCAACTCCACTCAGAGCCGCAACGTTGCCTGCGTGACCTGTAATCCCAAAACCGGTGACGTCGGTAGCCGCGTGAACTCCAACCGTTCTCATAGCTTGAGCAACCTCTAGGTTACTCTGAGTCATGACATTTACGGCATACTCTTGCATCTTGAGCAGATCAGATTCCTCAAATCGCTCCAGCAGTGCAGTACGACGCTCATCTCTGAGATCTCTGTAGGATCTCATTGCAGATTGTATTCCAAGTGGCTTCGTTAGCAGCACGGAATCACCAACTTGTGCACCACGGGAATAGACAACATCGTCAGGATGGGCATAACCAAGACAGATACCTCCGAAAACTGGCACGGGGTTCTGTATTGTCTGTCCACCAGTCACAGTTGAACCGAGCGGTTCCATGAAATCGCACATTCCTCTAAGGACACCAGCAGCAATCTCCTCAGGCAGGTCCTTAGGATAGGCAAGGAATGCCTGCAGTGAGATAATGTCGGTGGAGCCCATAGCGAAGACATCGTTGGTGGCATTGCATGCCACAATCTTGCCTTGGATGTGCGGGTCATCATGGATAGGAGTGAAGATATCAACATTCTCCACAATAGCCAGTTCATCATTGATGATACGGACGACAGCATCATCGCCATACTCACCTGAACATACAACATCAGATGACATGAGACCTGCTGTCTGCAAAAGGCGGACTAGGTCATCCTGTTTGACCTTGCAACTTCAGCCATGGCTTGTTACCATTGTGGTGAGACGAATATTGGACACCTTGGTGAAATAACCTCCTTCTCTGTGTAGGGTCATCGACCCGAGATTGATGGAGACTTGGCGTGTAATAAAGAGTCATGTTAGATATGCTTCACAAGCCTTATAGCAGGTCTACGCGAAGGTCTGATAACTCGAACCAAGGAGCGGCTCAGTTTGAACATCAAAAGGATATCTCAGAACATCCACGAGATCCCCATGGGCACTCAACAGTGTATGAAGGTGCCGGTGAAAATCTACGCCTCGGACGCACTTGTCAAGAAGATGCGACAAGACAAGACTTTCCAACAGGGAGTAAATGCAGCGTGCTTACCAGGCATCTACTCTCACAGCATTATTCTTCCAGATGGGCATCAAGGCTATGGCTTCCCGATTGGCGGAGTTGCAGCTATGGACTATGAAAATGGAGTGATCTCTCCAGGTGGAGTAGGATATGATATCAACTGTGGTGTGAGGGTACTGAGCACGAACTTGGACGAGAAGGATGTCAGACCGAGAATCAAAGATTTGATTGACCAGCTCTTCATGGATGTCCCAACAGGTGTAGGGCGAAGTGGAAGAATCCAGCTGACTGGAAAGCGTCAAATAGATGACGTTCTAAATGGCGGAGCAGCGTGGGCTGTAGAGAATGGCTACGGATGGGAAGAAGACCTTGCCCATCAAGAGGCAGGGGGTTGCATAGAGTATGCAGATCCTTCCAAAGTATCACATCATGCCAAACAGAGAGGAATGAAACAGGTTGGAACTCTCGGCTCTGGGAACCACTTCTTGGAGATTCAGATGGTAGATCAAATCTATGATGAAGAAGCCGCTAAGGCAATGGGAATTACAAATGAGGGACAGGTCACTGTGATGATTCATAGTGGCTCGAGAGGTCTAGGACATCAGGTCTGTAGCGATTACATCAAGACTATGACCCAGGCGATGCGGAAATACAATATAGAGGTACCAGATCGAGAACTATGCTGTGCGCCTACAACGTCACCGGAAGGTCAAGCGTACCTCGGTGCAATGAGCGCTGCGGCGAACTATGCCTTCGCAAACAGACAATCAATGATGCACTGGACCCGAGCAACATTCTCGAAGATCCTGGGCCAATCGGCGGAGGATCTTGACATGCATCTTATCTATGATATCGCACATAACATGGGTAAGGTCGAGGAACACGATATAGATGGAAAGAGAAGAAAGGTGGTTGTACATAGAAAGGGCGCCACACGGGCGTTTCCACCAATGCATCCGGAGGTTCCAAGTAAGTACAAGAACATCGGCCAGCCCGTGCTAATCCCCGGAACGATGGGGACTTCCTCATACATCTTAGTTGGCAATGAGAAAGGAATGGACCTCACATTTGGTTCAACTGCCCATGGTGCTGGGAGATTCATGAGCAGGACAGCTGCTAAGAGGAAATTCTTCGGAAAAGAGATTCAGACCACGTTGGCCAGTCAAGGAATACTTGTCAGGGCTACAAAAGGCATAGTACTTGCCGAAGAAGCACCAGGGGCATACAAGGATGTTGACGAAGTTGTCAGGGTGTCAGACGAGGTCGGTATCGCTACTAAGGCCATTAGATTGAGACCGATTGGCGTCATCAAGGGGTAAAGGCGTACGCGTTTCTCTCGATGCCGAGTCTGCAAGGATGAGAGCAACGCCAAGAAGTATGACTGCAAAACCAATCCAAGTGAGCGTTGTGGGAATCTCTACAGGCCCGAAAATCAGTATTGCCAGAATCGTTGCCCCGATTGGTTCTCCTAACGCTGCAGACGACACCACATAAGCCGGGACTTTTGTGAGAAGGTAGTTGAGAACAGAGTGTCCTAATGCAGTAGGGAATATTGCAAGGGCGAGGAACAAGAGAACTTCACGTGTTTCAAAGACTAAGACGTTGTAACCAAACACCATACAGAGAACTAGGGTTGCCCCTGCTGCAACTGCATAGATTGCGGATGTGTAGACCGTGATTGGGAGTCCTTTCGCAAACCTACGGCCCCCAATGAAGTAGAGAGCCAAGAAGACCGCCCCTGCCAGCGCAAGTAAGTCGCCGGTCAATGCTTCGGGTCCTTGTGAAACCAAATCGTTCCAACCAAGCAGAGCTGCGCCTAGGACTGCCACCGCGACGCCCACCCAAGACTTCTTTCTCAGGGCTTCGCCAAGCACGATTGTTGACAAGATTGCTGTGAATATGGGAGATAGATTGACTAGTGCAACGCTTGCAGCAATTGTCGTATAGTTGAGTGATTCGAACCAAGTGGCGAAGTGAAGTGAGAGTAGAACTCCGACTGCTATGAGCCATTTCCAGTTCTGACGAATGACTGGACTGCGATACTCACCCAAATTCCCTCGAAATGCACCCAGGGTGGCCATGACAATGGCTCCATAGAAAGTCCTCCAGAAAACGACAACAAGCTTCGGAGACTGGCTCAGTTTTATCAGAATACTACCGCTGGACACCATTGCGATTGCAATGAAGAGCAGGAGGATCACGCTAGCGCCGTTTCCAGACGCCTTCTCAGACTCCTCTTGCATGTCGGACATCTCCAATCTCATTTGTTTGTCGTACTGCAGCCTACACAGCGAGTTGAACCTTCCAGTTCTACTGCCACGTTAGACGAACAAGAGTTGCATTTCCGAAGAATGAGACGGTCTATCTCAATCCCACGTAGGATGGAATCAGCCTCTTCAATCGAGGAATACTCAAAGAGAACGTTGCCGGGAGCACCACGGACCATGAACGAGAGCGGTCTAGCATTCTTGTGGCGGAAGAGAAGGATTGGTTTAGAGAGCTCTATTGCAAGCATCAACTCCATTCCAACTCCAAGTGAGGGGTCTGAAACCTCAGCTACTAAGAAGTCGCTTTCTCGAACTTTCTCGATGTCTCTTTTGTATACCTCCTCTGGGCCGCGGTTAGAAAGAAATTGTGGAGCAAACACCTCAACTCCCATTTTCTCTAAGGCGGTAACTGCACATGCGTAGAAGTCATCCTTGCGAAGGCATCCATGCACTATAGGACCGCTTATGTATGCTAGCACCATCTTAGATCACTTGCAGCCTTTCATGGACAGTCAACTAATGTCTATCTGTTGTTCCATGTTGAATACCTAGCTCCGTGAGTGGAGGAAGCAAGTCATCGTCATCTAGCTCTTCAATCCTGCCAGAGCGACCAAGTGAGAGTTGTATCTTGCCCTGCCACTCCTTAGCCCATCCGTCGATTATCTTGATTATCTTGCCAGCCGAAACGCCTTGAACCTCACCAAACCCCCAAAGCGACAAGATTACTGTACCAGTTTCGTCAGCCACAAGAACCTCTCGAAGCTGAGTCTTCCGCCCACTTCTTGTTGTAACTATTCTCGATGGCGCAACCGAAACTACTCTAACAACAATCTCTGGCAATGGCTTTCCAGCTTCAACCTCATTTAGCTTCAAAGGTATAACCTGATGTCAATGCCTGTGTACTACCAAATGAAACTTCCGTAACAGCACTTTGTAGGTTTCTCAGCTCGAGAGGCTAGTCCAAGTCTTCTCAAGAGGGGAGTTCGTCAGGTGAGTCCGAATCTGTTTCTTCGATTTCATCTTCCTCTTGGTTCTCAGTGTGTTCCTCATCTTGTTCAGTTGTGATTTCTTCCGATACGGCTGGCTCTTCTTCATCAGTAGGTGTGTTGGGTTCCTCCGAATCAGGACTGTCCTCTTTGGATTCCTTAATACCATCGGATTCCGATTCCTCAATGGGCTCGTCGTCAAACGGAATATCATCCGAAAACTCCTCGATGACAATGGAAACCGTTTCCTCTTCTGTTGCTTCTTCAACGGCATCGTAATCAAGAGCAGGAATCAGATCTTCAATGGTCAGAGGACCTTGGTCGTCTGGTGCTGTTTCATCCTCGACTGGATCTCCAACCGTAGTCGAGAGTGAGTCCAAAGCTCCTAGAATTGAATCCAACTCGGAGAGAACTTCTTCACCGACCTCGGAAGGTGATATTTCCTCACCCTCGCAGGGTACGGTTTCATCGCAAGAGAATGCTTCAAGGGCATGCTCGAGTTCTGCGTCGGACGCTGACTCGATCTCGGCGGCTACAAAGTCATCAGCGTCAAGAGCATCAGAGATCAAATCAATAGCAATCCGAACAGCCCCATCAACTTCTTCAGGGGTTTCCAGAACCTCTGGCTCCTCCTGAAGTGGTTCGGACTCGACTACAATGGGAACCACAACGTCTACTTCTCCCGGGGAAGATGTTGTTACATCGAACGCAATTGCTTCTTCGTCTGTGGATGGTGAAACAACCTCTATCACAGGTTCTTCGATTCCCGCGGTATCTTCAACTTCAACTGCCTCAGGTTCGTCTGGCAACTCGTCCACTTCTGCTTCAATCTCTTCTGCAGTATCTGGGGCCCCTTCCTCAATTTCTACATCAAAGGGCACTTCTTCGGGTTCGGGCGCAACCAACTCTTCGGAGGTGACCTCGATAGATTCAATCTCCTCAGTTGCTTCTTCCTTGATTATCTCATAGTCTTCAATATCTTCTATTACTCTTCCTTCTTCGTCAACGTACACGTACTCCTCTTCGTCTTCGTCCGCTTCTTCCTCGACTTCTTCTTCCACTTCGGCGTCTTCCCGTATCTCTGTGAAACGAAGTAGCTCAGAAACGGGGAGATCGGGTAGTGCAACTCCTATGTACTGTGCTGCTGCATTCATGAGTATTCTCAGCATCTCATCCCGTCTGCTCTTATCTATCGCGACCATGGGAAAGGTCGGCACTCCTAGGATCTTCTGTACGACTTCAGGCCTCATGGCGTTGGATTTGTCCTGTTTGTTCGCTAGGGCAAAGATTGGAACTTTTGGAGCATCTCTTCGAATGAGTTTGAGGATGTCCTTAGTGATAATGACATTTCGAAGTGTAGAGTCACAAACAAGGATTATCACGTCTGCCCCGTGGAAGTAAAACTTCCAGAGTTTCCTGAATCGTTCCTGACCTGCGAAATCCCACAAAACCAAACTGTAGTTTCCGAAGCGTATGTTCTCCACTGTTTCTAGATTCAGAGCGATTGTTGGGACGTATTGTAGAGGAGGAGTGTCGCCCAATAATAGATGTAGAGTTGTCGTCTTGCCTGTTCCGCCCTCGCCCACCAGAGCGATCTTCAATCTGGTTATAATGGATGGCTCGATAATGGATGCGAATGCCGTTACTACGGGTTCTAGGCCCATCTTCTGCATCTTCTTGCCAATTGCCGCGGCTGCGTTTTCAACTCGTGTAGCAATCTGCTGCTCATCCTCAGCCTTGTCCGTGACAAGTATAACAAGCAAATCTTCGTGCGGCACACGTCCAACGAACTTGTGATCACCGATTATTAGAGGAAGCTCTTCCAGCCCAGAGTGTTCGCTCATGAGCTCTCGGCGGGTCGAAATGAATTCCTTAGTGTCCTCTAGTGTGACCTCGATAGGCCAGTATTGCTCCGATGCAAGTATCTTGTTTGTGGCTAAGTGAATCAGGAAAGCATTGTGAATCATCTGACCATTCACCGTCTATGGACTTTGTTCGTAGGTCTCAGAGATTTTCGACTAGTTTATCTCAGATT
>JAUVHR010000338.1 GCA_030593165.1 Candidatus Thorarchaeota archaeon
TCTCTTGTGAGGTTAAGACTACTCGACAGAGAATGCCGGCAGTCAACAACGTGAATTGGAACTGGACAGTCATAGCGCAGTTCAAACTCCACCGGTGTCTTCACAGTGATCCCATCAGGAATCGGTCCTGCCCACTCAATTACAACATCTGTCTGAATTGCAACTCTGACCGATGCCACAAGGAACTCGATCATGGCAGTCTCACTTGATTTTGGCTTGATTCTCGCTACGTCAGCATCATAGGTCGATGTGGAAACAGACGCGCCCTCACATAGAATGCCCACGGAGTGCCGCGCTAGCTCCAGCATTGGCAGTTTCAAAGACTTCCTTGTACCCAGTCGTTTTTCGGTTTTCCTCATGTGGTTGATTGCACCGTCAAAATTGCGGGCGACTAGGTGACAAACGACTGAAACAGAGATACAACGAATCGAGTCCTCCAGACGCTTCTCTCTGAAGTAGTGGTCTGAGGCCTCCGACAGAAGAGCAGCAGCCTCGACAAACGAACCATCGGTCAACAATGCATCCGCAGCTTCTATCTTCATCTCTGCGGCCCGAATATGGTCTTCATCCTCAAGAGCAGCGTAGGCGGCTTCACGGAAGTACTTCACCGCAAACTCAATCTGGTCGACCTCAATGAAAAGTCGGGCCGCCTTCTCATATTGCATACTTGCATAATCTGGATAGCCTTCTTCGAGCTCATCAAGAGCTTTGGCGATGTGTTTCTTGGCCTTTTCCACGGGGTCGCGCTTCAGAAATTTGAACATGCTTGAGGTCCTCGAGTTTGAGATAGTTCGAATCTGTGTACAGCCCGCTTTATCGCTTTCGGCCGGCGTTTGAATCCACACTCTTTTTGTGTGGAGAGTATGAACAAAGACTTGTCCAATATCACAGGTCGTAAGATTATAGGAGTCATCATTGATGGACAAAGAATCCCCAGTCTACTGGACGAATCCGCTCCAAGAGAGTTTTGAGATTGAAATCAAGTCATGCAACAAGAATGACGACCATTACGAAGTTGAGATTGATATTGATTGCATTCGACCCTCTGGTGGTGGACAGGCCGGTGACAGAGGATGGCTCAAAACCAAGGGCGTGGAAGGAAGGATAGTGGACACCATAACGCGGGATGACCTTACCAAGTTGGTTTCTGATTGTTCCTTCAGCGGTGAATCAAAGGGAGTCCTCACCATCGATGTGGCTTGGCGCAGAGCGATGATGAGAAACCATACTGGCGAACATCTGCTTGCAGGAGCACTTGTAAGAAGCATAGAAGGCATCCAACTGGGTTACATCTGGATCGATGGGGAACACGGTACTATTGAGCTTGAAGGGAAAGCAATCCCGACTGAAGATATTCTAAAGGCAGAGAGCGAAGTTCAGCGAAGCATCGCTCAAGGTGTAGCAGTGGTAACTGCCATAATAGATGCATCAAAGGTGGCCCCTAACGTTAGAGCGAGAGAAGGCGCCACTGAGAAACATACTACCCTAAGAACGGTAAGTATTGAAGGCTTTGACTCCTCGGCCTGCTCAGGTACACATGTCATCAACACATCTGACATAGGCCTTTTCAAAATCATAGACATCAAGCATGGTGAGAGCAGTACTCACATTGAGTTCATCACAGGAAACAAAGCCGTTCACGAAGTGAGCAATCTGTACAATGAAGCATTTGTTCGGAAAGATGAATACCCCTTCGAGATGGAACAGCTTGGTTCGGTCTTGGACAAAGGAAGGAAGGCGCAGGAAGAAAGGAAACATCTTCAGGAATCAATCGAGCGGTTAGTCACAGTTGGATGGGATTCGGAGAGATTGGGTGAAATCTCATTTCGCCACCACTGGATTCCGGGGTTGAATTCACATGGTCTCAGGAGTATAATCAAAAAACTTGAATCGAAGGACCCCACTGCAGTGCTACTATTCGTGCCTGGTAAGAAATGCCATGTAGTATTGTGGACGAACAACTTGGAAGGAAGCGCACAAGAATACATAGGTAATCTTGTTGTTTCACATGGAGGAAGAGGAGGGGGAAGCAAGACTGTGTACACGGGAGGGTTTACTGAGGTTGAATCTCATCGTGACCTTTATGCTGCCCTAGTGAATGGAGTAAGAGCTCGACTCTCAACAGGTTGAGTCTACTGTAGATTGTGTTTCTTCGCGATTTCGCTCCAGAACTTCTTCACGGCCCATGGCACTGCATAGAACTCTTCTCTGAAGCCATCGAAATTGAATCCCTGAATCATTTGCTCCTGGGAGGTTCCAATCATCTTTCGAGGCTCGTCATAATCGAAGCAGACTTCCGCATACTTCCTATTTGCGGCCAGGAGGTCGAGTAGAATCTCAGACCTTTTGTCTTCGGGAATATTGTCAAGTGGATAGACATCGGTGTAGATTTGGACCCACCTCTCAGTAATGCCAATCCTGATTGTATACTTGAAATAACCGTCCTCATCCACATGTTCCGGACTAGCAGGAATCTCATCCTTGCGTTCGCTAAAGACGAGTTCGAAAGCACTCTCGGCTTCAATCCATGTATACTTCATCTTGAGCAAGTCCAGATAGTCAGCCACTTGTCTTCTTACATCCATCTCAAAACCGCCTGTTGCAATGATTCGCCTACTTTCGATTTAAGGCTATTTAGTGGTGAATCCAAAATGGTGCATTCCCGTATCATACCCAAGGAGCAAGGGTCCAATTAATGAAATACACTGACATCGTATCTCTGCCGCTAATCACGTTATCTGACAGATGTACTGTATACAGAATCGTGGTGGCCCCCGGAAGGTGGCCTCGAAATCCGTACATCAACTCGTTGAAAAAGACGAAGTAGTTGCAGCTATGGTTTTTCAAGTACCTTATGATTTCTATGGTGCTCATGTTCCCGTGGATGATATCAGGACTCACGAGCCCCGCAAGATCAATGATGGTTCTATTAGAAAAGAATCTCAACGCTCCAGCATCATGTATTGCTAGCACCGAGTTGGCTGGAGTGTTGTCCGCTAGCCACATTCCAATGTGCACTTGCTGATCGTTGATGTTCTTGACTGCATTGCCATAGAAAGGTGCTTGATTTAGGTAAGACATTGAAATCGGGGTGATGACAAGGGCTACGAGGAGCAAACATACCAGCCCATTCGCCGTGGGTTTGTCGAAAGGCTTGTGTGAAGCTTTGTTTAGCCCTTGGAGAACCAGAACAATTGCTGAAACCGCAACAACAACGAAGAGGCTGAATACTGGCACCAAGTATCGTGCATTGTTGATGAGAGAGGCATAGGGAGCCGACAGCCTGTAGAGAATGGTCATGGATATGGTCAGCATCCATGGGAAGGGCTTTCCTTTGATTACCAGTACGACTCCGAGGATAGCTCCAAGGATGATGAAGGGCATCTCCAAAAGGAAATGCCCCCACCAGAAGTTCCACACCTCAACCTCGAATTCAGTTGGAACATGGACCTTGGCATAGAAAGTATCCGGCAACGGAAGACCGGTCACGGAGAGACAGTAGAGTATCCAAGGCAATGCAATGAGGAAGGCTGCACCTCCTAGAAGTATGAAAGAGCCCAAGCGACGCCAATTGAATTCACGGTTCTTGAGCACAAGAAGGAATCTCACAGGCACACATACAAGGATAATGAGAATGCCTTCAGGTCTCGAGAGGAAGGCAAGCCCTGAAACCAAACCGATGGCCACATCATACTTGGGACCGGGCTTGTCCAGTAGGTAGATGGCAAGGAGCAAAATGAACATGAACAAAGGCGTTTCCATTCCCGAGAGCATGAGCCAAGTGTTGCGAGGAACCATTACAAAACCAATCATTCCAAGATAGGCCCAGATGTGATTGCCAGTGTAATTAGTGGTGAGCTTCCCAACAATCAGGGTCGAGCCAACATAGAAGAGTGTTGAGATGAAGTACGTACCCCACACCAAGCCAATCGGGTCCGATGTGATGAAGAAGAGTGAAGCGAGAATGATTGACCAGAGGGGACTCGTCGAGCCAGTGCATGGATAGCC
>JAUVHR010000363.1 GCA_030593165.1 Candidatus Thorarchaeota archaeon
TTACTGTGCTTTAAGGACCTTAAATCCTTCATTGATGAGTGGAATACTGTGAGAAGTCAATGTTTTTTGAGTTGCTAAGCCCACTTACTGATTTTGCGATTCTCATTGCAGGGTATTTCAGCGAGATATGGGATTTCTTGATTTTTATTGGCCGAGTTTCGGCAAGCGTTATTGTGCTCATCGGAGCGATACTATGGTTTACGGAAGCCAATATGAAGAGAGGTAAGGGATTAGTCTTTAGTGGCATACTTTTGGCAATCATAATTCAGTACTTCGTCATATATCCTCCAGTGTTCAGCCTCGGTTAGTGAATTGCGTTTAATCTACATCAGAGTAAATGCTTGCATATCAAATGGAGACCGTCTATCAGACGGTCGACCTCTTCAAGGGAATTGTAGACATGTAAGGAGGTTTGTACAACTCCTTCCGAAGATATGGGCCTAATTAGAGGATGAGCACAGACAAGTCCACTTCTTACAGCTATATTGGACTCATCCAAAAAGAGAGCGACATCATGACAGCTCATGCTACCGTCGCGTCCTAGGTTGAATCCAAAGATGGTGTTTCTGTCGTTTGGTGTACCATATACAGTCAAGCAGTTCATGTCATTTAGTCGATCAGCCATATGATGGGAGATTGTCTTCATGTGGCTATGAAAGTTATTTTGATGGAGATGAGATAAATAATCGATTGCTGTTCCTAGGCCAGCAATAGCAGGAATATTGATTGTTCCGGATTCGAACTTGTCAGGTTGAAATGAGGACTCAAATGAGGTTTTCTCTACATTTGCCACCGAAGATCCTCCTACGATTCCAGGGATGTGTTTGGTGCCCAGTGCGCTTGTGACCCATTGTACTGAGAGACCTGGGGGCCCCATTAGCCCAATGTTACCCGAGAATAGCAGAACATCCGCCTTGAGTGAAGTAGGCGATGTATCAAGGAAAGCAATAGAACGTGAAATATCAGTCAGGAGCAAGGATTCGTTCTCGTGGGCGATTTTTGCGACTTCTTCAATCGGGTTGGACACACCTATGCCAACAGTCACATGACCAACTGCGACAACTCCCGTTTTCTCGTCGACTGTGTCCTTGAGTGTTTCCATATTCAGAATACCGTTCTTGTCTACGGGGACTATTTCGACCTGAAGATTGAGAACCTGGGCTGCTCTCAGGAGTGTAACCAATATTGAATGTTCCTCACTCTGAGAGATGATGATCTTGTTTCGTTGTTCCTTTTTCCAATCATAGCCGTACACAAGAGAAGCAACTGCTGATGGAATTGACTTCTGGAAGGAAACTTGCACCTTGTCTGTGTTCAAGAATGTAGCTAGCTTTGCACGAACGTTTTCGACGATGGCGCTTCCATTGACTGCTAGTTTGTGGACTCCACGTCGTGAAGACACCACTGTTGACGTTAGAAACGTGGTCATTGCATCTATGGCAGTCTTTGGAACCAATGTAGTACTTGCAGAATCGAAATAGGCAAGGTCCGGATTGTCGTCATAGATGCTAAATTCCTTCTTCACATCATCCGGATTGATCGGCATGGTTTGACATCTCCTGCTACACGTTTTTAACATCGTGCTATGGTTGGTGTTTCTGATTGGTATTGAATTTCCAAGCTGTTGAGGGGTTTTTCCTTGTCACCGATGACGATCACATCTTTGAGGTGAAAGGTGTTGTTCATCCTAAGAATCGAATAGTAGCATACCTGAGATATTTGCCTGCTCAGGATGGAAATCGTGTTTCTTCAAATGGGGTTCGGTATAGAAAAATCACTTCGTTGAAAGAACGTGAAAACTATCTACAAAGAAGGCATAGCGAATACCTCTGGTTTGATGAAACTCGTGGACGGTTATTGCAGGCTGTGCCTTTGAATAGGATTGCATTTGCCCTTGACCCAGTTGACTGTCTGCGCCAGCTTAGAGATATAGGGCGACATTCAAGCTCATTACAGCAGGCGTCTTTGAATTTGATTCAAACATTGACTGACATAACTGGGATTGAATGGGAGGCCATTGGGCTTACAGGGTCTCAACTGATTGGGCTTGCCTCGAGTGAATCTGATATTGACCTCGTAATTTACGGTGAAGAGCCGGCTAGAAAGGTATACTCCATTCTGAAGGAGCAGTTTCATGCGATTGGGGATCTAGGTTGGTATGCAGGCGAGCCACTGGATAAGCATGTAACATTCAGATGGGGTAAGAATCCTCGATGGCGTGATGTTTTGCGGAAGGTCGAATCAGACAAGGTTTTGCAAGGACTCTTCAGTGGGTACGAGTTCTTCATTCGGATGGTCAAATTACCGGATGAGATTGGATACGAGTATGATGACTTTGAAATTCATAATGAAGGAATGCTAACAGTCAAGTGTCATGTGACTGATGATCATGATTCAATCTTTACTCCGTGTGCGTATGGGGTTCAATGCAATAGACTTGGCAATCTAAGAAGACTTGTAAGCTATCGAGGACGTTTCACAGAGCAGGTTTCAAAGGGAATGAACGTGGAAGCCAAAGGACGATTTGAATCCGTTACAGATAGACGATCTGGAGAAGAATTTAGCCAATTAGTGCTAGGAGAGAACTGGGATGATTACTTGGTACCCCTCTGATTATCAAATTCACTACATTAACACTAATTCACACCATTCTGTTGTGAATGGCGCCATAATTGTGAATCGTCCAGAGAAATCTGGGACTATAGGCCTTTATTGTATGCAAAAGGAGTTCATAATGCCGTTCATCCTTGTGAATGGACACACCCCTCCGTTTCCAGTGGAACTGAGTAAGGGGAGCTCTTTATCCCTTGCAGGCTATTCACAAGCCACATATTCTAGTGAATGCTTGAACATATGGAGTAATCGCCTATTTTTTCAATTAAAGGGCGGATAGGCCTTATTATATTCATTACGGAGTGTAGAGCGTGTCACCACAGGAAAATCGTGATGGGGGGGTCTTGAACGTATACAGACGCAATATCTTGCGCTTACCCAGGTATTGGCAATTCACATACTCACATTTATTTGCAGAACGGCCATAATTCATTGTGAATAGCAATAATATAGATCCTTTACTCGGAGTATGATGAAATTATGGCAGAAGGTGAAAGAACTAATTACGTTTATGAGTTCACTTACAGCTCTGGACCTGGCCTACGCGAGATCTTTCAATGCAAGTACGTCAGACCGGATGAAGCTCTCAATCGCTTTCAG
>JAUVHR010000200.1 GCA_030593165.1 Candidatus Thorarchaeota archaeon
CGATTGTGGATCCGAAAAAACACAAAATTATTGGTTGGTTTGCGATTATTGCGCTTTTTCTGATAGGTTTCTTCATGATGGCTATTCTGGTTCTTGCCCTCTCGATGGGCGGACAGCATCCTGGAGCTTTGAATGAGACAATACCGGTGTCAAAGAGCCGAGTTGCTCTCTTCCTTGTGTGCATGGTTATCCTCGTTATTTGTATCCCGCCTCTATGGGACATGCTCTGATGTTGCCTTGCTATCCATGAAAAATGGGTGAAAGAAGATCAAGCTTCGTGGCGCTTGCTGTGCATTTCTGAATGATACATTGCTTTGCGTGAAATGGAGTCAGATATCTCCAAAGATTAATTACAATTCACTCTCATATTGAGCGGGAGAATCAAGGAAATCGTGATGTCCGCACGAGTGGAGTATTTAAAATGCATTCACGAGCTGGAGCAGTGGTTCTATTAGTTCTAGTCTTGTTGGTTTCTCAATTCTGTTTCGTTAGCGAGTTATCGCTTTATGATATGACCTACGAAGGAGACCATAACAGACGTCCAGAAAACAAAGTTAGGGCTCTGCAAGTCTTTCATGAATCCATCGTCATCTCTTCGACGCAAGATTTCATTGATCAGGGTTGGCCTGGAGATGGGACTCCAGAGAGTCCTTTCAGAATATCAGGACTCAACATATGGGGAGTCGCACCTGGCATCAACATCTCAGGAGTAGATAATCATTTTATCATAGAGGATTGTCAGTTGCACCCCGGGCCAACATGGGGGGAATTTGGCATTTATATGTCCAACGTTGAGAATGGTGTAATCACGTCATGTTCGATTGACAATTTCGATACGAGTATCCTTCTGGAAGAGTGCACTAACTGCCAAATCAATGATACTTCAGTGAATAGTGAGTGGATTGGCCTACGTGCAATCAATTCATTGAACTGCACAACTGAAAACAGTGATTTTGACAGTACATGGGGTTCCTCTCTCATCGAATTGTTCAACTGCACAGGTTACCAAATAAGAGATTCAGAGTTTGCACGCGGTTCACATGAAGACTGGTCTTGGGGAGAATCAATCAGTATCACGATGTCTAATCACACCAGCATTGTAGATTGCACAATAATCGATAGATCTTCATTCGGTAATTCGATTGGAGTCTCTTTCTGGGAGTCGTCCTACTGTCATGTGAATCGATGTTTGATAGAGGGCAACATCAGAATAGACTCCTGCGATGAATTAAGAGTCAAGGATTGCGCCATAACTAATGGCTTTGTTGAGATGAATGGGTACAGCCGGTCAAACTATGACCATGAGTTTGAGAATGTGACCATAGACGGCAAGCCGTTGGGTTACTTCAATGGTATCAATAACACGTCAATAGATGCTGGTCTCTATGAGCAGCTCATCTTGGTGGGGTGTGTTCAGGTGCAGGTCAATGGGGGAGCATTGGGAACCAGTGCGGTTGGACCAATAATAGCGTGGTCTGAATATTGCAATGTATCAGATTATTCCATTGACAGTGGTGAGAACATTGGTATGTACATAGAATCATGTTCCAGCTTGTGGATGGAGAACATAAGTATTCGAAGCGAATGGACGCCATGCGTGATACAGAATTGCCGCAACACAACTCTAGTCAACAGCATGATGTCAAGTCAAGGTGACGGAATGCAAATTTGGAACTGCAGTCGATTCAATGTTACAGACTGCACAATCCAAAGTGATTACGGTGGTTTGTACTTCGTCTTCTCTGAGTCATGCAGCGTAACCAACACATTTGTCAACTCAACTCTTGGATCGCCATTAACTCTTATGACAACGAAGAACTGCTTCTTCGTGGACTGTGAACTAATTGGTAGTTTTGTTGACATCTATGGACCTGGTATTGAGGATTGGATTCACGCATTCATCAATGTGACTCTTAACGGTAGGAACATAGGATACTTCTACAGTCTCAACGACACATCAATTAATCCAGCTGACTATTATCAGTTGATCATTGTGAACTGCTCCTACATATCAATAGCCGGCGAGGGATTCTCGGATAATGTCGGCGGTTTATCAATAGCCTTCTCAGAAGAGTGCAATGTATCGAATATTGCTTCAAGTGCGTTAGTTATTCAAGATTCTGCCAAGTGTTCAATTCATGATTTCAATTTGACAGGGGAAACTTACAGTTACACATATGCTGCTATCTATGGAAGCAGTTACATCTTGGTACAAAACTTGACGTGTATCTCAGGGTACAGTTCGCTATTTGTCACTGACAGCGAGAATGTCGATTTTGTGGGCTGTAATATCTCTTCAGGATTTGGAGTCGGTATCACACTACTGAACTCAACGCACTGCTCCCTCACCGAAAACATCATCATTGGCACTTATTACGGAATCCAACTCGCTTGGTCAGAGCACTGTGTCATCTCAGACAATGTGATTGAATCACTTTGGAATGCCATCGATGTCTATCAATCAGCAAATTCAAACATCACTGGCTGTGTTCTGGATGATGGTGATTTGTATTTGATGGAGTCTGAACAAATCATTATCCAAGATTGCGCGCTCAAAGGTGCATCAATAATCATCCATGGGTCAAGAAAGAGCAAATGGAATCACACATTTCAGAATGTAACTGTAAATGGGAGATTGTTCGGATATCTATTCGGTCGAACCCGAGAAGCGATAGACGGTTCAGCGTTTGGACAGGTTATGCTTGTGGATTGTCGCGATGTGGAACTCTCAGGTGGAGAATTCACAAACCAATCAAATGGTATAACCGTTGCATTCTCGGAAGGGTGCAGCATCGCTGATGTTGAAATCACTGACTGCTACGGACCGGGAATCTATGTCTTTTCGTCCACGGATATTCACATAGAACACCTCGATTCCTTCAATGCTCAGCCAGACCTTTTCATTGATGAATCATCCCGAGTGACATTGGTGAACAGCACACTTTTGTCTGATTGGGGCGGAATTACGCTCTATAACACCTCGCAATGCACTCTATCTCACAATTCCATAATAGGATCCTACATAGGAATTGAGATTTATGAATCGGAATCCGCTCTCATAGCGCACAACCAGATATCAAACCAAGGAACTGGAGTTAACCTATGGAGGTGTAATGGGTGCACAGTCTCAAGCAATATCATTGAGAGCCAATGGGTTGGAGTCGATATCTACACATCAAACGAAATATCCGTTGAGAAGAATTACATAAGAGGACCTGACGTAGGTGTTGCCAATTATTGGTCAAATGGTACTAGCATAATTCAAAACACTATTCTGAACACCTACTTTGGAATCATCACAGAATCATCCAATCATGGATTCTACTCCCAGAATTGGATTGCCAATGGAGGGGGCAATGGTATATTCCTAGTCAACGAACATCACTCGAACATTCAATACAATCTCATCATCAATAATGATGAGTACGGTATCAATATAGAATCAGGATGGTCGAACACTATCTATGGCAATCTGATGGCTCGCAATGATCTTGGTTGTGCAATTGATTCAGGATATGATAATCAATGGGATGATGGATCTGCCATCGGAAACCATTGGAATGGACTAAACAACAACGAATCTGTACAGGTTGATGGTTTGGCAAACAGTACTGACCGATTTCCCATCCCCGTAGAGCGAGCGAGTTTTGAACCCCCCCTCCTCAGCACTCCACTGGATCTTGAATTGACTGACGGGGCCGATAATGAAACGATAACATGGATAGCTTGGACTATGGATTCCCTGGAATACGTAATCCTACAGAACGGTGAATCACTTGAGTCGGGGGTTCAGAATGCATCAGGTCCTATAGCAGTCCATCTCTCCAATCTCTACCCAGGAGTGAATAACTACACTTTGGCCCTTCAAAATGGCTCCGTGCTTCTAGCTTTCGATACAGTGCTTGTACTGTTGCTCAACCCTGCAGTGTTATTGATGCCATTAGTCATGATCACGGTTTCAGCAACAATCGTAATTGCTCTAGTAGTTGTTGAGATTCGAAAGCGAGATGTTCTGAATTAGAGTTCTGCCACGTGCATTCCCATGATGAATTCATGAGTTATCTGACTATGGAAACAATTGGCTGCAAAGGCACAGCGGTTCCAATCGAGGGACTCTGTAATCAGGGTGAACGCCGAGAATACGGAGTGGTCACAAGAAGACCGGGGAAATAGTCAATCCAGCAGGATAGATCAGTTTAGATCAAGGGGATTGGAACATCTTAATTCTTCGACTGACGGATGCGTGGGAATATTCGACCTGTCTGGCCCATGTAGGTCTGATACTCCTCGCCAAATCTCTCAATCATTATCTTCTCTTCGTTGAACATACGTCGATATGAGTAAAGTATTCCGATAACTAACAAGATGAGGAAGATCCAGTTCATGGCAAGGAGGACCACTCCAGAATTGAAGATGGTATGCGCACTGTAGATGGGATGTCTTACTCTAGCATAAGGACCATCTTTGACAAGGCTTTGTTTTTCCTTTGTCGCTATTGTTGCTGTGAAGTTATTCCCTAGAGTCCGATGACTCCAAATAATGTAGGGGACTGACAAGATTCCAAGCACAAGACCAAGCAATTGCCACTCCAGACCCAGAGTGAAGAATGACCACCAGATTATGGACGGTCCAACAAGGTAGAGGAATACCCAAAGCATGTAGAATAGCCATAATGCCAGCAGAACAAACGCACTTCCTCTTCCCTCACGCTTGAGGTCTTCCATCCGTTCCTCACGTGTCTGTTTCGTCCAAGGGGATTTTCTGCCATAGTACGCTCTTATCCCAAGGAATGCAATGAATAGCAAAAGAAAACAAATGCGAAAAATCAGTTCAATTTCCATCGATATTCACCTTGGATTATGACCAATAACACTGGGAAAGGAATGGTCGCCGTTGGATATATGAGTGATTCTCTGTCATGAACCAGTTTCAAGAATGTACTCACCAGAGTTGACGAATCATCATTTATGAGAATCTTGCTTGCGGCTCTCAGACGAGAAGATTATAGAGCTTAAGTAGCTCTGAGTTACCGAGAAGAAACAACAAGTATCAGTTACGGGGAAGATGCTTTGTGGATATCAGGATTCGAAGCGCCCGGGAGAATAACCTGAAAGGCGTGGACGTTGACATTGGGAATGGTCTTACAGCTGTGACTGGGATTAGCGGTTCAGGAAAGACCTCACTTATCTTTGACACGATGTACCATGAAGCGCGGAGAAGGTTTTTGGATGTCTTCAATGCAGGACGTCCAGTTGCTAGACTCGGACCCGCCAGAGTAGATTCTGTTACTGGCATTGGACCCACTGTTGCAGTAGGGCAGAACCTCTTGAACCGCAACCCCCTCTCAACTCTCGCATCTGCATCGGGTCTTCATCCCTTTCTCAGAATTCTTTACACTAGGTTCGGTACGCGACATTGTTCGAAGTGTGGATCAGGACTCCACATAATGACGGAGGATGAGATAGTAGAACGACTTAGCAGAGATGCTAAGAAGGGACCAATCACAGTGTCTGCGGTTCTTGTTCGTGAAAGCCAAGGAAGTCATCGTACTCTCGTGTCCATGCTAAGTGGTCAGTTTGGAGCAGATGCGCTCTTCATAGATGGAAAGCCTTGGCACAAACGAAGGCTCAAGGCAAACATGAGTCATGATATCGAGGTTGTAGTCGGAAGTTTCTCTGGCAAGACTTCTGTGAAACAATCTCGTGAAGTTGTTCGGACAGCCAGAGCGCTTGGTGCAAGTTCAATTGGAATCCACAGGGAACACTCCGTAGCAAACTACTCCATCACCAATGTCTGCGCTGTTTGTGGAACTTGGTCTGGAGACCTAGAGCCAAAACACTTCGGGATGAGGTGTACGAGTTGTGATGGTCAAGGGTGTGAAAAGTGCAACAAGACGGGGCTTCACCCGAAGGCTGCGGCCGTACGATGGGCAGGACATACCTTTCCGGAAATGATGAATCTGTCCATTGACGAGGTCCTTGCCCTGTTCGCGAGGATCGAATTGCCCTCAACTGCAGTCAGGTTGAAGTCCGAGATAGTGCGCCGCTTGGAGGCACTTGTCACGGTAGGACTAGGCTACATCCAACTCAACCGCCCCTCTCCGAGTCTCTCTAGGGGCGAGTCACAAAGGGTGCGCTTGGCAATTTCCCTCACAAGTCGGTTAGAGGATATTGTGCATATCCTTGATGAGCCAACGATTGGGCAACACCCCGCTGATGTAGCAAGACTGTTACCTGCTTTCCGCAAACTGTCGGGACCCGTTGTGTATGTTGAGCACGACAAGTTGGCAGTAGCACAGGCTGACAGAGTCATCGACCTTGGTCCACTTGCTGGAGAGGCAGGAGGGGAAGTCGTTTT
>JAUVHR010000368.1 GCA_030593165.1 Candidatus Thorarchaeota archaeon
TGATTGGTGACTGTCAATGAACCGTTGAGCAATACCATCAATTGCGATTTCGAATTCTGAAAACCTAGTTTCTTCGGACAATCTAGATTCTTCAATTGATATCATTGCACTCTGTCTAAAGGATTCCAGCTCCTCTACTACACTTGTCATTGTATCATCGAGAATACGATTCATCGAATCTTTGGAGGTTGCAACAGTATCTGTTATTCCACTAGTCAATGACGTAGCAATGTCTGATGTTGCTTGGCTAAGGTTCTCAAACTGCACTCCTAATTCCTCATCAGTCCTCCGCAGGTCTGAACTTACTGTATCAAAACGAGCCGCTATTTTGTCTAGAGCCAACTTGGGTTGTGAAGCAAGGAGTGATTCTGCGTTCTTCTCAAACTTGTCAACATGTGAAACAAGATCCGATTTCAAACGCTCTGATGAATCACGGGTGGATGATGACCACGATTTCAAATCTGATGCAATCGCCTTATTCGAGGATGATAATTCACTTCTTATTCCATCAAAAGTTGCCTCGATTCTCTCTGTCGATGTTGTCTTCCATCCTTCCAACGAAGACTGCATTTCTGTTTCGAATCTGGTGCTCAACTCAGTTGATGTTCTTGTGCCTTCTTCAATAGTAGTACTTACGGCACCAATTGACTCGGTTCTCGAAGTTTCGAATTCAGAATCCAGGCTCTTGATTCTCTCTAGATTCGTTCTAGCTAGATCAACTAAGGCCTCCTTTACTGCAATCGATGCAGTCTTCAATTGCTGTTTCAATTCCTTGCGAACCTGTTCGATTCGCTCAGTAACTGAACCAATTGATTCTGCCAACTTATCAAATGGGGGCACAGCCTGATATCTGGGGACGATACCAGGTAGTGTCACAATCATTTGAAGCTCTTCTAACTTGGATAGAAGCGCATCAACCTCTTCAACTTCAATCTTCATCATGAGTGCGATGTCACCCTTTGTGACATGACCCAAGGCCAGAATTAATGAGTAGGTCTGTAGACTTCTCTCATCAAGTCCTGTAAACTCTCTTAGAATATCATCTTGTTCAGACAACGTAGTACCTCCTAGTACTGCGACTTCCAAGTAATTGGAGGGCTCAACCTACTTAATACTTCCATTAACTCCAAACATGAAATAAGATTCTGACCGAAAGAAGTCTGTCGCATACTCCTCGGCATACGAATATGTTTTGGTTTCTCCATCATTTCAATCGGTGAGCAAGAATACTCGAGTTAGGAGGCAACGACGCAAACAAATATGAGCTGGTCAGGAGGGATTCTGTTTGTAGTTAAGAGAGGTTGATGGAAATGAATGCGCAAACGGAGCTGATAGGGAGTGCTTGACCGTTGTCTGAAGGTGAGCTGCTCCAAGTGTCCAGACCTCGTTGGTTCAAGGTCTAGAATAGTACCGGGGTATGGAAATCCGAAAGCTAGTCTAATGATAATAGGTTTGGCTCCTGGCAGACTCGGAGCAGACATGACGGGAGTTCCATTCACTCGTGATGCTTCAGGTCGGTTACTCCAAGAAGCTCTAATAGAAACGGGATTGTCGGATGCATTAACACCGGAGAATGAAGAACCAAGACTGGAAACATATATTACAAACCTAGTCAAATGTAATCCTAGGGATTTAAGAGGTAGAAACCGGGACCCAATTGCGGATGAGATTGCAAACTGTTTGGAGTATCTGAATGAGGAGATTGATATAGTGGACCCAACACATATCATTGCCTTGGGTGTTACAACATTCAATTTGCTGACTCACCTGAAAGATCTGCAAAATGGGGGAGAAAATGGTGTGGGAATTAAAGCTAGAATCTCTTTTGCATATCATCCCGCTTTCGCTGTCCGTGGAGGTGCGGGTCGTCTGAAACAATCCCAGTACCCAGCTCATTTCCAAGGAGTTCTTGATGCCTGCGGCTATACAACTTGCCGAAGAGTAGAGTACGATGACGACAGGTGATTTCAATGGAGATAACCCTAGAAATAACTCGTCAGTGTCCCCTGAAGTGTACGATTTGCTCTTCCTGGGGGGGTAGACGTGACACACACGCGTTGTCAGAGCAGCATTGGCACTGTATACTCGACTCTGCATCTGCACTAGATGTAGACACAGTATGCATCTCTGGCGGAGAGCCCTTCACAAGCCCAATTCTGAAGAATTTGCTCATTCATATCAAGGACGTGGGCTTTGCTGTTATTGTATACACTTCAGGCAATGTCTATGGCCAGAAGGAATCGCAGCCTGCGCCTATAAGTGAAATCCAGATTTCAGATGTTGCTCAATATGCAAATCGATTCGCGTTTGGAATCCATGGCCCAAACTCGCGAGTTCATGATTCAATTACCTGTGTACCTGGGAGTTTCGAAAACCTTAGGACATCTGTTTCCCGAGCTCAAGCTGCTGGAATTACTTGCTCAGGCCACTTTGTGCCCATAAGAGCCAACTACTCGCTGCTTCCGGAAACTATTGCATTGTCCCACAACATTGGGCTCGCACGACTAGGCATCCTTCGATTCGTGCCCCAAGGAAGGGGCAGAATAAACCGCAAAATATTGGAAATGACAGATGATGACATTTCGAAATTTCGGGATATCATTACATCACTTACGGCTGACGAACGGAAGAGAATCAAGCTCGGTGCACCCTTTAACTTCCTTGGCTTTGAAACCAGACAACGCTGTAGTCTTGGAAACCGTATGACTGTTCAACCTGATGGAGTAGTAGCGCCATGCGAAGCACTGAAGGACCGCTCATCTGGAGATGGCAAGAGAAATCTGCACATAGCCACATTGGAAGAATTGTGGAGAGTCGAGATACTGAGAAACCCAATGGTCAAAGATGCTCTATCTTTAGCGGCATTTCGAGGACCCAGATTTGGTTCCTGCCACTTGTGTCCGGCTCAGGCACTACTAGCCGAGTCGGATGCTCAAAGAACTAGCATAAGGATTGACA
>JAUVHR010000046.1 GCA_030593165.1 Candidatus Thorarchaeota archaeon
CCTCTTGATGGTATCAGAGTTGGGGTCCATTATGGCTGTCATCTTCTCAGACCAAGTAGTAACAGACCTTGGGAGCAGACCCAAAGACACACCTTCCTTGACGAGCTTGTCGAGGCCACCGGTGCAGAGAGCATCAAGTACAAGGACAAGTTCCTGTGCTGTGGTGCAGGAGGTGGAGTTCGAGGGAGCAACGTACCGGTTTCCGTAGATATCGCCAAAGAGAAACTTGACAACATGCTAGACGTTGGTGTAGACGCAATAATCAATGTCTGTTCCTTTTGCCACCTGCAATATGAGGTGTCGCAGGTTCAGCTCAACAAGGAGCTCGGCGAACAGAAATACATGATACCAGTCATCTACTATACGCAGCTTCTTGGACTTGCTATGGGCATCGAACCTGATGAACTGGGTCTTTCTCAACATATGATTACCACAGACCCTTTTCTGGACAAGGTGCTTGAGTGATCAAAGCCGGCTCTTGGCCATGAAGTAGGCAACCAGTGCAAAGAACGCACTAGAAACAATTGTCAGTGCGATTATCACCGTAGTGATAGCATCCGGATTAGTCGGCGGCGGGGTTATTGTGCTTGTTGTGGGGGGTGGAGTTGTGGAAGTTGTTGCTGTGATGGTTGGGACGTTTCCTGCTGTGAAATTGCCTGAACGATCCCAAGTGGTGTAGATTCCGTCAGTGACTCTTACCTCAATCACATAGATGGAGAGATTCAGGAATCCAGTTGTGTCCCAAGTGTACAAAGTTTCCGAAAGTCCAGATGCCAGCAGCTGGAAGCTCTTGCCACCGTCTGAAGAGAAGAGGACTTCGAAGGTGAGCACATCATCTATATTCTCATCTGAAGCGATCCAAGTTATGTTGTTAGCACCGACCCAAGTTTCTTCACCAATGGGTGTTAGAAGTGCAATTGTTGGCCGGAAGAAATTCCCCAAAAAGACGTTCTCGAACTCATAATGGAATACAGAACCGTTGCACAGCCAAGCAGTCACGTTGATGATACAGGTTGCATTGTTATTCAATAGACTTGTGTCAATCCCAACTGTAGATGTGTTGGCTTCGTTTGATATTACTGTTCTCAACGCAGTGGCGTTTACCTCAATTCTGGTCTTGTTGACGACATCAAGGGGAGTGAATGTCGCATTGAGGACTATTTGGTCGCCCTCAATCCGATCCCCAGATTCCACAAAGGTCTTTGTCAGGTTCCAGTTAGAGTAGTATGTGAGATTCAGATACGGACCGTCCACGGAGATGGAGTTTGTTTCAACCAAATCCAAGTCTGTTGTTGTATCAACCAGAGGTTGTGCGTTCAGTGGTGTATAGCTTAGAATAAGAAGTAGAGAGAATGCAAAGAGGAAGGCATACTTCCTGAGCTGCCGGGCGCTTCTGATTGTGTTTTGGATCTGTAAACGGTACATACGCTTCTTCGAAAATCTATGGACCTGTTGTGTAATAGTTCTACTCATAGAACCTAATCCCCCTCCGGAAATGGCTGTTCCTGCCATGTTCTGAGCGCTTCCATCCACAGTACTATGCACACCGAAATCAGCAGAACGAGTAAAATCGCTGAGTACCAGTCCCCGAATCGGATTGCCATCGTCACCATAGCAGCAGTGATAGATGTGTAGAAAGTAGCATAGAATAGATAGCGGGGTACCATCAGACGTCCTCGGCCAACAAAGAGCCTGAGAACGCCAACTCGCACGTCGCGCTTAACAGTATACTGTCCGTGAACATCTTTGTTCACAAGTCCGAACTTTTTTAGCTTCTCAAGGTGATGCATTGACAGAGAGGGGCTGGACAGGTCTGCACCCCGCTGAATCTCTCTGGCAGTCAAGGGTTCAGGATGTCGAAGCATGAACCAGTAAACACGCAGAGTTTTACCCTTGAGTTCCTTGGCGAGCTCTTCCTCAGAAATCTCCTCATTGGGCAAGACCTACATCTCCAGTTCGGTAAGTTTTCGTATCGACAGACTCGCACTTAACTTTCACCATTGGTGTGAGAAAAGGTAATAGCCTGCCATGTCCGCGCAAAGGCAAGTCCGCCAAGGCAAGGCTAAAATAGCTCCGTCGCTCGCCCAAATCCAGTCGCACCGGACAATCCTCTGAGGCACTCTGAGAAGACAGAGGCTCATGGAGAACTCAGCAATGTCAACAGTCCGTAAGCCAATAACCCCGAAGCCCCCGAGAACCAGAGTAAGTGCTCTGGTCATACTTCAGGAACAGTGTAAGCAGTGTGAACTCTGCATTGCATTCTGTCCGAAGAATGTTCTATCTATTGACACTTCGGTTTACAACAGGAAGGGGTATCACCCTGTTACAGCTACTGACATTGAGGCGTGCGTCAATTGCGGCTTCTGCGAGAGAATCTGCCCGGACATGGCGGTTTTCCTAGCCGAACGAGATGAGGCAAAGCAAGCGTTTGATGCGGGTGCTATGCAAGAAGGTACGAGGATTCCAGAGTTTGATGGATCATCTGAAGCTAAGGAGGGCACCTGAATGCCAGAGCGAATCATGTTCACTATGGGTGATATTGCATGTGCAGAAGGCGCTCTTAGCGCGGGATGCAGATACTTCGGTGGCTATCCAATCACTCCGGCCACTGAGATTGCAGAATGGATGTCCATAAGGATGCCCCAGCTGGGCGGAGCTTATGTTCAATACGAAGATGAGATTGCCTCGATTACCAGTGTTATTGGAGCCTCTTGGACTGGCGCCAAATCAATGACTGCAACTTCTGGACCTGGTGTTAGCCTAATGCTTGAGGCTCTTGGTTTAGCTGTTATGACAGAAACTCCATTAGTCCTTGTCAACATTATGCGAGGAGGACCAAGTACAGGACAGCCTACTAGGGGACAACAGGGAGATGTAATGCAACCCAAATGGGGAAGTCACGGCGACTACCAAATTATTGCGCTAACTCCTGCGTCTGTTCAGGAGATGTTTGACCAGACCATTCAAGCATTCAACCTCGCTGAGAAATTCAGAACCCCGGTGTTCATTCTCGCAGACGAAACTGTAGGTCACATGCGGGAACGTCTGGTCATTCCTGACGAAAAGGACCTCAAGCTCGAAACTAGAAAACTCGCTACTGGTCCACCGGAGGAGTACCTACCATTCAAGGCGGATGATGACTTTGTGCCACCAATGGCACTGCTGGGAAGTGGGTACCAATTCTATGCAACTGGCCTTACCCACGACGAGCGGGGATATCCCAGCGACAAAGAGAGCATCCAGATTGAGCTCATCACGAGGCTAAGTGATAAGATTCTCAAGAATTCCGATAAGATAATCGACCTAGAAGAGTACATGCTTGATGATGCAAAGATCTGCGTTATTGCCTACGGTACGCCATCAAGAAGTGCCAGAAAAGCAATCAAGGACGCAAGAGAGGAGGGCATCAATGTTGGCATGTTGCGATTCAAAACCGTATGGCCCTTCGCCGAGGAGAAAGTTGCTGAAATCGCCTCTGAAGTGGACCATATTATTGTGGCTGAACAGAATCTTGGTCAACTCTACTATATGGTTAAGGCTGCGGCAGCTCCTACTCCGGTTCACTTGATGAGTAAGCCTGCGGGCATGCCACAATTACCACATGAGATACTCGACAAGATCAAGGAGGTTGACTCCCTATGACCAAATCGGCACCTACACTTACACACCCAATGTCCAAGTACGTCAGGACTGACCGCCAGCCGTGGATTTACTGTCCGGGGTGCTCGATTGGCATCGTCACGAATATGATAGCACGTGCCATCGACAATCTTGGCATTGACCTCTCCAAGGTAGTTGTGGTTTCTGGCATTGGCTGTACAGGTCGAACCTCGGGTTACTTCAAGACCGGAACCTACCACACAACCCACGGGCGGGCAATCGCTTTTGCAGAGGGTGTCAAGATAGCCAATCCAGAACTGGAGGTCATTGTGGTGAGCGGTGATGGTGATCTTTTTGCGATAGGTGGCAATCATTTCATTCACGCTTGTAGACGGAACATCGATGTCACCGTGGTCTGCATCAATAACTTCAACTACGGTATGACCGGCGGACAGTTCGGCCCAACCACAGAGCATGAGAGGTACTCACAGACTAGTCCAAGGCCCATTGGCAATTTGGAGCATCCTTTCAATTTGGTGAAAGTGGCAGCATCTTCTGGCGCAACCTTTGTAGCCCGTTGGACAGCAGTGCAGGCCCGACGTGCAACGCGCTCCATTGAGAAGGGCATCAAGAAGGACGGGTTCTCATTCATTGAGATTATCGGTGCATGCCCCACAGCCTACGGCCGAATGAACAGACTCGGTGATGGACTTGACATGCACAAACACTTACTAGAGGTTGCCGAGATTCAGAACGGCTTGCCGCCACACGAGGCCGAGCTCGATTATGCAACACGGATTGTCTGCGGCGAATTCTTGGATATTGAGAAGCCAGAATACACAGCGGTACTCAGAGAAGCGCATGAGAAGGCCAGGGGGAAGTAGAATGGTTCGCTACGAGATAAGAATTGGTGGCTTTGGTGGCCAAGGTGTGGTCACTTTGGCTGTGGTCCTTGGTGAGACCCTATCACTTATTGAGGGCAAGAAATGCGTGCAGACGCAGAGCTACGGTCCTGAGGCACGGGGTGGTGCCAGTAAGAGCGAGATAGTTGTCGACGATGTGGAAGTCGACTACCCCAAGGTACAGGCGCCGGATGTCTTTGTGGCAATGAGTAGAGCCGCTTACTTAGAGTACATCGAGGGACTCAAGGAGAACGGCATTCTCATAATTGACGCAGACCTTGTTGATATAGAAGGCGATTTGCCTGATGGTGTTAAGGTCTACAAGATACCTGCCACTCGGATCGCTGAAAAAGATGTAGGCAGCAAGTTGGCAATGAACGTCGTGATGCTTGGAGTGATAGCTGCAATCACCAAGATTGTTACTTATGAAGGCCTCAGACAGCGAGTCGAGGAACGCTGGCCACGGTTCGTCAAAACTAACCTGATGGCATTGGATTTTGGTATCAAGGCTGGAGAAGAGGCATTGGCAGCACAAGCCTAAGCCTTCGTTCTCTCGGTGTTTGTAATCTTATCGTTTCTTCAATATCTCTGCAAGTGCTATCACGACTACTCCGGTTACTCCAAGCGCCGCTATACAGAGGACTATGTCTTCTGATAGATTCCAAGGACGCCTCGTATTAGTTGAATCACGCAAACCCGAGAGTGAGCAGAACAAACACCGGGACCATCTCTACAATATTGTGAATCAGGTGTAATGAAACTGGAAGAATCAAAGTGCGTGTGCGTTCCCACGCAACCCCGAATATCAAGCCAATTTGAGCTTGATAAAGGAAGGCCATCATGATTGCTGTTGACATTGCATCTCGGGAGATCCTGTCACCATAAGATAAGTGGTGTAATTCAATGGAATATTGACTAACCCGAAAAGGAGAGATGAAACAAGGATCCCTAGTATCGGACCAATCCGCTCTGTTAATGAAGTCTGAATAACAGTTCGAAACAGGAACTCCTCAGGCAATGCAGCCAGCATGAAGAGTATGGGTATGCTGACTAGAACAGCCCAAGGAATCCGTGACAGAACATAAGTCACATCCTCAAGAAGGAACTCTGCGGCAGCAACTATCTCTGCATGACCTATCATAAGAAACACCATCATTCCATAGATTAAGCAGACCAGAACGGTACTCGCGATTGTTCTGGCATCAAGGCCACGGAAACCCAGTCTTTTCGTAGGAACTTGACTGACCGCTACCAGGATTATTAATGGAACCAAAAACCAGAGTAGAGGTTTTATCGGGTTTTCTGACCAATGAAATGGTGCTAAATATGAGAGGAAGGGCTCAACGGGAATGAGTACAAGAAACAATAGGAATATTCGAGGGTCAATATCCAAGCGCTCACGTTCAGCCTTTCCAAAAATCGCCATGAGTACTGGAATGAGCATTAGCAAAACAAGAACTATGGCCGTTGAGTGAAAATCAAACGAGGAGAAGTAGTGTACTCCTATGAGTTCGGCTGCACAAATCAGGCCAATCAATGCACTCAACCAGACAATAACGCCTATCTTTTCACTTGATGTGAGTTACAATTCACTAGTCCACTTTCTAAGAGAAGATATTCTCTCTGTGACCGAAACCTCCACAATCTCACCGGGCGTATTTTTGGAAACAGTTCTATATCAATTCTCCTGTAACATCTCACAAGTCTGACACTAACTACTCTTCTTGAGTGCTAGAAACGCAGCGCCAAGCGCACCAGTGAGTTGAGGATATTCGGGCACCCAAAGATCAGCTCCTAGTTGCTCGGAGATGTAATGAAGAAAGGCTGGATTCCGTGCCACTCCACCAGTCACTGCTACAGGGTGAACAACCCCGACACGTCGTGAAAGAGTACTGATTTTTGAAACCATGGCAATGTGGACTCCTGCAGCAATGTCGGCAGGCTGCTCACCAGTGCCAATCCGACCTATGACCTCACTCTCTGCAAACACTGTACAAGTACTACTAATCGTGCAGGGTTTCGTTGAACGAAGCGCCAGAGGACCCAGCTCCTCAATGGACACCTCAAGAACTCTAGCCATGACTTCAAGGAATCGTCCAGTTCCTGCACTGCACTTATCGTTGAGTTCGAAATCAGTTGGTCTTCCATTCTCTCCAATTCGAATGACTTTGGAGTCTTGGCCACCAACATCAACGAGAAAACGTATCTCAGGGTTCAGATGGTTAACTCCGATGCTGTGACAGGTAATCTCAGTGACTGATTCGCCTTCAAGTCCTACAAGTCGTCTGCCATATCCTGTGCTAATCATAGGTACGCCGGTGAGTTCGATGTTGGACTCTTCGCTTAGTTTCTCCATCACTTCCTGAGCGGCATCAACCGCCAACGGACCAGTTGTGCGAAGGTGTGTCGCAAGCACGGATTCAGATTGGTTGATGAGGACTCCCTTCGTGGTGGTGGAGCCAATATCAATACCGATGCCATATTCCTGTGAGTTATTCACAACAGTCCCTCTATAGTATCATTTCGAGTAAGGCATCAATACGTGTTTGAATCTGCGCATCGTTGAATAGTCGGCTGTCGACCATGTCCCCTTCTATGATAACTCCAGGGACTCCAGTACGCTCAGTCACGATTTCCTTGGAAACAAGCTGACCCAGCGAGTACCTCTTGCAGGAACGCACAGAGAACAACACGAAACCGTCCAAGCTGTAGTCTCTGATCAGCTCACACATCTTGTCAATCTTAGCATCGAGCCCCTTGTTCAAATACACATTGGAGTAGATGCGAGCAACAGTGTCAAAGAGGTCAGGTCCCTCAATCTTGCCAGACCACGCATGAGTGTATGTATCTGCGGGAAACACGACACCCCTCTTCGCAAGTCCATTGAAGAAACGGAAGATGCTGAACCACGGGGGAATGTTATCCCACAACAGTCTGACCTTCTCCTCTCGTATTGCACCGAGACCGTTGGATACTCGATTCTGAACCTCAGTGAGTAGCGCCTCATAGTACTCAAGAATATAGTCTGCGCCACGCTGGGAAACAACTGGGGCCATCGCCAAGAATCTATCGGCACAGTTCAGTGGAGATGGCTTGGTCTTGCAGGCTTCAAGGCACTTTGTCCAGAGGCGTATCGCCTCGGATGATTTCTCAGCCACCTCACGTAAACGGTCCTCTTCGAGCGGTTTCCCGAATCGTTCTGATAAGAACTGCACAAGATTGTCAATCCCACTCCGTACATACTCTAGATGATGAGGCGGTTGCTCGCCCTCCAAGGGCGGAGTGTCAAACAGAAATACAGGTGCATCAGTCATCTGCGAAACTGCATCGTACCACCTCAACACAGTACCACAGATATTGTTACCAGCGAGCAAAGCCTGCGGCTTTGGCAGGCCCTCAAGAGGACTGTCATCTGGACGAGCAACTGACCCAATGCTTGCACGTGCATACGAACACAATTCTTGGGAATAGCCCAAATCCTCTGCATATCCACAAACGTCAGGTCCAACTTTCTGGGCGCCTACAACAGCGCCATACTGCTCGGGGTAGACCACTCCAAGACCCATTGCAACTGGGATTTCTACGGGGAAACCGGAAGTTATCCAAGTCAATCTTTCTTCCTCGCTGGCGGAATGTCCCTCAAGCACGTAACGAAACATGACCTGATTCAACATCGAGTGTGTATCCAGCAGCCTGTATACCTTCTCTTCTTGTGTCATGACTCATCAGCTCCTTCCTGAAATGCTCTCTAGAAAGCCCTGGACTTTCACCTCTAACCGGGCTCTATCAGACAGTTCTGGGTCAACCTGTAGTCGCACGGTAGGTATTGCCGCCTCCGCTGCGATCAAGGCAAGAGGTGGTGCTTCAAACTGATCGGGATCACAGAATGACTGCTCACAGATAACGAGCCCATCTATAGAGAGGGTTTCCAAGACCTGCCTGAGGAACCCTAGTCGGACATCGAGCCCCTCGTGTGTAGGCTCCAGATGTGAATTTAATGTTGCGCTAGCCATTTCCTCGAACACATCACCGCCGATTGAAGGGGTAGGTGCAAAGATTGTCTTGAAGCCAAAGGAAAGCAAATCGAGAACAACAGTGAACTCATTAGCTCCGGATATTGACTGAATCAGGTCTGCGATTACACGAGGTTCAATCATTCCACCGACTACAAGTAGTCTCGGCTGGTCTGATGCCGGGAGGGGGTTGATAGTAGCAAGGTTACCCGATGTAAGTGCAGATCTCACCGATTCTGTTGTTTCCAAGGGACTAGTGGATTCCATCTGTTCCTTCACAACTCGGACGGTTTCAGCCGCGTCCTGAATAGCAGTCTGTCCGGGAGCAGTAAGAAACTGACGAACAAGACCTGCAGGAGTTATGTAGGGAATCACATCATGCTTCAGTAATCGGGCCGCGTAGATGAACTGCAGGTTCTCTCTGAATTCCTTTGTAAGCGCGACCGCGCTCTCAAATTCGTCCATTGAGAATGGAACGCCATAAACACTCTCAAGTGACTGGCTGAGGTTGCGGAGCTCTGTTGCGAAGTAGTGTCTTGAGGCGGCGCTATGAGAAGACACAGGATACGTCAGCCGAAATATGGTATCATCGGGAAACCTGTGTCTCCAGATATCGCCTACATTTTGAAGCGAATCGCATGTGTTCCCCGGAAAGATTATGCCCACGAGGGGAGGTAGTTTATCCCGAACACGTTGGCTGTATATGTTCCGCGCATAGGAGCATGCGAAAGTCTGAAGGCTGTCCTCAAACGCACCCTGTACAGTTGGGTCTGCCCAGAGAAGTACTGGTACGAGACCGTGCGCCATCACAAGTTCCACAGGCAGATGCGAGTAGAGATAGCCTATGGCCTGTTGGCCAGAGTCCGTCATCTCCCTTAGTATTCGTTCAGACTTTTCAAGGGCCTCTCCAGAGCTCAAGTAATCGCCTCACCGCAATATGTTGTCAAAATGAACAACATCGGACATTTCACTGCGTACTTCTTAATTGTTGCGCCCATTCAGGTTATACTCTGTGATTAGAAGAATTCATCAGGGGCTGTGTAATACTTTTTGTATATTCAACTCGCGTTTCAAAACGGAGGAGACTACTAACTATGGAAGAAAGATTATGGCACAAGCACAAGTGGCCGGCAACTGTCAAGAAGTCACTCGACTATCCTGACGAGCCGCTCTTTGCTATGCTAGACCGAACAGCTGACGAACAGGGTGATGCGACCTACACTATCTACAGTGGAATCCATCACTCATATCGTGAAGTGAGAGAAAGCGCGGATAAGATTGCGAACTTCCTTGCGAGTAAGGGGATAGGGAAGGGGGACAAGGTTGCAGTCTTCATGCCCAATCTGCCACATTACCCACCGGTGTTCTTCGGTATACTGAAAACTGGAGCAACAGCAGTGACCTGCAATCCGCAGTACACATCGGGAGAACTGCAATTTCAGTTGAAAGACTCTGAGGCAGTTGCCCTGGTCTGTATGGACCACCAGAAGTTTACGCCGATAGCCTATGAGGCTGCCAAGGGAACTGGGGTGAAGACGGTTATTGTGTGCGGCGTCAAGGCATTCCTTCCCAAGGTCAAAGCCGTCCTTGGAGGACTCTTGGGGAAGATTCCGAAGAGCCCATCCTACGAAGAGGGGACAGTCTTCTATGATGACATCATGGCAAACTACGAACCAAAGCCGCCAGATGTGTCAATGAATCCCAGCGAAGACCTAGCACTCATTCTGTACACAGGTGGGACTACGGGTACACCAAAGGGTGCAATGCTGACTCACAGCAACATCTATGCGAATGTCATTCAGATTGATGAATGGCTTCAGCTGAAGGCTGATGAGGATTCACCACCTGAGAAACTGGCACGCGGCGCTGAGGTATACATCGGAGCACTACCGTGGTATCACAGCTATGGTCTGACATTGACCATGATTGCCTCAGTCTATATTGGTGCTGCTGTCATCTGTATCCCAGACCCAAGAGCTGGAAAACCACCCCTCACTGACATGCTTTCAGACATTGCAGCAAACAAGGGCACAATCCTACACTGTGTCCCCGCCCTCTATGCCGGAATCGTTAATCATCCCAATGTGACCGGGTTCGACCTCTCAAGTATCAAGGCCTGTGGCTCAGGCGCTGCTCCACTACCACCGGAACTTGCCAAGAACTTCGAGGCGGTGACCGGAGGAACGTTGTTTGAGGGATATGGCCTATCAGAAACCTCGCCTATGACTCATGCAAATCCATCACTAAGGGCGACACGCAAATTTGGTTCAATTGGTGTGCCGATTCCCGATACCGACTCAGTCATTGTTGACCTCGAATCCGGCACCACGGAATTGCCTCAGGGCGAAGACGGTGAGATTGCGGTCCGCGGACCTCAGGTCATGAGTGGCTACTGGAATAAGCCCGAGGAAACTGAAAATGTGTTCCGAACTGTGAATGGGCAACGGTACTTCCTGACCGGTGACATTGGTCACATGGACGAAGAAGGCTTCTTTGTCGTGTCGGATCGTAAGAAAGATATGGTGAATGTAGGTGGCTTCAAGGCGTACCCGAGAGAGATCGAGGACATTCTCTTTGAGCACCCGGCTATTGCCATGGCTGCAGCAATAGGCGTTCCACGGGAGAATGACCCCGGCAATGAGTTTGTGAAAGCATTCATTGTGCTGAAGGAAGGCAAGAGTGCCACTCCTGAGGAGATCATCGAGTGGTGCAAGGAGAAAATGGCAGGCTACAAGCGACCAAGAGAGGTTGACATTGTAGACTCGCTCCCGCTCAGCGCCGTAGGCAAAGTTCTCAGACGAGAGCTGCGAAAAGCAGAACTCGAGAAGAGAGGAATGGCCTAGTTTACGTAATAGGAGTACTGATGGGAAGACTGGCTCTTCTCATCTCTCTTTTTCTTTATTCTTCCAAGAATGTCATTCCCCTTCTCTTTCTGCTAGATAACAATCAAGCGTACGAGCACTCAACAGACTGCGCACCCAATCGTTGGGCGCGGGAAAGAAGAGGGGAAGGAGGGGAGTATCCAAGTCGCTGCGTACATCTCTGATGTGACTGATACGTTCTATACAACTGAGAATGGAGTGCTTGTACGATGGCACTATCTAGTTCCCCAGTATGAGTTGACTGGAGAATTCAAGGCAATGATGAAAGAAATGGATGAGAAACAGATGCGGAAGAAGATGAATAAAAAGGAATGGTGGGGACGGGGAGATTTGTTCAGCTGTCTCGCATTTAGAGAGTGCAACTATTTTTATCCCGTCTTTCATTTCATACGGTGGGTGCACCTGCTTGCCAGTGGTCTACAAGTCCATCCGGATCGAAGAGGCTCATGCCAAAGCGTGGCAGAAGCTGGACCAGCTCAAAGAACTTCTGAAACGCATCAAGGAGTGGCTGTACAATCCGCCGACTGTGTCATCAAATGAAGACTCACCCGTTCCTGACATGCTCAAGTCCATTTTCTCAAGCACCTTGGAGGTCCTAGACCAGCTTATCGACGTCACACCGTACGATGTCGACACAGCCCACTTGCGGGAGTGGGCAGACAGTATGCTGGAGGAGTTCGCAAGGATGACTTCCGACGAGAGGCAGCATCCACACATCCACCGTGTCGAGACCGATTTCTTGAATGCTCGAAACTACCTCTGGTGGATAGAGGAGGCAAGGAGGATCATCGACGATCCCGTGGATGGTAATAAACCGAGAGCAGAAAGTTTCATGGAGTTCCGCGAGCTGGTTGGCATTGCCTTCCACGAGATGTTCACCAGATTTGCGGGGTTCCGTGTTGACCATAGGATGAGGCATCCTCGTTATCTAGAGTTCCACTTGAAGGACGGCCCTGAATGGGATGAATCGGGATATGCTCGTGCGCTTGATGCACTTGCTATTGAACTGGATGAGTTCCTTGCCTGGGAGCTTAGGAAGTTCGGACTACTTGTGACTTATAATATTGAGAAGTTCTATCCGGCCGCGGAAGGGAAGGCTACCATGATGTGGGCGGCTCTCAGCCTCTGAGCGATCATGATTATGGTTAGTAATAAGACCCAAACCATCCATCATTCCTCCTAGTCATCGCTATTGAGTTCCTGAGGAAATCATCGAGTGGTGCAAGGAGAAGATGGCAGGCTACAAGCGACCAAGAGAGGTTGACATTGTAGACTCGCTCCCGCTCAGCGCCGTAGGCAAAGTTCTCAGACGAGAGCTGCGAAAAGCAGAACTCGAGAAGAGAGGAATGTCATAGTTTACGTAGTAGGAGGATTGAATCGTCACTGGAGAGATTGTCATTCACTCTACTGGTTTTCTACCAAATAACACACAATCAAGTGTCAATTGGATGCTAATTGGTTTCATCAGCAGTTGAACATGCAGTCGTAGTCGTATACTTCCCGGGAGGTGGATTCATATCTTGGCTTACATCAAATACTACATTGTGATTGCCAGAGATTTGAGCTGAAGATGTGATTATTATGATTCATTCATGGAAAAGAATCGGAGCTTGGTGTGGTATAATTGCAGGTGTCCAGTTTTTCATTCTCACGATCATAATCATGTTGATCTACCCTGTTCCCTACTTGTTCTTGGACTATACATTTAGTTCCCTAGGACTCTCAGTAACATCTGGGACCCCTACACCTCAGAACTGGTTCTTGTTTGCGACTGCCACTACGGTTGCAGGAGCACTCTCAATACCCTTCTGGCTATCTATACGTACGCAGTTTGATGGCAATGTGACTTTGCGCGCTCTTAGTTGGGGAGGGACAATTCTAGGAGTAATTGCAGCTCCCTGTCTTGCAGGAATTGGAATCTTTGCAGCAGACTTGTTTGGACTACAACATGGCTTGTCAACAATAATATTCTTCATTCTCTTTGCAATCGCGATAGGAATGTATTCAGTGGCAATTCTTCTGAACAAGGATTACGAGAATGCCTACGCTCTGGTAGGAATCATTGCTTCTGCCTTGAACATCCTGTACATTTTTGTCATTCCCGGCGCAGCTATGCAGAAAATTGCAGTTTATGGCATGATACTGTATTCGGTGTTCCAAGGTTACAAACTACTAGGCATATTTGAGAAAGGATAGAGTGATTATTAGTCGATTAGGATTCCTTTGCTCCAAAAAGGCAAATTCGTGTTCGAGTGCACT
>JAUVHR010000283.1 GCA_030593165.1 Candidatus Thorarchaeota archaeon
TCTGAAGATCGTAGAACAAGAATCAATGCACTGGAAGCAATCAAGGAAGCCCAGACTTCGGTGTGTAATGGTCAACTACTTGCACTTGTCTATGATGGTACACAGATGGGTATTGACCTGGCTCTCGACATTCTAGCTGAAACAGGTGATAGTGAAATCGAAGATGCATTGGGCGAGATTGTTCGGGACAGAGAGAATCCTCACAGAGCAGCAATTGCGCGTGCGTTATCCAGACTCGCCTCCTTTGATTTAGTCCAAGCAACAGAAGCATCCAGAATCTCCTTTTCCGCCATTTCTAGAGTCGGCAGAGAAATGAACCTGGAAACCATAACTGATACGATTCTCAGAGAACAACTTCTGGTCTTAGGAAGTGATCCTGGGAATACAACCATGTTTCACACCATCCTTGAATCAGGAGATCATGGCTTGCTTTTGAGGGTCTTGAGGCTCTCGGATGAACTGCCAGACGAACACGCCTACATGCTGATCTCTATGGGGCTTTCTGATGTTAGCGAAGAAGTACGAAAAGAAGCTAGACGACAAGCAATCCTAAGATGGCCTGAGCGAGACCCTGACCAGATGGAATGAATTGGGCCTTCTAGCGTTTCAGGATTTTGGCTTTGAGATACCCAGGACCTACAGCGACTATTGTACTCCGAACTGACCTCTCCCCTAATAGCATCTCTGCGATTATTCTAGGACCTTTCTCACCTTCAAGGAATTTGGAACCAAGGCCTCTAATGCCCCCATTGACTAATCGCTTCTGGAGCCAGCGGCCCCACTTGAGGTCCGAGCCAAATGCTCTTGTCCAAGCACGCTCGTATCCCGATAGGGTTCGAGAAGAGAAGGACTTCGAATCTAGTGCTTTGATTGCTGTGGCCGCTGCGAGGTCGCCACCCACCATGGAATAGTAGATTCCTTCTCCGCTTATTGGCGAACAATGAGCTGCAGCATCACCAGCAAGAAGGATCCGGTCGGCGTAAGAAGGTTTCACAACACCTGCAAGTGGCATTAATGCCGCTTCTCTTTTTATTATCTCTGCACCCTTTAGCTCTGAACAAGTAGGTTCCACATTCGTCATCAGATAGTCTAGATACTCAAACGTACTACGTTTTACTGCCCTTACCTTGGATAATAGACCTCCAGTTCCAATGGCAACGTCGTTATTGCCACGTGGAAATACCCATGCGTATCCACCGGGAGAGTACTCGTGACCGTAGTAGATGTCGCTCACATCCGCATTTAGCTTCTTACCTGGCAGGCGCAATTGATACTGAACTCCATATCCAATCATCAATTGCTGTTCAAGTCTAGATCTCACAAGTGAATTGCGTGAGGAAACTGGAATGGCACCACTGGCATCGATAACCAAATGAGCCCTCAGCGATCGTTTTTCTCCTGCTTCATTCACTGTCACTTTGACATTATTGGACTCAATTTCAACAGTTTCAACATTGTTGCCTAACAGAATACTTCCAGCTTGGCGGCTGACCTTGCTTAGGAGTGCAACTCCGATGTCTGCTCGACTAGCGATAATCCCCACCGACCTGTTGAAGTCAACCCGCTTGATGACCAACCCGGGGAACTTGATGCGAAGTGATCGAATATGGTGCGCACCTTTGAACGATCCAAGTCCGAACTCTTCAGCTGAACGCAGAGGAATAAGTCCCCCGCATGTTTTATGTTCTCCCGGGACCTCAGTTTCCTTTGATAAGAGTGTGAAGTCAATATCTTCACGTGCAAGTCGGCGGGCAGCCATCAATCCGGCAGGACCCGCGCTGATTATAATCACCGGAGTATCAACATCGGTGGCGTTCATGATTTTAGTCATCTATATGCCAGCTAATAATGTGTAGGGTTGAGTCTTATGTCCCCTCATTCTAATAGGAACGATTAATGACATACCGCGCAGGTTACAATACTTGAAACAGACGTTTACTAGACCTCTGCCGGCAAAGGGACAGATGATTCCACTACGCGGCAACAATCCGACTTATTCAGGTACATTGAATGTGGTAAACGCATCTCCAGATTCGGCTTCATAGTAAACGTGTATGTAATTGGTGTAAACACCTACTAGGCAAGCTCTCCCCCCTTTCCGCACCCGTTTACACATCAAGAAATGAACCGCGAATATGTAACCAGTGTACAATAGAGAGGCATTTATTGACTAAACTGCTTGTGATTACTTTGTCTGTACCCTTGCAGCTCAATTTGGCGGCAATGTCTATGTAACTAACAGATGTTTACTCGATATCCTCACCAAAGGAAGTTGTACACGCATTGCTGAAAGCTCCTGCGCAGTCCCGAATGACTATTCAAACGGGCATAATCAACAGGGGTCGCATCTGCTCCATGGCATAATCAATGGACGGAATATGACAGCCCAAATTTCAGCAACTGCACCAATGGAAATCATGCAGGGAGCGGCGGGATGCCCATCCTCAACACCCATTAAGATCAACAAAAGACTGCTAGAACAGTTTGATATCTCATGATAGGAATCGCATCAAGGTAATGCATGCAGATCAATGCGTTGTACCGAGAAGTGGTAAGAAGTGACATCACATAGCACATAGAAGCTCACTACAACTCAATGACTGCACTCAATAATCATAGATACACTCAGCATCCACCTCTTCATACATTCGAGATTTCGCCCGAAGAATATCCGCGGATTCAATTATTTGTAATCAACAATGTTATCCGAATATGGTGCTAAATCTCATCTATGAGTCATTAACTATTGTTTACTTATCCCTCACTTTCTGAGCGAAGTTTCATAGTTTTGTACAAAACATCTTAAATCTATTTCAGGATTGCGTATTCCGGTACACTGTGTACCTTATCGTACATTTCACTATTGGATTTCTTTGCTGAAACCCACGTGATTGTAGTCAAGTTCCGCGTAACAATCCAGAAACTGTATTGGTTTCCAAGTATATTCGATTTACATCCCATACTCACTTTTTGTGCTATATGATGAGCTCAGGTAAAAGTATGTTAAATGACCATGCTTAACCTCGGTAAAGGGTAGTAGTACACGGTATCTGAGTATGCATTTAGAAAGAATACCGAGACTGCATCCCTTAGTATATTCGAAAAGTGAGTCCAGCAATGAGAGGTATTCAGATCATTTGTTTAGTCAAGTACAATACTCTGTAGATGGCAATCAAAGCAACACCGATTTCATCAATAATAGGTGGATGAACATTGCCGTCAATATTGTAAGACAATATCATTTCAAAGGCGGATTTACGGAATGAACATCGATATAATTAGACAATTACTTACACTTAGCCTGCCGAAAAATCGACAGGGTATGAGGGATGAAAATTGAATGAAAAGTGAGTCAGTTATTACGCAGAAGCGAACGAACACGAGTAAAAGCGTCATAAGTTGATTTATAATGATGACCGCATATCCGTAGATGCACGCAACAAGGCTGATGTTAGGACACTAGTATCGGTTTTGAGGCCATGTTGCTTCAAAGGCAAAGGGTCAAATACGTTGCAGGGATAGTTGACGAAAAAGCGGAACAACAGACTGGGGCTAAGGAATGGTTACAATCTTCATTATAGACGATGAGGCTATTCTGCACAGACTATACAAGGATGTCTTCGCAATCAAGGGACATGAAGTAGTTGCAGATGCATTCGATGGTGAAGAAGCTGTTAAGAAGTTCTCAGAAATGAAACCGAAACCAGACGTTATAATCCTAGACCACCGAATGCCAAACAAAGATGGTCTCGAGGCCATGAAAGAGATTCTCAGCTTAGAACCTGCAGCGAAAATCGTGTTCATTAGCGCTGATGCAAATGTGAGAGATCAAGCTCTTGCCGGTGGAGCAGTAAGCTTCGGCCTCAAGCCAGTGACCATTCGACACATGCTAGATCTTGTGGAGAACGCGGTCAACTCATAGTGATCTCGACCATCTCAGTCAGTATAGTGGGGGCGCCAAGGATTCCAACCACAGCTGAACAGGTGTCAATTGTCATTGGTGGAGAAATACCTTTTCTCAATGCACTTCTTAGAATGGCGCTTCTTGAAGCTGGCTTCAAAATCAAGGACGAAGCTGCAACTATTGAAGACCTAGAGCGAATATGCAAAGCGCTCTCAACCACTGTTGTTCTTATTGACTTCCAAATGAGTGAAGAAGACGGGGTGAAACTAACCAATCGGCTTTTGGATATCGACTCCGCCTTGGCAATAGTCTTCATTATCGAAACCCTTGGGGGTTTCGGAGAGAAGGTCCTTGCATCAGGAGCCCGCGCATTCATTCAGAAACCCTTCAGCACATTTGATTTGGTCGACCTCATTCGGAAAGTTGCGCCCGTACACTGGTGATTTGTACGCGGATGGATGCACTAGAATGCCTTTAATTGTGATTTGAGTTTTACTTTCGTACACAATATAGAGAAAGAACTTGCTTCTCGCAAGGTGACGATACGATGGATCCGAAGAGCAGCATTATTCCTCCTGAGTTCATCATGTATCAAGACGAACTCGACGCATCAGAGATTGAGGAACTAAGGAATAGGTTGGCCCTTCAAAGCCGGTCAAATAAAGGCAGATTCAGACTCTTCACTGACATCATTCTCGAATACATAGGGAGCGGTGAATGGCATAATAGAACGGATGGATTCCTTGCGATTTGTGCAAAATCCGCGTTTCTCAGAGGCATGTATGGATACAACCAAGTTCTTGCAAGAGGCTGCAATAACCTTCCCTGCAAGGGATACGCAGCAGCCGCATACTGCCGTCAAAGCCTCAACCCTCGATGGGTGAATAACCTGAGAAATTACGTCAACCAAGCCTGGCAAGAAAAGAATTTTGTTGTCTTTGCAGAGCTTTCTGGTCAACTGGCCTCAGTACTTGTTGATATCGGATACAC
>JAUVHR010000295.1 GCA_030593165.1 Candidatus Thorarchaeota archaeon
ACTCCAGTTACAATAGGTGAGTACCCCAGTTTCGACCTGTCAGGACTAGAGGCAATCATCATGAGTCACGTGAACAGGCTGAATGCGAAGAGAGTAGTTCTTGATACCTTATCGATTATGGCGTACAAATTCAAATCCAGAGACATACTTCGCGAGGAATTCTTCAAGCTCTGTTACAAGCTCACAAAGAATGAACGCACCTTGCTGCTTACCAGTGAGATTCCTGAAAATCAAAATGGGTTGGGAGTCTTTGACATCGAAGCATTCTTGGCGTCGGGTGTCGTTATTCTGTACAACGAGAAAATCAGTGAAACATCTCGTTCGCGGTCAATTGAAATTCTGAAGTTGAGAGGGTCCAAGCATAGCTCACGGATACACTCAATGAGAATAACGGAAGAGGGCCTCAAAGTGTGGCCTGAAGAAATTAGTACTGGAAGGTAAGGGCAATCTGGAAGGTGTGAAAAGTTGGAACCTGAGAACTCGCAGAGCCAAGAGGAGTCGGAAACGGTGAAAGCTCGCCCGATGATCCGCGACTTGGTTGAGTTTGGTCAGCTAACTCAGGTGTCCTACATACTGCTAGGTCCTATTGGTTCCGGCAAGACTACGTACGCTGAGGCGTTCATCGCCGAAGGGATTAGTTCGGGATTTCCGGGCATCTTTGTCACAACCGATGTTTCACCACGAGTGATTCGTAACGACATGAGTCGACGTGGTTGGCCAGTGGAAGAACACGAGAAGGATGGAAAACTCATCTTCATTGATGGTTACTCTGAGCGAATGGGAGCGCCAAAACCCAGTTCCGCCCGATCCCTCACTAAGGTTGATGACATAAGCGAGCTAGGTATTGTGCTCTCTGAGGTTCTTGAAGGTCTTGTAGTGGCGAGGATAGTTGTAGATAGCCTATCAACATTGATTCTGCACTCTAACCCTGCAACAATGCCGAGGTCCGTTCAACGACTCAGTGGGAGGCTAACCCAGAACTCCCACAGCATAATGTATATTCTAGAAGAAGGGGTCCATGATGAGAAGACATATGCCACATTCTCCTACATTGCAGATGCAGTACTACGGTTTAAAGTGGAAGACACAGGGTCCAGACCTTCCTACTCTGTCCGCATGGAACGGATGAGAGGGACTGAAGCGTCCCGAGAGTGGCATCCGTTCTTACTTGGGTAATGGAGCTATGAACGAAAAGGTATAAACAGAAAATCCGAGTTCAATACTTGGGGAGAAGTCAAGGTGGAATCAATACTAATCGTGGCACTGAGAGACATTCTCTGCGGAACGCTCTCACTTGATGATGGTCTCTCTACCATACTGAACATATCTATCGCTAGGGGTCGAGAATCCAATATAGTGTTTGAGACCGCAAGGGCGATTGAGGAGATAATCCTTCGTAGACCTGGTGTGGCCAGCGCTAAGTTGACAGAGCTTACTGTGAGGCTCTCTTTCAATGAGAACCGAGTTTTACCTGAGATGCTTGCCTTACTTGACACACGGCACACGAGCAGCTATCGACGCTTGGAGTGTGAAATCTTACCCGACATTGAAGCTCTTCCAATTCTACTTGACATTCTTGGCGAGCACTCACAGGCAGTTGATGTCTCTCTAAACCTGAGTCTTAGACCGTTGCTACCTTTCCTTGCTGACGAGATGCTGATGACACTAGACGCGATTTATATGAAGGGTGACCCAGCAGTATCGACCCTCGCGATGCGTGAGACACACAGCTTGACCAACACAATGACTAGGTCTGGTTTCTTTGAAGGGGCCGAGCTTCTACTTAACCGACTGATGGTGCTTACTGACGAACTTGACCTTGAGGAGTTCTGCTTTGAGGTATCACTCGACGAGGCCGCTGTTCTCACAGAGCTTGGGCTGTTTCAACAAGCTCGTGATATTCTCAGTGAGCTTAAGATGATAGCAGAAGCACAAATGGACTCAATTGGTCTGGCCTCCGTTACTCTTGCACTTAGCATCAACGAGACCCGAGATGATTCAGTGGACCATATTCGCGCAAGAACACTTGGCGACGAGGCTGCTTCAATGTTCCAGCGAGTGCTTGATGCTGGAGAATCCACTCGTGATGGCCTAGGTCTTGCTCATCTTGTTATTGGCTCTAGTATTCTAGCAAATGGGTGGCGTGAAGCTGCACCAGAGGCGATCTCTCGCCTGAAGAAGAGTCTGGCAATATTCGAGATCATAGAGAATAGAAGTCTAACTCAGTCCAATCTAATATTCAGAGCGTTTGCAGGTCTTGGCTTTGCGCACGGCCTCATGGGAGACCATGAAAACGTCACAAGGAGTATTGAGTATCTGGAGCGAGCAAAGTCCATTCTTGGAGATCTTGAAGAGGCTGGAATAGAAATCAAATCAAAACTTGCAGAGTGTGAGAATGCATTGGGATGGATATGCCTCTCTACTGATTCTGATGAGTTCTGGAGGATTGGCCTTGATGCTTTCGGGACAGCGATTGGAATTCGTGAAGAACTCCTGGAGAACGGATTGCTAAATGAGATTGAGTTGCTTGGAAGTCGAGTTGGTCTTGCCCTCTCTCAATTGCGTTCACCTATACACTCTGAAAACATTGTGATGGAAACTCTTCGCGCCTCATTAGTGGCCTACTTCCCGCTCTTCCCAACTGACTCAAGAGCTTATATAGAGGCCGCCATAGCCACCTACAATACAGTATGGCTACTTGTTCGCCACGGAGAACGACCAACAGAAGGGATACTTCGACTCCTAGAGGATGTAGATAGGATGCTTGTGGATGCAAGGAAACAGAATGACTCCCTGTTCATTCACGGTGCATCTCTGGTTGTTCCATATCTCAGCTCTGCTTGGCCAACACTTCAAAGTAGAGCGGCGCAGCTTGTGGCTGAAAAAACAGAGTTGTCAGATGTTGCCCATTTAATGATGTCCCTTGCCTTATCAAAGATGAACCTTGAGGCAATAAGCTTAGAGGCGCGCGTCAGAACGATTACAACTGTCGACGAAACCACTCGGAAGATTGATCCGCTACTGGCAGAATACTGGACCGGTCAGAACTCTCTGGCCAAGGCTCTGAAAGCGTTTTATGATAACAGGGATTATTCAGAGCTTGCAACAGGTCTCTATTCAGCCGCGATTGTTCTAAGCAGAGTTGGCAGTTCAGAATCCACTTTCGAGGAATCAGCAGAGTTCATTCGAGCAACATCAGTGTCCATCTCAAAGATACTGATGCGATTCGCTCTTGCACTTGAGAGCCAATATGACGCATTTGTGAAACGTACTGGAACGGGTGAATTCCTTAATCATCCTGATGCACAGTTTGATTTCATCCTTGCTCAAGATTGGCTCGGCCTTCTAAAGATCACAGACAATTATCTGGGCATGGTGGAGCAAACCGAGTTCTCCCAAGGTCAACGCTACTTGAATGCAGTCTTCTCGAATATCACTCGAGCCATTAGGATGATGGACTCGACATCAATGGTTGACCGTAGAGTTCTCTCATTTCTCGGAGATGCAATGAATCGGCGATACTATCTAAGAGGATAAGTATCAATCGAAGGCCCTCGCTCCGCCACCTACCTCCCTATAACCTCCACTTCTTGCTCCCCAAGAGGCCCAGCCTGACGTGGATGTACGTATCTCGTCGGCCAGACCGAAGGTTTCACGGACAGGTATCTCCGCATCAATGCGATACAAGTACCTCTCAGAAATGACCTCCATCACATTGCCCTTTCTACGAGCAAGAATGCTGGTGAGAGTTCCCACGTGCTCTTCAGGGGCGCTCAACTCAAGCCTGACCCACGGTTCGAGGACAACTGGACTGCCGGACAATATGCTTGACCGAGCCGCATCGACAAGAGGTTGCGTTATATCACGCCAGGAAGTTTCAGGCGCCTCATACTGGATGGCAATCTTCTCGACCACCACACCAAGTCTTCTCATTCTCTCCCCTTCCAATGGGCCAGTCCGAATCACAGTCCTGAACGCTTCTCTCATCCATGACGCCTCATCACTGCTCGGCTCGATACATCTTGTTGCGTCAATCAGATAACAACTCGCGATTCTATCCGAGTCCAGGATTGTACCCATATCCTCAGGAGCATCTGATATCATGATTGCTCGTACAGTGAATCTGCTTCTGGACTCTTCTCCACCTTCACAGCTCGTCCCATCCATGGTGAGCTGTTCTTTCAGGAGGACAATGGGCTTTCCAAGAATCAGGTCCACACCTAGCCTAGCTAACTTCTCAATACTGATTTCGATGTGCAACTCACCTGCGCCTGAGAGCAGTAGTTCTCCGGTTTCAGGGTTCATTTCGAATTCCAGTGCCGGATCTGTTCTAGCAAAGTGTTCAATTATTTCCTCAACACTCTCCAAATCCCTCAGTTTCTTGGGGCTGAGTGTGTATGTGACAACGGGCTCTGTGGGATAAACAAGACTGTCCATCTGTCCGAAGCCTTCGGTTCCGTCCGCAACTAGTGTATCACCTACAGCGATATTGGCTAATCCAGTGATGAATGCCAAGTTCCCTGCTGGGACCTCGTCCAAAGGTACTCTTGTTTTGGACATGTTTACTCCAATCTGTAATGTCTTGTCGACCTCCCCGGTCCTCACATTCTTCAGAGTTCTTCCTCTCTGCAATGTACCCGCAAAAATCCTCACAGATGCAGTAGTACCAGCATGTCGGTCTGGTTGGACACTTCC
>JAUVHR010000280.1 GCA_030593165.1 Candidatus Thorarchaeota archaeon
GGTGATGTCGCGATTGGGCGTGGCAATCACATGCTACGTTGATGGTGTATCTGGGTTCTCTTTCTCAGCTAGCACAGAAAAGGAAGCCATTCTCGGGGCGACAGAGAAGTCCTTTAGAATGGCGAAGGCCTCTGCGGCCAAAGCGAGCCTGAAGCTCCCGTTCGAGAGACGGGATCCTGTAAACAGTAGGCCTTCAGATACATATGCAGTGAAGATTCATCCGCGAGACCGCGACCTTAGCTATAAGACCGATCTCGTCAACCGGGCTGTTGAAACTGCGCGAGAGTTTGGGGAGAACATCCGCAATGTTCGAGGTCTCTACGGAGAACTCTACGGTCCCAAGGTCTTCACAAACAGCGATGGCTCGGTTATTGACTGGGAATTCTTGGTTACAGACCTGCGTTGCAGCGTCACTGTCATGACACAGTCGGGGGCGATGGTCCAAGGGTACGAGGGAATCGGTGGCACACACGGACTTGAGTTCTTCGAATCTGGAGAAACGACCCCAGAGGCAATAGGTGAGGCTGCTGGACGACGGGCAAAAGAACAGCTTGCAGCCAAGGCTTGCCCCGCAGGCAAGTTCAAGTCACTCGTTGAGAATCGACTTGTAGGTGTGTTGGCGCATGAGAGTTTTGGTCACCTGAGCGAAGCCGACTTCATTGTCACTGGCGGCTCTCCGTTGACCGATAAGATTGGGACAACACTAGGAACTGAACACGCAACAATCCATGATGGCGGCAACATCGACATTGCAAAGGATGGGGGTCTCTGGGTGCCTTATGATGACCAAGGAACACCTGCCTCTGACACGACTGTCATGGAAAAAGGTGTATTGAAGTATTATCTGCACGACAGAGGGACGGCTCAGAAGCTCGGCCAAGAACCGACTGGCAATGCGCGAGCGGTCAACTTCGTTTTTCCACCAATCCCCAGAATGACTAACACTTACTTCTCCCCCGGGGACCTAACGGAGGAGGAAGCACTCGAGCTGCTCGGAACTGGCGTTTATGCCATTCAATCGGCTGGAGGTCAGGTGCAGGGCGATGGAAGCTTTCTGTTCAAGGCTATCAGAGGTTACTGGGTCGAGAATGGCCAGATACAGCATCCAATCAGGGAAGTTGCTCTTTCAGGTAACATCCTCGAACTCCTGTCGAAAGTTGAAGGTGCTACGAAGGATATGACGTTTCACGCAGGTTTCTTTGGAGGCTGCGGCAAAGGAGGCCAGTTTCCGTTGCCTGTTGGCTTTGGAGGTCCGAAGCTCGTGATAGATGGTGTGACGTTTGGAGGCGAAGCATAGTGGTAGAATACGACGGTCTAAAGGATGAACTTCTGGCGATTACAGATACCGCTCTGAAGTTCGCAACCTCATTGGATAGCTCGGCTGAATTTGAGGTATTCCTTTATCATAACAGCATAACAGAAGCTAAGATTGAACAAGGTGTTGTCACTGCAAAAGATGGCATAGTCCTTGGAAACGCAGTACGTGCGGCCAAGGGCAAGCGAGTTGGATTCGCTTGTGCCAGCGGAACCGCCTTGGAGCGTGTGAAGCTAAGTATCAAGGAAGCACTGTCAATCATTGATACACTCAAAGTTGAAGATGACAAGTTCGAAGGCTTCTGTGACTCACGCCCACCCGGCAATGAAGGGCTCTTTGACAAGGAATATCTTGAACTAGGAACAGAAGACCTGTTGAAGTATTCAGAAGAGATGATTGCTGATGCCAAAGCAGTGGATCCAAGAGTGAAGATAATCAATGCAGATGCATCGGTTGAATGGGGTGCCATCGCAGTTGGGAATACTCGTGGAGTTCTCCAAGCATCAATGAATGGTGGAGGCGGCTGCTCGGTTGATGTCACTGCATTAGTGGGCGACGAACGAAAAACTGCCTTTGATTTCGATGTTACTCGAGAGCGATTGTTCAGGACTGACGGACTTGGCAAGAAGGCTGCCGAAGATGCCGTGGCCTTGCTTGGTGCAAAGAAGCTCGATATGACCGAGAAGATGACCACAGTCTGGTCTGAAATACCGGCTGCAACATTCTTCATGGCCAGTCTAGGTCAGTCCGTGTTGGGTCAACCAGTTGTGGAAGGCATATCACCGCTCTGCGACATGATAGGTGATACCGTTGCGAGCAAGGATTTGACTGTAATCGACAACGGTCAGAAACCAGAGGGTCTGGGAACTACAGCAATTGACCATGAGGGTCACCCGCAGATGAGGAACCCACTCATCGAGAACGGTGTATTGAAAGGATTCCTCTTTAACTCATACTTCGGATGGGCTTTCGGAGTCGAGTCAACTGGCAACTGCAAGCGTGGTCGTCCAGTTTTTGGAGGATCTACTCCATATGAGAATTCACCAAACGTATCGACGAAGTGGCTTGAAATCTCACCGGGTAAGGTGAGCGAGGCGGACGCAATCTCTCAGATTGATGGTACGGCCTTGTATATCGCAGGCTTCCCCTTGGGAATCTTCCACAGCAGTGTGGCTACCGGCGAGTTCTCTATCGTAGCGGGAGAGGCCTACCTCGTCGAGAATGGTGAGATCAAACATCCTGTTCAACCAGTCTCGATTGGCGGAAACTTCTACGATGGTCTCAAGAACCTCCGGACAATCTGCGACAATATCAAACCACTCCCTTGGGGTATCGAGGTCCCGAGTCTAGTCTTTGACGGGTTCTCAGTCACAGGATAGGAAAAACGCAGTCAGAGCTCTGTCGTAATGACAGACTCTGATTCTCTCTCTTTTGCTCTACTGAGAAGCCGCATGCCCCACAATGTAGCTTACATCCTTGGTGGGGCTGAGGGTCCAGTATCTACACTCCGAATAGTTCGGCGTACTTCTTGTCAATGTAATCTAGGAACGGTGTCGCCGTGAGTTCCTTTCCAGTGACTTGCATAACTAGATCATCCGGCTCATAGAACCTAGCCTTGGAGTGGATGTTCTCCACTAGCCACTTCTTGATTGAGCTAAATTCTCCTCTCGTCAACCCATCTGTCCAACCAGGAATGTCGTTGTCGATCTTGTTCAACCACATACCATCGTACACGTTTCCTAAAGCGTAACAGGGGAAATAGCCAATGAGACCCATTGCCCAATGTATATCCTGCAAGACGCCCTCTGAGTCATTATCAATTTGAACACCGAGGTACTCCATGTATTTCTCATTCCAGACCGTAGGCAGTTCCGAGATTTGGATTTTGTCAGCCATGAGGTCTCGTTCAATCTCGAATCTGATTATCACGTGCAGGGAGTATGTGACTTCATCGGCTTCAACCCTAGTCTTTGATGGAGCGACAAGATTGGCGGCTCTGATGAAATCCATGAGATCAATTCCAGAGAACGCACCTCCGACGAACTCGTTCAGTCTTGGTAGATAGTATTTCCAGAACTGCGGTGTTCGCCCGACCATATTCTCAATGAATCTTGACATGGACTCGTGAATCCCCATACTAGAAGCTTGACCCAGTGGTTGGTACTTCCAGTCAGGATTGAAGTTCTGCTCATAGAGAGCATGGCCGGCTTCATGAAGTGTTGCAAATAGCGCCGATGAAAAGTCATTCTCGTGATAGTTCAACGTTATCCTCACGTCATCGTAGTAGCCTGTTGTGAAAGGATGCACGACTTCATCGATGCGTCCACCCGCGTGTTCAGAAACAGTGTCATACTGTACAAAGTTGGCGAGGTCTACAGCTATCTTTCGTTGAATCTCTGCGGGTACTTTGATGGACATAAAATCAGTAACTACTTCCCTTGATGTCTCCGCACACTTCGCTGTAATCGGAACCAAACCATTTCGAAGCTCTGTAAACACTCTGGAGATCTTGTCCTGATTCATCCCAGGTTCATAGTCATCAATCATCGCATCGTAGATGTTCTTTGTACCCTTGACCTCCATAAGCAGCTCATATCGCTTCTTATGCAGTTTGATTACCTTTTCGAGCTCCGGCAGGAACATCTTCCAGTCTTTCGCTGCCTTGGCTTTCTTCCATGTCACGAGAGCGACAGTTCGTTGTTTTGCAGTGTCAGCCACCAAGTCCTCTGGTATTGCCAAAGATTCATTGTAGTCCTTCCTGAAAATCTCGAAGTTCCTCTTCTTCTCGTCATCGAGCTCTCCAAGGCTGCTCCCAATCTCTTTGAGAAGCTCACCAATCTCCGGACTAGTCCTAGCACGGTGAATCATCCTTCCTACAAGAGCACTCTGCTCACCCCTCTGCGGTGCTCCTTTGGGTGGCATGTAAGTTTCCAAATCCCATCCAAGAACTCCTCCAACACCCTGAAGGATTGTGATTTCCTTTGCTCTTTCCATAAGTCTATCATATGCTTTCATAACATGCACCGCTTCAGCTCTTGCCTATCTGAGCGCACTAGTGGTCAGTTAATATTCTTGCGACCGAGGTAATGCGTCATCTGAGGATACTTCTCGATGATTCTTGGTCCATTCGCGCGGGAAATTGATAATGATGACGCCGATTATTACCAGCGCTAGGCCAACAATGAATGTTGGGTAAATGGGTTCTCCGAGGATTAGCACAGAGAGCAACACACCAAACACTGGTACGAAATTGATGAAGGCCGCTGAATTTGATGCACCAATGTTCTTGATTCCTTCAAAGTAGAATAGGAAGCCAAGGAATGTGACTGCTCCGCCCAGAAAGACCACGTTGAACCAGAATAGTGGGTCTGAGATCCAGACGCCCCCAAGAGGATTCTCTGGGATTGCTGATACCGCGAAAAGCAAACAACCGACAAGAACACCTCCACCTGTCGCCTCGATTGATGAAAGGGTTTTCATGGCGGCCTTTCCAACGGATGAGTAGATGCCCCACATTATCATAGCACACAAGATAATCAGGTTGCCAATCAAGTATTGGAGGTTGAAATCAAGAATTGCTTGGATTCCCACAACCACGACGACTCCGAAAAGTCCGGACAAGTATCCGACATACTGCCACCGCTTGTCCAGTCGCTCATTAT
>JAUVHR010000026.1 GCA_030593165.1 Candidatus Thorarchaeota archaeon
TGAAGTGCTGTTTCTGTCTTCCCGGCTTCAGTGTCATGCCACCGAAAAGGATGAACTCGGCACCCACTCGCTTTGATTCTTTGACGAGACCCTCAATATTATCTTGGGTGTCTCCTACTCCTGGAATCATCGGTGTTGCCATGACTCCTCCAAACAGTCCTGCTTTGCGTATTTCCCTTAGAGCATCAAATCGCTCGGTAGTTGAGGAGGCTTTTGGTTCGAAGACCTTCCTTTTCTCGTCGTCATGAAGAGTGATAGTAAACACAATATTGGAAAATGCCTTCTCGTGTATCTCCTTCAGAAGGTCGAGGTCTCTCAGGACTAGATCGGACTTGGTTAGCACGAAGACAGGCATTCCGTAGTCAAGAAGCACCTCGAGGACCTGTCGCGTTATCCGGTTTTCCTTCTCGGCTGGTTGATACCCATCGGAGACTCCTCCACAGACACCTATGACCTGCTTTCTCGGAGATTTCATCGCAAGTTTTTCCGCATCCGCTTTGTCCATGAATGGCCATAATGTTTCGGTCTCCAGTTCAGTTTGTGATGTGAATCCCTCTTTCTTCAACTCTCGGCGAAGAATTGTAGGAGCATTCTCCTTAATTCGGATATGAGTTAGGAAATCGTCAACGTAATAGCTCTCGGACATGCCGTCACAATAGGTACATGCATGTTCACATCCCCTGTACGCATTCAGTGACCGGTTGATGTGGAACCACGAATCCGCAACCATTGGTTTGGAGAGTAGTGACTTGGCACGGATTAGTTCATACTTCATGTCATGCTTCACTCACGTGGCGGACTTGGTCCTGAGGTATTATCACATTCTTGTTATGGTTTTATTGTAGCTAATCTTGCTCTTAATGGTCTGCCTTCAAAGAGAAGATACGATTCACCTTCGAACGTGCCACACGCTCCACAATCCGGAGTGCCTTGGGCTCTAGAGGTTCGGCCTCCACGACACCTTTGGCAATCATTTCCTTGAACACTTCTTCTCCTCTTTTTGTTCTGACAAGTACAGTGCTAAGATCGTCGTCAGATCCGATATTGCCAACTGAGATATCTGCATTCTTTGATGTCAGATCGCGGCAATACACACAGGAACTGGCTGCTGCAGAATCAAGGTCCTTTATTGGCCATTCTCTCTCTTCGGTTTCAGTGAAGACTCGAAACTTACCTCCACTGATCTCAAACTTGGTCACGTCGGAGATGTCCACGTTCTCTCCTTTCAAGAACTCAACTAACTTGGAGTAGTCAAAGGCTTCCATGCAGAAGAGGCCAACTTTGAATATTTTATGTTTCGCGGCTGGTTTGAGTAGATTCGCTGGGTGAGTTTCCATTGTATCGATTGCGTCAATACCACAGGATGTACTCACTGCAACTAAAGATGTAAGTCCTTCTTCGAATCCTCGTAGGATTCCTTCAACCACTGGTGTGTGTGCATATACTGTTCCTCCAGACATGATTGCCGCTGTTGCCGCTGTTTCTAGCTTAGTTAGCGGCAGCCAAGGCAATTCATCATCCCTTCCAACAGTAACTGCTCCCTCGGCCATGCCATTCTCAATCATAAATGAAAGAATTGCAGTGACCACGCCGCCATTCTGTCTTGGAACATCACTTCGTACTGCTTTAGCTTGCCAAGCAGAGATGACAGTTCCGATTAAGTCTTCGCTGAGCACTGTAGTTCTAGGACAGTATGTGTAACACAGTCCGCATGCACTACACTCGCCTGTAAGTGTTGGAGTGTATTTGTTCTCAACTCTAACGCCCGTCAGTGCATCCTCGGGACAGATTGCGACACACGTCCCACACTCTGTGCATACTCCAGTGCTGATGATCTGCTTCTGGAGTATCTTGAAGGCGAGTCTTTTCTTGCTTGCTTTGAGCCACTCTTGCGCTACGCCTTGGTCTATTCCTTTGGTCAAGATCTTTTCTCCCATGCCATTTGGCAGGACTCTACATCGGCAGTACAAAAAGGTATATCTCGGAGGCTTAGACACTCATATTTGGCTTCCACAGATGAGAGGAGAACATCCATGACAAAACTTTCACAAGAACAGATTCGTTCCCTCGTTGAAGAGAGTCGGGACCATACTTGCGACCCGTATGACTGCTGTGTGCGACTCGCCGCTATTGCCGATATGCCCAGTCGTTTTGGGGAGTTTCAGATATGTGCGCTGGTGAGCCCCTGCGACGGGAAAGAACACACCGCTATAATCAAAGGTGATGTGTTGGACAAGGAAGAAGTCTTGGTTCGTGTGCATTCTGAGTGTCTTACAGGTGATGTGATGGGCAGCAAGAGATGCGATTGCAGAGACCAGCTGCTCGAGAGTCTGAAGCTCATAGAGAAGGAAGGCACTGGAATGCTTCTCTACCTCAGACAGGAAGGACGTAATATTGGCCTAACAGAGAAACTGAAGGCATACTTCCTGCAGGACATGGGCCTAGACACGGTGGACGCGAATGTTGTTCTAGGTTTTAGGCCGGACGAACGGGACTACGGAATCGCAGCACATATTCTGAGGACTTTGAGAGTGCGCTCCATCAGATTGCTGACTAACAATCCGGAGAAAGTGCAACAGCTCAAGAAACATGGCGTCAAGATTGCAGAACGAGTGCCTCTGATCATTCAACCTACAGAACACAGTGAAAGATATCTGCGCACCAAACAAGAACGTTCAGGGCATTTGATGGGCGATTTGGCGGATGTTACATCCGTAGAAGAAATCGACGAAATGGCGACAGAGAGTCAGGACACGGATTGAGCTTTCCATCTCCGCGGACGCTGACGTACTTCCAGTATTATCAATAGGGCGACGATTCCCCCGATTACGAATGTGTAGATGACGACCTGCACTGGAGGCCCCACTTCGATAATGACAGTCCATGTCGCGCGGTTCATGCCTTCGTCGTAAAGACAGATTGTGTAGTTGTACGTACCTGCGGGCAGTCCTTCTATGAGTATCTCGAATAATCCTCTTTCCCAGAATCCCCATTCTAGAAGCCTACCATTGCGATAGATCCTGTAAGCATCGGGATTTGAGTCTGCAACCTGAAACTCAAGGATCGTGCCCGTTTCGATCGGCAGGTTAAGGTAGCTTGGCCCTTGGATTGATGGGGGTGTAATATCAGAGTAGGCGAGAGCTCTCGCGTAGTTGTCGACTGCACTGGCTGGCCCATCAATGTGGTATGGAATTGACCCATTGTATCCGGACCATGTATTTCCTATGGAGTTTCCATTGTCCCAAATGTTTGAGTCGCCACTGTCAAAGGCGTTGCCGCCTTCGTTGAAAAGAATCAGGTTTCCGTAAATCCGATTACTTCCTCCTGACTCGAATATGATTCCCACACCCACATTGAAGAGGATTTCATTTTCTATGACGTAGGCGGCTTGTTCATGACTGAAGTAGAATCCTATTCCATCATTATAATCAATGTGATTGTTGATATATGATGCATCATCATTGTATTCAGCGAGTATACCTGCAAATGATGTATAGTACACTGAATTGTACCAATAATGAAATGACTGAGTATTGTACGCGTGGATTCCTATGTTCGAACCTGCAATACTGCATCCATCAATCCACCCCTCAATTCCTTCCTCGAGGTACAACCCAGTCTCTCTGCAGTACAGTGTACAACTGGTGATGATGAACTCTTCGCAATTCCTGAATATGATTCCATCATCTTGATTAAACACGGAGATTCTATCGGCTATACTCGCATAGCAGCTGTCGAATAGAATCGGTCCCCTGTTGTCGTTTGCGCTGACATTGAAGAGAAAGAGACGTTCATTCTGAAATAGGTAGGCGGCCATCTGATCATTGCCCTGCAGAGAAACATGCCTGACCCAGATATCAGTCGAGTAGGCAACCGTCAGACCTATTGAGCAATCATGGAGTCCCCCTTGGGATATCGAAAGGTTGTTGCATCCAACCATTATGACCTGTCCATAATCATAAGCAACCAAACTCATATCCCGGGCACTGACGAAATAACCCAGCGGCAATCCATTAACAGTAACATTGGAGATAACATGCCGCCAGTTCCACTCACTTTGCCCTCGGAATTGGATGCCATCGTTTTCAAACAGACAATCTGCGACTGTGCAGTTAAGGCTCAATTGTAGCAACAGACCAGTTCTGTCGTTGTTTATGAATCTGCAGTTCACAATCTGGATTTTCATTGAATAATGCAAAAAGACACCGGCCACACTATTGCCTACAAAGGTGCTATTCGCGATTGTACAGTCAGTACAATCGAACATGGAAACCCCCTCTTCCCTTTCGTCGACAACTAGATTGTCGTTCAATGTGCAGTTTTCCGAGAATAGCAGCATCAAACCTCCCCCCGAACCTGATGCGATGTTTCGGTCAATTGTCCAATTGCTGGAATGCTCCAGCACAAAATCGGAGGTGTTGTCAAAAAGCTCGTTGTCGGTGAAATTGCACAGGCTTGTGTAGTCTGCGTAAACACCAATGAATTTCGAATGAATTAAGCAATCCTGTATGGTTCCATACATCACGTCAGACAAATGAATGCCTGTTCCATAATACCCGCCTGTACTTGAAAGCACACAGTTCCTAATCACAAAATGTACATCAACATTTGATATCGAGATGCAATCATCGTTACTTGTGATGTTGAACCCTTGGATTTCGTAAGGGTCTGATGCAGTTCCAGAACCAGACCAACCTTGCTCCTCAAAGTCAATTATTGATTCAATGATTATCGGTCCTCGTTCAACGTAAGGGCCATCTGCCACGTAGAGAGGGGGTTCATGGTCCAAGGTCAGCGATGCAGTACTGCCGCTATTTCTGGGATTATCAAAGGTCACAAACGGTGTAAATGTCAGCAGAATCGCGAATGTAATAATCCACATTGAATATCCTGTCTTGCCAACCATCGCAAGTCATACACGGTGTTTCTCGTTTTAAGTGAAACCATCAACCGGGTCAAGCAACAGCGGATTTCGGTTTGGGCTTTGCTCTCTTCTTAATGCTCTCAAGGTGGCGTTTGATTTCGTTCTCTGAATTGTCTGCGCTCACAAAGACCGGAACGTTATCGAGACCTTTGAACCTAGTCTGATAGTCTTTCACCTGTTTTTCTGCTCCACCCAAGAGCAGTTTGCCAGTAGCCCGTAGTCTGCGTCCAATGCGAAACCCTTCTTCACTCAACTGTGTACTCACCGCGCACTCCGTGTGTCTAATATGGGAACGGACGATAATAAGAGGCTTTCTCGGTTTCACCGAGCAAGTGTCTCTTTTCAGGCTATTTGGGTGCCTTCTGTGATTTCGAACTGTTTTGGGGAACGCATTGCTAGAAGGGCAATACCCAGTACAATGGCTGATATCAGTCCCAATCCAGCTCCTAGTGTGAACAAGAACCTAAGAGAGCCTGTACTTGCCCAAATCCACGCGCCGGCTGGTGCTGCCACAAGGTTGGTTGAAGCCATCATCACCTGAAACATTCCAAGAGCTCTGCCTTTCATCTCTTCGTCAACATCTTCAACAATCAATGATCTCTCTGTTCCTATCCAGACCATGACGGGCAAGGCCCAAATGACATTCAGGAAGATCAGCATTACTATTCCCGATGAGATTCCAAATGCCCAGAGGATAATTGAGTTGGCTATGATTGATAGGAAGAGGCCTGATTTGATGTGCTTATCGGCGAATCCACTGATGGTGTACATGAGTAGTACGCTGGTCAGTGAGAATGACGACCAAACGAAACCATAGATGGCAATGTCGATGAACCACTCTTCTACTATCAAATTTCCAAGGTACATCATAGGCATGTTGAAGCTGAAATAGAAGAATAGCATCCCCGCGGCCAGTATCCAGAAGTTCCGCCCCAGGCGACGGAATGAAATCTTGGGTCCTGCTCGAGCTTTTATTTGGATATCAGTATCAAGTGATTCCTTCACAAAGGCGAACGCGACTAAGAACGCAACGCATGCGCCAATTCCTCCGAGTACAAGAAGGTGTTTCGGGTTCAGTCCTGCTCCCACTAATGCTCCCGCGATTGCAGGACTGATTCCATCAACAAGGAATGCAGGCATCAGAACCATCGTGAAACGTCGGGCGGAGTCACGGCCGCCGTCTCTAGCAATCTCATCTGCAGGTGCTGCTCTCGAAGTTATTAGAACAAAACTCCACCCAAATGACGTAAGACTATGAAACAACGGAATGAATGGCCAAACCGGATACCATGCGATCAAGAATAGCCCCGCAATCATTGGGATGAATGCTAAGGCAATCGTTTTCCGTCTGCCAATCATATCTGCAATGAATCCGGATATTGGAAACCCCAATAAAGTAGCAAATGTGGCAATTGAGAATGTCAACCCCAGTTGCCATTCAAGAAGCGGGACCGTCCGCAAATAGATGCTGAATTGCCAACCCCATATACTCCAAGCAAACTGACCAACACCAATAACAAGCGCAAGTCTCCAGAGGGTTGGACTCAGGCCTAGTACACTCTGTTCACTTAAGAGCGCCTTTGTTTCCAACGGGGAACCTTCTGCTGAGTCATCGTCGTCCAATGCCAACTCCAACACCTTTGGTGCGTAGTAGTGCATCGCCCTTCTTGGTACTTAAGATACTAGCTGTTAGGACAATGATAGCTTGCTCTCGGAATCCTTAAAGTGTAGGAATATACGAACAATCTGCAATCAGGAGTTCTTTCCGGAGTCTAGTCTATGATTGTCCTTGAAGATGCCGACCTCAGACTGAACAGAGCCGTAACCTTCGAATGGCTCTATACAAATGGTCTTGGAGGGTATGCGTCATCAACGATTCTCGGACTTAATGCACGAGGATATCATGGACTTCTTGTCTCCGCTCTCAATCCGCCAGTGGACAGATGGTTGACCCTTTCTCGGCTTGACGAAGTCGTTGCAGGGGCCGAGGGAACATCGAATTTCGGCACTGAACAGACTACTAAGGGCGTAACACAGAGAGGATATCGGCTAATCACAAGGTTCGAGCTCGGTCCTATGCCCCAGATGACATTCAAGACGGACACGGTCACTATTGACAAGACGATCTTCATGGCATACCGAAGGAATCTCACTGTTGTGAACTATGAACTCGTCAACACAGAAGAGATTGTTTTCACGGTGACTCCACTTCAGACCTGCAGAGATATTCATGCAAGGCCACCCCACCTTGATTTCACCCCAGCCTGTGAGGTATTGGATGACAATAGCTATCTCTCGTATGATGACCGACCAAACAGCCCGTGGATGCTTGCCTACACTCCTGACGCTGAGCTTACCCACAGTGAGATTCGGGTGACCGACCCTCAAGTCTACAGAAAAGACAAGGCTGAAGGTATGCCCTATGAGGAGCAGCTGTTCATCCCGGGAGTCTTTCACACGATTCTTGAACCGGGTTCTCACTTCCTGTCCTTCCTATTTGCTGTTGGCCCAACAAGGAAGGAACTCATGGAGGGGCTTGGCCCCTTGGCCCATGCCGGGGTGAAGGACTTCGCGAAACTGCGGTTTGAGGAGCTGAAGAGAAGGAAGATTTTGAACGATAGGGCATATGCAATGTCAGAGAAGTTGCGAGACGAAGACATTGAATGGCTAATCTACAATGCCGATACATTCATTGTTGATAGAGCTTCTACAGGATTGAGGTCTGTAATTGCAGGCTATCATCATCTTGCTGACATCGGATTGGACGCGTTGATTGCTCATGCTGGATTGACAGTATCTGTAAGTCGATTCCAAGACGCAAGAGCTATTCTACAGACCTATGCAAGACACTCACGATACGGCCTGGTGGCGAATGATTTCCCAGATCGTGGAATCCAACCAGAGTACGACTCGGTTGATGCGTCACTCTGGTTCATTCTGGATGTTATGAACTACATGAGAGTGACCAACGACCTCGAATTCCTCAGAGGTCTCATCTGGGATACTTGTGAGTCAATCATCACTTCTTACAGGATGGGAACCAAGTACGCTATTCACGAGGATCACGATGGTCTCATTTGCTCCGGAATTGAAGGAGTAGAGGTCTCTTGGATGAATGAGAGAATTGGAAACTGGTGTGCTACTCCAAGGATTGGTAAGTGTGTAGAAGTCAATGCCCTGTGGTACAACGCACTAATGGCAATGGGCGAACTCTCAGAGATGGTTGGCAGGGATCCCTTCGAGTTTGTTGCCATAGCTCAATGGGTCAAAGAGGCATTCATACAGACCTTCTGGAACGAGGAAGCAGATTTTCTTTACGACGTTGTGTCAGACACTGAGAAGGACGCTTCGCTTAGGCCTAACCAGATCTTCGCAATCAGTCTTCCCCATCCACTCCTTGAAGGAGAACAAGCCAAGTCTGTTCTTAGAATCGTAACAAAGGAGCTCCTCACACATTTTGGCCTAAGAACACTCAGCCCAAAGGACCGTCGCTTTGCCCGTTCCAACACTGGAGGGCCAAGGGCTCGCTCAGGCTCAACCCATCAAGGCACAGTGCATCCCTGGTTGATTGGACCATTCATATCAGCCTACTTGACTGTGAATGGTCGTACAGAAGAAAATAGAAGAGCCGCTCATGAAAACTTCTTCATGCCAGTATTGCGTGCTGTGCGTCGAGGGTCACTCGGAAGCATATCTGGAATGTTCGATGGCGCAAAACCCCACCGTGATCGTGGTAGCGTTTCCAGAGCTCGGAATGTTGCGGAACTCCTGAGAGTCTACTTCGACGAACTCTGAGGAAGAGGCGAAGAGTAACACGACATAGCTTAATATGCTACTGAGACGTACAATTGATTGCAGTTCGTCGGTTTTTTCTATCAGTTGTGGTCATATTCAAGGCCACAACGCAACACTCCACAAGAACAATCGCATGCCCGAGGGATCTTACGAAAACACTGGGAGATTGAATTGTTCTACACAAGGAGAATCACGAAATGAAACGAACAAATAGTCTGTTTATAATAGCGCTGCTTGTTGCCAGTGTTGCGGCATCCGTAACCACAGTAAGCCTAGTTAGTGCACAGGGCGAAGACCCTGTTCTTGGTGTGGCATGGGAGGTCGTCAACAGAACCAACACCTACGAGCACGCTGAAGAAAATTCCCAGTGGATATTCGGGCCTCAACCCGATGTCTGGATTGGCTATGCTGACAATCTCACCTCTATTGAAGACAATCTCTATAGAGTTGAAAAGGACTATGATCTTCTTGTCAACATAACAATTCCGAAATCATTCTTGGGAGAAGGTAACACTCTAGACACAATTCATTTCTGGGGTCAAACTCACGAACCTAGAACTCCTATATTTGTACTAGAGTATAATGTAACACGAAATCACTGGAACCTCCTAAGTCTGAATTATCAGCCAGGAGTAGAAGCTCCAGTAGAAGGTAATTTCATTGAGCTTGATGCAGAAAGCTGCGAGTTCTCTCAAACAACTGATGTCTACGAAATTGTTTTCGCTATTAGCTTCATTCAGGATGACTACGAAGGAGTATTCTGGACTGGAATGAATGCAATTGACCAAAACGGTCATCCCGTTTCTCCTTCATGGTTAGCAAGGCACATGTCTGGTTCATATGCAGTACCACCTATCGGTCTAGGTATGTCAGTCGATCCATTGACATTCTCACTACCTGACTATTACTATGCCGATATTGTTGACCCAGCTGGTGACATTATGCACTATGCTGATGTAAACGATACTTTCATTGTCAGGATGAGTTCAAATGTTGAGATTGGTGAGGTCCTAATGCCGTTTGCCCAACTAACATGGGATCCGGACTATAGGATTGTGCAGAATTGGTCTTTGCCACCTAATTTCCATGAATCCCTCTTTGATCCTGATACTAGCGATTGGACAACTCAGGAAGTCGATTTCTATCCATTCATGTTTCTGAAGTTCAATGCGACAGATACATACGTATTGGGTGGATATCTAAACGTTACTTGGGAAACTATCGAGCTTGACGAGGATATTATATTTCATTTTCCACGATTCTCGGTTATTGAGAATGAAACAATTGATCTTTCTACATACTTTGTGGTGAATGATACATATACAGGGACATGGGATACAAACCATAGAATACAGTGGAGTGGATACTTCACAAATAATACCGATATGGATTCAGGTCCATTCAATGGTGCAATAATCCGTCCTGAAATGGGTCTTTCATTAGTCAATGACGTTAATGGAAATCCATTAACACCTCGACCTGAGATTGCAGACCAAGAAACAATGAAACTTGCATTTAGAGCGCAGTTCGTTGAAGCCTTTGTCTTCGACGATGACGGTAACATTGCTGATGTTGCGTTACAAGATGACATGTTGAATATGACACTAATGGTACACAAAGCAGCGGATACTGTCAATGGCTCATATCTCTATGAAGCTGGTGGTTTGGACTGGAACCTCACAAGTAAGGTAAAGGACATTACCATTGCAGTTGAAGGGTCTGGATTAGAAACCAATGAAACTCACTACTGGCGTTGGGTTATTGTTCACACTATGGTGCTAGACTTTGAAACCATGACGCCTACAACATACAGTGAATACAGAGTCACTATGTTTGAACGCGGTGTTGGACAACTCTGGGAGGCTGTTATCCCAGCTGACGATTGGACAGTTCATAGCTTTGAAATTGATATAGGAACGGGCCTAACAGTATTCAAAGTGATGTTCAATTTCAACAGTACGGCTCCCTCAATGGTGGTAAATGAGGCATCCATTAAAGTTGGAGTAGTTCAAAACCTGCGAATATGGAATCCGAACAATTCCTCATGGACATATCCATGGTGGGTAAATTCAACATATCTCGCAGAAATCAAGGAACAATGGACTGACACTGAAGGAGTTGTTGATCTTTCAGGAGATGCAGTTTGGAGTCCTAGACACCTTCGTCTTGGAGACCTTGACTACTACAAGCCACCCTTGTGGACTGTAACTGAGGATGGAGCTATAGACCTTGATGGAAACACCTATACTACAGATGACCAATACTTTATCAAACGCACTGGCTTCTGGGAAGACAATGCAACAGTCACTGAGGAAGGAATGAAAGTTGTAGTTGTTCTTGATCCTAGTCCAGGTGACAATGGAGATGAATTCTGGTCCTGGAACTGGATGGGTGCAGTTCAAATTGAGATTGAATTTAAAGCATGGGAGGAATTCTATTGGTACCATGCAGATGATTCGACTCCAGTATCTCAGAGTGAACTAGATGACGTACGCGATTTGTTATGGGCAAACATAACTGAAGGTGTACCAACACCTGGATACGAATATGTCGCTTGGCTCACTGAGAATAGAACAGTTGACTTAACGGAAATTACTGGCCTTGAAAGTAACGAATGGAGCACAACATGGTTCGCTTGGGGTACAACACAGACCTTCTTTGTGTCAGCTAGTGAAACATCAGTTATGCTTGCACACTTCCGTGCTTCATATGCAGGTTTGTTCCTATTCAATGACAATCCTGAGAATGAAGCTACTGGAGCACCTGACTTTGCCATCGTTGATGGACAGTTAGTAACTGACGAAGTCACTCATGTTGTCTTGATTGACTCAATAGATTCCATTGAATTACGACAACCATTCGGTGCTACAAATGGTACTGGAGAAGTGTACGTTGATCCAACCACTCCGGTGGAGTTCGGTATTTCGATATTCGATGTCAATGTTACAATCTATCCAACACAAATAGAGCACTCTGATGGACTCAGAGGACCTTGGTCATTCAGAGAATCCTACGATGGTGCTTTCGGTTTGAATAGTACCAACTTTGACTATTGGATAACACATGCAACTGTAGAAGAGATGGCTTTTGATATCGCATTCAATGTTGACATGGTTGAATACGACTCTGAGGATGAAACAACTTGGAACCATGCTGTTTCATTCAAGATTGACCAGACATTTGGTGAATGGACATTGCATGACTTTGACCAATCTGCATTAGATGGGAGGAGTCTCGCAGTGAACTTCTTTGGTCTACTAGGAACAGTTCAAGCTACTCGATACGAAGCTGGAACAGAACGGGTCACTGATACAAATAGTGAAAGCCAATCAGCTGACTACTACACCTATGGTAGTGCGGACTCTCCATTCGCAAACGTGTCAATGGGTGGCCTACCCTATACTTGGGGTGGGGACAGCCATGCCACAACTTACTACTCTGGTTCTTCAACAGTTCCGTTGGGTGCTTTCAGTTTGTTCTACGAATCCAATAACGGTCAGACGGTGACAGACTGGCAAGTTGATGCATCCATGCTGTTTATGACAGCTGGTTACACCAACTGGGGCGGTGAGGAGATCATCTGTGACCCAGTGTTCGTGTCCTATACGAGCGCCCATCAGACACCAAGTGGAACTACTACAACAACTACCACTACCGGCACGACTCCTCCCCCAACTACTACCACTACTACATCCGTGCCGCCTGGTCCCGGTGATCCGGATGGAGTTCTCTACATGGTTGTTGGAGTTGCAGTTGTTCTACTCGTGTTAGTCCTGGTACTTGGTCGTCGAAGGTCCTAGACTCTAGAATACAATAGGGATGCAAACGCATCCCTCTCCCCCCTTTTTTATGAACCCGCTTTTCAGTACTCGTCTTCTTCTATCCGTTCTACAATTCCTAGCAGCTCAATGGGTAGTGTGTCCCTGACGGAAACTGGATTGGAGAGATAGCTGTCCTCTGGAGGCATCACGAGTGTCCATTTCTTGCCTGAGTACTCGATTGTTGTACATGAAGCAAAGCCAATGTTCAACCAGTCACTGACTCTAGGTTTGCCACCGAATATCAGAGTGAGAAATATCGATGCGATGAAGGGGTGGGTTACAATTGCAATGGCTTGGTCGCGGTGTTTGGAGCCAATATTGTCAACGCACTCGCCAAAGCGGAACCTAGCTTCAAACAGCGATTCACCATTCTTTGGCGAATAGTCTGGGTCTGACCACATCTTAGGCAAGTGCTCCTTGACCGCGGCTGGGTCATTACGACTCTTACTCACCAAAACATCAGACAGGCACTTCATTTCTGAAACACCACAATCGAATTCCCTTGCCAAGACCGCTGAGGTCGCAATGACTTCCTTCATCTTTGAGGTGTAGATATGGCTGACTCCAACTGCAATCCTTGAACGTGCGAGCTCAATGGCTTGGGTCCTTCCCCTCTCTGTAAGCGTTTCAGGCTCATGGGGCGTTGATTCTCCATGAATCAGAATGTAGACAAGTGTCCTGTGCGCTGTATCTCGGCCCGTGTCGCGTTCCTGTACTAGGTCAAACATCAGAATCGTTCTCTACTTCGTACTTAAAGAAAGAATGTAATATACCTCTCGTTGCCGCGAGTGGTACACAATGTACCAGTTATATTCGTGATTCATCACAATTGTGGTCAGCGAAGACCTTTAATGCAAACTTTCAGGCACGAATCCTGAGGCAAGACGAATGAAGATGAGCCTAAAACGGATAGGTGAGCTAGATGGCAAGACCTGTTTCATCTGCGGCAAGTATCTACTCAACTACGCAAGCAAAGATATGGCCTACCAACAGATCTTCAGTGGTGGTTCCCAGAAAGCCCGTCCGGAGCGATATCATCTATTTGGCTGTCCGAATTGTGGCAAGGTGGCACACAAACGTTGTTGGTACGATGTAGGCGAACGTAAGGTCAAGAAAGGTTGGTTCAAGAAAGAGTGGAGACTCGCCTGTCCTTCGTGTCAACACGAGATTGCGCCATCACGTCCGGAGCGAGGCGCTTGGAGACGTGGATATCAGATTCCAGGTCATCCTGATGATGAATTAATCGAGCTGCATACTGGCGACGTTTTTTCCTGGAAGGCAGGCTCAATGATTGGCAAGGTTGGGAAAGCTATTGGAGACTTCTTCACAGCTATAGGCCTCTCTTCTCTCACGCAAGACGAAACAAGTGCTGTAAATAGGGCAGCCAAACGGATTGGAAAGACACTCAAAGAAGTTGCAGAGCGTGTGTTCAAGCTGAACCTAACTCCCGAGGAGCGATCTGAGATTGTCAGTCTGAAATGCCAGAACTGTGGAGCACCACTTCCACTACCAGAGCCTGATGTAGAGGCTGTTGTTTGTGAACACTGCGGGACCGCTCATTTGCTTCCGACCTAATGCTTGGCTTTCAGTTCATATGAAACAAAAGAGAATGATTAATATGTTGAATCTGCAAAGGCTATTCAATCTAGACTAGGAGGACCCTACGACCAATGTCAGTCTATTTGGAATACGACCAGAGCGCGTCACAGTTTGCTGAAACAACACAGACCAGCAGCGATGATACCATCCTACTGGCCATCGATGAGGCCCAGAAGAAACTGATCATGAGCGTGCCAGAGAACATCGGCATGATTACAAGACGTTCCGCAGAACGTCAAGCCCGTGGAATCACCAAGTCCGGCTTTCTATGCAAGGACGGTAGCCGCGTAGGACGCAACCATGAATTGGAAGTACTCGGCTCAGGTGGTCAGCTTCCGGACCGTCTGCGTGACAGTCCGCGTGAAGTCTACTAGTTCATCTCGATGCTATTCCAGAGCCCATCACGGGCTCTATCTTCTTGTTTTCAATCAATCTCACAATAAAGGTAAGTGTACTGCGACAACCTGTCGCCAACTCGTGACGGATCACTTCCATCGACTGATGCGTTCTGAACGCGGACGAAACCCAGCAGAAAGTGAATGGTTACGAGCTTTGAGAAGTGCAATCCTACCCTCTCTGTTGCGAGTGTAGATTAGTTCCATATCACCCACGTAGTGACGCCACATCTCTGCAAACCGCTCCGCGTATCTTTTCTTGATGCCCAGTACGGTTGGAACTGAATGGTAGTCCTTACGGACCCATGAGTTTCCAATGCGTGATATTCTGACAAGAAGGTATCGCGGATTTCCAATTGGATCTAGAATCTCTCTCAGCGCGTTGAGGTAGGTCGTTTGCTCTCGCTTGGTGCCTCCCTCAATGTGACAGAAGACTCCTCCTTTGTCCACCTGCTCAACTATCACTCTTAATTGAGACATGTCGGTGCGAATGATACCAACATCACATAGTGTTGCCAACAGGCTCTTGCCAATCTGCTTCATGCTTGACTTGACCGGCCCATGCCGCACGAACAGCATGAACGCCTTAGCCGCCTTTGGCAATAATCTGACTAGGAAGTAGAGAAAGCCAAGCATCGGCAAGTATGAGAGTACTGAAATTCCAAAGTTTCCGAATGGATTGACCAGTCCTGGAATCCGACCTGCAAGGAAGAACCCAACAATGTAAACAACCTCCCTGAATAGCGTCACAAGGGTACTTCTAAAGACGAATCCTCTAGGAAGATGAATTTTCTTTGCCTTAATGTCCTCGACAATCCTTACGGCTTCATCTCCTCTGCTGAGGGCATCATCCCAGCTCCTACGCAGTACAGTCCTATTCCTGGCCCGCGAACTCATTGTGGCGTTAATCTCTTTGATTCCTTCCTCAGTGAAGGGCGGGTCACCAAGACCGAGTCTTTGGATTCCGTTCTCGATTACGGACTCATGAACTGACACACCCACGAATGCCTTGAATCTCCGAACCATGGTTTCAAAGTCATCACCTGCATTCTCCGAGTCTTTCTCAATGCAAATCAGGTGCCAGATGTTTGCCGTCTTCTTGGGATTGCTACTCTGTGTGCGAATTGCTCTGCCCCTCATCTGATTTGAGAGCATGTAAGAACCCACGAAGCTAGCAAGAACGAGCGTATTGATTGATGGTGCATCCCAGCCTTCTCCAAGAAGGCTTTTTGTGCCCACAATAATGTTCAACCCTCCTCTGGTAAATAGTTCGGTCACCAACCCAACCATTCCCTGCCTGCTCCTGCCGCTTATCTCCAAAGAAACGAATCTATCATCGTGCGGCAGATTTCTGAGGACCAAGTCACTGGGGTCGATGTCACGGGACAAAGCACATTCCTTGAGAAGTTTAACAGACTCTTGAGGAATGACAACCAGAGATCCACTGAGAATACCAAGCTTACAATTCTGAACATTCAACCTTCTTATTGACTCGAAGATAGGTACAACTCCTAATCGATCCGGAATTCGAATGTCATCCTTGTCCGCAGGCAGAAACGCTCTTCGAATATAGTCGGTGAGAATGACCATTTGGAGATTATCACCCAGTGATTTTTGTTCAACAAGCGTAATGGCCAATATTGCTTGCAGTTTGGAGATGCTTCTCTTCAGCGTCTTCTCAACCTTGTCGGCACCCCTCAATTTTACTCGGCGGCGCGTCAGTGCTCCCATTCGACTAAGGTGTCTTCGGAGTTCCTTGATGTAATCAGGGAGGTCTCTTAGCTTGACATCAGGCGGGAACAAGACTCCTTCAAGAAGTGTCTCAAGCCACTCGAGTGTGAACCGGGGTATGCCAAAGAAACTATCAGCCACAAGTTCTGAAGCTGCAGTTGGGATGTTGTGTCCCGCTTTCTTCAGAAAGACCATCATGCTAGTCAGGAGGCCCGGATCCTCCAAAATCTCCTCTATCAAATTCTCTGTATTAGTCAACCAAGCATGGTTGAGCAGATGTTGAGCAAACTCTGCGTTAACAAGTATGTCATCAATGAATTCCTTGACTTGATCGCGGAACTCCTGGATTTCCTGATGTTCTGAGAAGGATGGTGTAGTAAGAAGAACAAGATCCTGATGGGGGCAGAGGTTTTTCTGGAGCACAAGCTCCGGCACCGAGACCTCTTCATCTACGGGACCACAGAGTGACAGATACCTTTCCCATTCGGTTATTGAAACATCGTATGGTGGCGTTGCAGTAAGCGCTACTATCGTTGCATTCTCAAGCTGCTCAACAACATCCACTAGACTATGCCACCATGCTGCCCGGAGATGGTGGGCTTCATCAACTACAATTGTCCTGACGCCCCTTTCGCTCATTTTTGCAGCGACATCAACTTTCTCTTGACGTGAACCCCGCGCGTCGGTTTGAGGTTCGTCTTCATCACGGTCGTTTTCCTCTTCTTCAGCTAAGAAATCATCGAAACCTGAAACTGCCATATGTAATGCCTGATAGGTTGACACCGTGAAAAAACCGGGCTCCTTGATGTCTGTTGAAATCCAGTCTGGCATTTCTTCCGATGGAACCAGGAAGAGTTCAACGAGACGGGTGATCCATTGGTCTCTGATAGCCAGAGTAGGCGCAAGAACAAGCGTCGGACGATTTAGACGGCGAACGACCTCAAGACCGAGAACAGTTTTTCCAGAGCCCGGAGCTGCTACAACATGAAGATGGTCATCATCGAGATACTCCTCAAGCTGTTTGAGGATACGCTCTTGGTACGGTCTCCAAGCAAACCTGAACTTCGTACCGTCTGGAAATGATTCCACTTCACCTAACCTGCCTTGATGCAGTCGATACTGCCACGACGTTTGTCAAGCTACACATCGTATAAACGTGACTGCTATCTTTCCCCGTATATGCCCTTACCAACTTGATAGGCCATCCCTATGAAGCAAAAAGTCGCAAGCAGAAGTCCAACTGGTTGGAACAGCTAACGTCAATTCAAC
>JAUVHR010000091.1 GCA_030593165.1 Candidatus Thorarchaeota archaeon
TCCGATTAGAGCATAATAGACCTCACTGATGAATGCATTTCCATTGTACGTTGAGGGCGTGTCAATTGGGGTGATGGGTTCTGGACCTCCACCAGACATATTCAGGGCTAAGTATACAGCACCCAGTCCTCCAATGATTAAGATTACAATAACAAGAACAGCTTTAGACTTGCTAGGCATGTTGGCGCACCTCCAATAGTAGGAGAGTATGAACTACAGCGAACCCACGAAGAGACACTCCTTTTTTAGTCTATGTGGGGAGTGTGCCAAACATCTTACAGGAATTCATCAATACCATTCAATTTTGCCAAGAAGTGGCTTCAGTGCCATTGGCAGTTTTGCTGTCTTCTTCAGCTTAGCGTCCGCAGTTAGAGCAATTTCTGTGTCTAGACCAAGCTTCATTAGATTCGGGCAAGCGAATAGGGCAGAAATGTCCAAGGTCTTCAACTCATTATTGTTGAGGGTCAAATTCCTCAATTTCTTGCACTTACTGAGAACAGAGAGATCTATGGTCTGCACTTTATTCTCATAGAGGTGAAGCGCTTTCAGGTCCTTGCAGTGTCCCAATGGTGTGAGGTCAATCTCTCTAATCTTGTTGAATGAAAGATCCAGATGGATTAGACTCGTGCATCCCTCAAGAGGTGATAGGTCGATGAGTTCTATCACATTCCCGCCCAACGAGAACTCAAGCAGTTCGGTGCAGCCTCTCAGTCTTGCGAGATCAATCTTCTGTATCTCGTTTCCTGAGAGAGTTAACGCTTCAAGGCTAGGAAACTGGTCAAGTATTGAGAGATCAATCGTAGCAATCCTTTTGTCACTGAGACTAATCGCCGTTGTAGTTGAATCAAAGCGTTCAACCACTTTTCCGCCCTTCTTGGTTTCACTCCAGATTGTTACCTCTACCATTGGTGACGCATCCTGATGTTTCTAGGTATCTTCCACTTAATAACTAGTACGAGCGAGAGTCACCACAATCATGGTGGATTTATTCCTATCGCGCTTGGCACCACAATGCATTTTACAAACAACTAACACCCCGTCTTGACTTGGGCTGATTAATCATGATCTTGCTAAATCCCAACAAACATACTCCCGAGTACCCCGATGAAGAGTCGCGAGAGATAATGCTTAGGACTATCCAGTTCTTCGAGAACAAAGGAAAGGTCAAGCTGAAGAACGATGACCACGCGATGGTATGGTATCAGGACTTTCTTGACTTCGTGAAGGGCGAGGAGATCTTCTACAAACTGCTTACGCCCACAGAATACGGCGAGGATAACTGTCGGTGGGACACATGGCGCAACATGGAATTCAACGAGATTCTATCCTTCTATGGTTTGCATTACTGGTATACATGGCAGGTGACAGCCCTTGGATTGGGTCCAATATGGATGAGCAAGAATGAGTCGGTGAAACAGAAGACAGCTCAATTGCTCAAGGATGGTGGAGTATTCGCATTTGGATTGAGCGAGAAAGAGCATGGCGCAGACATCTACTCATCGGAGATGCTCGTGAAGGTACTAGGCGATGGCAAATACGAGGCAAGTGGCAGCAAGTACTACATAGGCAATGGTAACGTGGCTAGCTTTGTTTCTATCTTCGGTAAGACAGACAAGCCAACGGATCCGGATGATGCAAAGTATGGGAATTACGTCTTCTTCGTTGCTGATTCACAACACGAAAAATACGAGTGTGTGAGAGACCTCGTTGCAGTCCAATCTTACGTAGCAGAATACAAGCTAAATGATTATCCACTAAAGGATTCTGAAATCCTTTCTATGGGACGTGACGCTTGGGACAGTACCTTGAACACTGTGAATCTGTGCAAGTACAATCTGGGCTGGGCGTCAATAGGAATCTGTACTCACTCTCTCTATGAGGCTATCAACCATGCTGCCAATCGGAATCTATACGGTAAATATGTCACAGACTTCTCACACATCCGTCATCTGCTCGTTGATGCCTATGTTCGTCTGGTTGCAATGAAGTTGTTCGCGATGCGTGCCGGTGACTACATGCGGTCAGCATCTCTTGAAGACCGACGATACATTCTCTACAACAGCATGGTAAAGATGAAGGTCACCAGCGAAGGAGAGCGAGTGATTGACTTGCTCTGGGATGTGATTGCAGCAAGAGGGTTTGAAGCTGAGACCTACTTCTCCGCAGCAACGCGGGATATTCGAGCACTGCCGAAATTAGAAGGAACCGTCCATGTCAACATGGCCCAGATCATCAAGTTCATGCCTGCATACTTCTTCATGCCTGAGGAACAGCCTGAGACCCCGACAGTTAACACTCCGAAACATGATGCGTTTATGTTCAGTCAAGGTCCAACAAAGGGCGCTAGCCTCATTCGGTTTCATGACTACCGTGAAACGTATGACAGTGTAGACTTGCCAAATGTAATAATCTTCAAGGAACAGATTCATGTATTCAACGAGTTTATGGCTGAGGCTACACCTGACGATGAACAAGGAAGTGACCTTGATTTCATACTCAATGCTGGTGAGCTCTTCACATTGGTTGTCTATGGACAACTCATTATTGAGAACGCCAAGATCCATGACATCGGTGATGCGCTACTCGACCAGATCTTCGACTATGTCGTGCGTGACTTCTCACGGTACGCATTGCAGCTTCTGTCCAAACCAAGCAGCACAGAGCAGCAGCAGGAAATTCTCATGAGGTGCATCAGGAAGCCGCAGGTCGACGATGAACGCTTCAATCATGTCTGGGACGAAGTCTATTCGATGAAGGGCCTTTATGAGATGAAGAAGTAGCAGAGTCACTCGGTGAATCAGAGAACAAGATTCTTGTTCTAGCAGAGGGCAGCAAAGTATCTAGTAGGTTTAGGTCCGAGTGTGGCATTATGCAATATGGAATCTACATTTCCAACTACGCCTTGAATGGCGACCCACGTGCGTTCGTTGAGCTAGCGAAGGAAGCGGAAGCAGCCAACTGGGGCGGTTTCTACATCTGGGATCACGTGTATCCAAAGGGTGGTGCTTCAAAGAAGGTGACAGATCCTTGGATCACGCTCGCTGGGATAGCGGCAGCTACCGACACGATTCGAATAGGCACGACAGTGACACCTCTACCCAGAAGACGGCCCCAGAAGGTTGCTCGAGAAACGGTTTCCTTGGACCGGCTGTCTGGTGGTCGATTCACACTGGGTGTGGGTCTGGGACATCCGCCGGACACCGAATTCGAATTCTTTGGTGAAGACTCCAAGACAAGCGTAAGAGCTGAGAAACTAGACGAAGCCCTTGATGTTATCACAGGACTATGGACTGGCAAACCATTCTCATTTGTGGGAAGACATTACAGAACAAAGGAAGTGACATTCAAACCCCGCCCAGTACAGAGACCAAGGATTCCGATATGGTGCGCCGGGTGGTGGCCTTTGAAACGACCATTCGAGAGAGCCGCAAGATATGACGGGGCGTTTCCTCTAGGCCTTGAGGGGAGGTTGAAGCCCGCGGATTACAGAGACATGATTGAATTCATCAAGAAGCACAGAAAAATGAAGACCCACTTCGATATGGTCTGCATGGGTCGGTCGACGGGGAACTCGAAGAAGGATGCTTGGATTGGCGATTACTCTGATGCCGGCGCCACATGGTACGTGGAGCTGATCATGAGTGGTAAGCTTCAGGATGTCATCGCGAAAATTCGTCGTGGTCCACCGTCTATCTGAACACATCACCTTCCTCAATCGTGATGATGGCAAGATAATTATTTAACATGTCAGCCCGTCATTGTTGGATGGGGTGTTTCCTATGGAAGTATCTGAGAAAATGAGAGACGAAGTTGTACTCCACAGTTGGAAGATGATGAAACTGGACAGGTGCAGAGTGGCTTGGGGAACCTTTGAAAACTTCAGGTTTCCGAACGGTATCACTGTCACTATCCGCATAGCTTTGGGTGGGAGGCCTATCAAGGTGAAATCCACTATCGAGCAAGCAAGAGAGGTCGAGTCAGTTATGAGCGGCCGGGACTACAGGATGAAGGCCAAGAAAGAGAAGATTGAGTTCAGTGTCCAGTATTCAAGTAGAGGTGACTACTTGGATTTGCTTTGGGATCTCTATTCAGCTGGCAGTGACTGGGCCTTCTAGACCAAACAAACCGTGCGATTTGCCATGATGCGACTGAAATCTATATACCTTTTATAGAAGGAGTAACCATAATGACGTATGTCATCCTACAAGGAGTTCCTTGACAGAGTCTATTCCGAACTCGTTTTCATTAGCATATTGCTCCTGCTTTTCATACAGCTGCTTTCGGATTTCTTGGAATCTGTCTACATTCTGGTTCTCATGACTTTGTCCATTAATGAGAACCTCCTAGCCATGCTATTCGTGATTTCCCCTGTCATACTTCTGTTCTTCAAGAAAGGCATCCCGGACAAAATGCTGCTGATTGTAGGATTGACAATGGTTGCTTGCAGAGTTATGGAGCCATTGTTTGACACTACAGCTAGAATGGTTATCTCCGGACTTGGTGTTGGATGTTTCCTGGTTCTTTTCCCCACGTTCCTCCTGCGGAAGGATTCGAGCAAGGAAGAGCAGGGCGGACTCACAATAGGGATGGGACTAGCGATAGCAATTGCATCGTCGGTATTGCTCAGAACCCTGAACTCAACAATTGACTTTTCGACACACGGTTTTGGTCAAGTAATTGGTTGGGCTTTGGCAGCAATTTGGACGATGATGCTGATAGGCTATCTAAGAGTCGGGCAAGAGACCATTCCGAGAGAGAATCCAACTGATGCAACGGAATCGAATGGTGCAGAACAGCCTAGCGGCATTATGCGTATCTCGGAGATCGCCATTGGTTTGGTGAGTATCTTCTTCTTCATTATATTTGCTTTCAGCAGTCCGGTCGTGATCTCGAGATGGACTGAAGGCGACTACATCGCCATTACAGCTATCGTCGTGTTGATGCTCACTCTGTTTGTTTTCGTTGCATCGAATAAACCTCAGCTGCTCACCAGATTAAAACCACGAATACTCTTGGTTTGGAATATCACATTTGTCATTGCATTTGCAGTGACAGTCCTCATTCACCAAATACAATTTCCATCCACCCCCGGTGTATATCCAATTGAAGCTCCTGCAACAACATTCCTGCATCATATTCCACTAGTTCTAATGCTGATTACTTTCCCGATTATTCTGATTGATTTCATGTTTCTTACACGGGGAATAATGAGACTCGAACCGAAACCAACAGGATTCGCAGTTGGTGGGGGTTTTGTCTTGAGTTCATTGCACCTGATACTGATAACCTTTGCACTAGTATTCACTTCAGTATGGGGCTTCATCCCGGTAATTGGAGTCTTATTCCGAAACATGTTTTGGTTCACCTTTCTAGTTGTGGGGCTAAACATTGTTGTATCACTTAAGCGTCCATCACGAAGTTCGTTCACAATCCGTGAATCGAAAAGAAGCCCACGGGCAAAGACCATCATTGCTGGATTCATGATAATAATCTTCGCTGGAACTCTCGTAAGTGGAATTGCTTTTGAAGCACATCCAGTCGCACCGACGGGAGACCCGACCTCAGTGAAGATCCTGACATATAATCTCGCACAAGGAGTAAACGACGTAGATGTCAAGAATTACGATGGTCAACTCGAACTCATTAGGGGCGTCGATGCCGACATTATTGGACTGCAAGAAACGAGCAAAATCACAGGTGGTTCCGATGTCGTAAGATACATTGCAAATGGACTAAACCTCTACTCATATTTTGGACCCAAAGGTGTTACTGGAACGACTGGAGTCGCGCTGCTTTCAAAATATCCCATCGAGAACCCAAGAACCATCTACCACTTCAGTGAAGACGTCGACCGAAAGCAGACCGCCACTATCGAAGCAGAAATCACAGTCGGATCACATACGTTCACTGTTTACGTGACTCACACCTACGGACGAATGTCAACCAAATCGATTCTGCAAACGGATGTCTTGAATGAGGCAAGTGGCAAGAGCAATGTAATATTCATGGGTGATTTCAACTTCAGACCAGATAGCGAGCCATACAATCTCACAACGGATGTATTGGATGATTCGTGGTGGCTGAAATGGCCAACTGGCGCGGACGCTCAGGGAAATAATAACAGCCGGCAAATAGACCACATATTCGTTTCACCTGGAACGACAATTTCAGATTGTCAGTACATAACAGATCACCAATCCGACCATCCCGCTTACTGGGTTGACATTCAATGGTAGCCAGAATTCCAACCAAAATGGAGGCGACAATCTTTTCCTCACAGAGCAGATGATAAGAATTTCTTCGCTAGTTGATAGTATCCCTTGACACTGAGTTCAACTGTTCCTATGGTGACTCTCTCAGTGACTGACATTGGTAGTAACACCGTCATCGACTCAGTTTTAGTCACAGTTATTCCTGAGTCATCTACAACTACCCCTACAACTACAACAACATCGACTACGACTTCCACAACAACACAGACCACCACTACCTCCACTCCTCCTGATGATGGAGGGACCTTCATGACCATTATTATCGTGGGTGGAGTAGGCGGAGCCCTGCTTTTGATAATAGTCATCATTCTCATTAAGAAGAAACAATGATATCTCAAGTCTAAAGTGAAGCACCCCAAGTGGCCACTTGAAGGTGGCTTCCTGAAGAGCATGCCATACTCGGAATCACCGAGCTGCATGCACATATCCGGAAACTGAATCGATATAACAAAAGGGTGTAGAGATTATTACTCTACATGGCCTGTCCATCCGCGGATCAACAGTAACATCAACGAGATAATTCTCTGGCTCTTTCCTCATACTCCTCTGCTTCATCAATTCTACCAATTTTCCTCAAAATATATCCTAACTCCTTGAGGACTGAAATGACTCTGGGTGTTGTTCGTGGATTAATCTTCATTTGGGCAATATTGATTTCCAGAGCTTCCAGCAGGTGTTTCTCTGCATCATCAAGATTGCCTTGGTCCTTCTTGATTCTGGCAAGTTTGAGTAAGGTAGATGCGATAGAAGAAACAATCCTGTGGGGATTTGTGGCAGCCAGTTCGCGATATATCCGAAGAGCTTCTTCCAAATTTTCTTGAGATTCTTGATGAGCATCTAGGCTTGCTAGTAGAGATGCTAAGGCCTCAATCGATTGTGCAAGCTTGTGGAGAAATCGTTTTGGTTGCGTGGAAGCAATCTCCTGATATATCGAGATAGCTCTCCTCAGCAACGGTTCTGCTTCATCGTATCTGTATCCGTTTCTTAACAAGATTCCAAGATGATTCAATGTATATGCAAGATGTCTGGCGTATCCTTCAGGAGCATTTTCGTAGAGTCTTTCATAGAGTTCAAGAGCTTCCCAAAATGTAAATTCTGCATCTTCGTATCTCCTCATCCTTTTGAGCAAAGATCCAAGACTACTGAGTACAAATGCTAGTTGCTGTTGCGACCCATCTCTACTCTCACTAACAAGCTCGCGATAAATATCGACTGCTTCGAGAAAGGTTTCCTCTGCAGATTCATAGTTTCTTACCTTCTCAAGAAGTACTCCAAGATTTGTTAGAGTGAAGCCAACAGAATCCCTATGTGATTCAGAAACTTTTTCCACTAGATTTTGATATATCCGAAGAGCTTCTTCAAAATTCTCTTGAGCTTCATCATACCTTCTCATTTTTCGAAGAAGTATTCCCACTTCATTTAGATGATATGCGAGGCTTCCCAAGTAGACTTGTGGAGATTTTTCTGCAAGTGCTCGATTGATATCACCTGCTTCCTCATATAATTCCAAGGCTTCATCGAATCGACCTGTATTTCGTAATAGGACCGCCAGAGTTGTAAATGAGAAACATAGAGGAATTGAATTGTCAATTCCATACTCTTCCGCGAGCTCCCTTCTAACTCTAATCGATTCTCTTAGATATTCCTCAGCATCCTCATTTTGTCCTAGTCTGCGAAGAAGTGCAGCATAACCATTGAGAAGTCCTGCATATTGTTCATCATAAGTAATTGGTAGTTTTTCAGATAGACCTCTTAGAATTTTGAGAGCTTCATCAAAGTATGTTCTTGCTTCTTCATAATACCCCTGATCTCGTAATAGGGTCGCTAGAGAGTTGTAAACCGAGGCAACCCCTGGTAAGAATGCGTTTGGATGTTTTTCAGCAAGAGTCTTTCTGATCCTTAAGCATTCTTTGAAATGCTCTACTGCTTCCTCCCACCTCAGCATCGCGATTAGAAGTATTCCATAACTGGAGTGAATGTTGGCAGTGCTAGGCGCCATACCTGCTTCTTTCCTTATTTCTAGGATTTCTTGATATATCACTTCACATTCTTCTAGCTTTCCTAAGGTCCTTAGGATTATTCCGTGATCATGTAGTGCAGTTCCAAGTTTGCTCTTGCCCTGACTCGAATCTGAATCAATTTGTGAACGTCTGATTTGAACCATCTCTTGGAATACTGCTTCGGCCTCTGTATGTTCGTTCTGACTGATGTGAAGCCATCCACGAAATCTCAGGAATGAGTAATAGAGCTCCTCTTCTGTCGCAATGATTTGTTTCAACTTCTTCAATGACGCAAGCTGCTTTTCAGTGAGTTCTACTGCCTCATCATTTTTTTTCCGATAATATAGCACCTCTACTAGGGCCAAGTTGCACCTGTAGAATTCGGATATTGGTTTTGAATTCGATTTGATTCTCTCAACTAATTCAGCTGATACATGAACTAGTCCTTCTTCAAAGTCAGTTGCAGAAACACCATAATATGCACTGAGGAATTCACTTGCATGACCGATTGCCTGTCGGGCATATACCTCTGCTCTCTCGAATTGTTCCACAGACATAAGTACGCGCGAATGGAGTCGATCTAGCAATGCAGTTGCATTTTGGCTCTTGAACTGGATCACTGAAGATGAAAGGAGACTTACAATGTCGCCGTAACTGTATCTTCTGTCTAGCTCCTCTACGATTTTTACAAGTGAAACGAATGCCTTTGTTTCATCAAGAAGACTCGTTATCATAATGGCAGCAGCTAGATACTCGAATTGTCTTGTTTTCTTGAAACGTGTTTTCATGACCTCAGATAATCGAGGACACCACTCCTGAAGAAAGCTCTCTGTCAGGTCTGCCAAAATGGGCGTCCTGACACATTCGTGAAGACTCCATCCAGCTTCACGATTCTCGATGATATTCAGTTTCATGAATTGATTGAAGAGACCTTTGCTAGCAAACTCCGGATGTTTCGATGTGGCTTCCATGAGAATCTCAACATCAAAGAAAGGAGCCATCGCAGCTATTCTGGCAAGAGTCTCGATTGATTTGGGCAGATGCCGAAAGAGAATAGTCAAAGCATCCTCTCTGACTTTCTCGATAGTTCCTCCTTGCATTGAAAGGATTTCTTCTTTTGAGGATGAATCACTAATGTATGCATAGCAAAGCATACTGATTATTTGTGGATGTCCTCCACTCACATCCGCCATGCCTTGATGCATACTCTCAGGGATTTGGTAACGTTGCATAAGTTCCGCTGACCAAGCCTTGTTGAGGGGTTCAACTCGTCTATACTCGACATGATTCCCAAAAAGCCCCGTGGACCTCTTCACGTCAGGTACTCTCTGTCCAGAGATTACTCCCAGAACAGAGCTTTGGGAGAGAAATTGCAGCCAGAGGTCTTCTTCTGCAAATTGGAGGTTGTCAACCAGAACAACCTTACCTGTTCTTCTCTGATCGTTTGAATGGTCGAAAACTGTTTCAAAGACGTCAAGTATGATAATTGCATTGGATTCTGCTTCATCAATATCTGCTTGCAACGCATCTAGAATTAGGAAATCTTCAACAACAGATTCCTGAGTTATCACGCGTAGTAGCTCTTCATGATAGTCCTTACTCTCAAACCACTCTCTAAACCAAATGGCGATTCTACCTCTTCTTTTCTCAAGATACCCCTTAACTTTGAATGAGATGTCTCGAGCTATGGACAGAGCTCCACCGATTTGACCAACAACAGGAAGCATAGCTGCAAAATCCCACAGTGGACTCTTACTATCCACGATGTCAGCTGGTTCGTAATCGTTCATGACTCTTCTATGGATTATTCTAATGACATCGAATCTGGGCGTTTTGATGTCATGCCGTTTGAGGTCCTTTGCTATCTGTTCAGCTTTTCCCAATAGGTCCGTTAGAAAGTCATCACACTTCACCAGGGCTACAGGTAATTCCGATTCTCCTAGACCTTCAATCCATTTCTCTAGTAGTACGCTCTTTCCTATTCCCCCCATTCCCTCAAGCAAAACAACTCGCTTGTTCCCTTCTCTGCTCTCTCTTGCCCAATTGTTCAGCTCCTCAAGTATCTCAGTTCGATTAACAAAATTCTCAAGAGTGATACGCTGTTTTGAAATGGGTTTCTTCGCACTCGACACCAATGAAGACCTACCTAACCCCGTTTGTAGCCAATGACTTCAGAAACTATCTTCTTGATAAATTCATTGACTGTTTTTGGGAACTTCATTATTCAGTTGATAGAAGAACTCAGTATTCCATGAAACATGATTAGCGTCGATTTCGCGAATCATCCTCATCGTGCCGGTGGTGGAGGGCAAAGTGTGCCAAGCTTTGACCTTGGTTCACATACCCAAGTTCCCCATTCATCTTTGTCAGTAGTTGGCAACTCATCAAACCAAAGAC
>JAUVHR010000285.1 GCA_030593165.1 Candidatus Thorarchaeota archaeon
GATCTACAGAGAGTGGTACAAGCAGGAAGTCCTGTCGGATCAAGTCAAGGCCGAGGATTTCGGCATGAGCATGGCCATACTAGGTGGTGACTCATTGATCAACACTGGCTCCTTAATCATCACGACATCCGAACTCCCCGCAGATGTAGCTGTGAGGTGTCTTCGTTACTATGTGGAGGGGTTTCAAGATCTTGTGGATGGAGTAGTGCTGGAGATGGGAATGATTCAAGACCCCACCACAACTCCCGAAACATATCTTCAGATGGTTCGGATGAAAACCGCAGTACTGTTCGAGAAGGCTCTCCAGATGGGTGCTGTGATGGCCGGTGGAACAGAGTCCCAGATTGAATCTCTTGGTACATTTGGCCTGATGTCGGGACAAGCCTTCCAAGTTCAAGATGATATCCTCGGAACATTTGGTGATGAAACGGTAACTGGCAAACCCACGGATGGTGATATTCGTGAGGGGAAAAAGACTATGCTGGTCATTCAGGCGTACAAGTTAGCCTCTCCAGAGCAGAAACAAGTTCTTGACGACCTCCTTGGCAAGGATGAAATGACCACAGAGGAGGTTGAGAATGTCCGACAGGTCTTTAGAGATTGCGGTGCCCTTGAAACGACCCAGAACATCATGAATGAGTTTCTTGAGTCTGCACAGAATGCTCTCGACTCGACAGAACCACCACTCACACCAAAGTACAAGGAATTCCTGATTGAACTATCAAACTTCTTAGTAGAACGAACGTACTAGTCCGCGTTAGCCAGGCTGATTTCAACGATACGAAGTGCAGGTATCACGAGGTCCGCCCCTTTGGCCTTCAATATCAGCACGATGGACCCGGCAGCCGAAGGAAATTTCTTTCTGATGTAATCTATGAACTCTTGCTCTGACCTGATTAGAGCTCGACGCATCTCTCGAAAGTATTCAAGGAGTGTTGTCTTCATCGCCGCATCAGCATCATCGGCGACTTCTCTCTTGGTCTTTATCAGTTTGAGAATGTCGTTGGCAATGTTTCTGGCCTCAGTGACATAACTATCACTAACACGTGGGGTTCGCTGGTCACTTACAGCTCTAGAGTGACCCATTTCGAAGATCTCGCGAACTTGGTCCGGTGTGAGGGTCTGTGCCGTCATCTCCTCTAAATCGTCTTCATCAACGAGCTTCTTCCAGCACTGTCTTCCGTGAAATGACATTGTCGCAATGTAACCACGTTCAGCCATCTGCCAGAGTCTGTCGGAGAACATTCTTTCAGTGATGAGCATTTTCGCTGATGTCAGTAGAACCTTCTGAAATAGTACTGCTTCAAACTCAATAACAGCAGAACCAAATGCACGGATGATTTCTCTCTCTAGCTGTTTCTCGATTTCATCCGATACATCAATTTCAGACATGGTTTCCACCTTTGGACGCTTTCCAGTATGGATTGACTTGTGACTGTAAGAAGTTTTCTAGGAGGGCCATCAACCTCTCTTACCCAGTTTCAATGAGCCTAAGGCTGAGTAGAAGGAAATCCAAACCCCGTGACCTCAAAATCTGTTCAACCGATTCCGAAATACTCGGCAAATTCTCTCTCACATAATCCAAGAATGCGTCCTCTGATTCGCAGAGCTTACGACGCATGTTTTCTATGTGAGAATGAATCATTTCACGGTCCTTAGGAGTGGCTTCTCTACCTCTCAGCAGCCGGTCCTCCAGTTCTTCTAGAATATCCTGACCGATTATCTTGGAATCGGTCACAAGGTGCTCCTTGACTTTGACACGACGTTTTTCCTTTAGAATCCGTGACTTCTGCTGAATGCTCTTACGAACCTCTTGTGTGGGTTGGAGAGTGAGTTCAAAGTCCTCCTCAACGATAAGCTTCTTCCATACCCGCTTACCTTGAAAATCAAGGGATGCCACAAGACCCCTGGCTTCCATCTGCAGGAGGTGTTTCTTGAATTGTTCCTCTGTGACAAGGGAACTATCTGCAGACATTAGTAGGAACTTCTGGTACAGCGTAGCCTCGAACTCAATGATTGCCCAGCCAAATGAACGGATTATCGTCTCCTCAGCTAGGTTGAGATGTGAAACGGGCAATCCACTATCAGTCACTGCTACACCCCTTCGTTCCGCTTTTGGATAAACGTGGAATGTCGATATAAGGGGATATACGGTATACTCTCGGTTCGAAAAATGAATAGACGAATCGAATAATGTTGGGTGAACCAAGAAAAGAGGAATGGAACTAGCGTTTCTCAGCTAGCTCCAATTTGGATTCTATCTTCTTCTCACAATGAATATGACAAGACCGACCAATATGAGAACCCCTACTGCAGCCATCAACGCGACATAGGGAATGCCAGCCGGTGTGACGGTCCATGATATGTCAAAGGCTGATCTCACACAAGTGTTACCAACGTTGTCAGTGGCAACCACGGCCACAGAGGCTGCTCCTCCATATGAGTCTGGGAGGTTCAACGAGTACGAGTCACCAGTAGATGTCATCTCATAAACATAGGTGCCCGTTTCATTTGTGACATGGAGGAAAACTGTGTCAACACCGCCTGGGTCCGCGACTGTTGCTGTGAACGTAGCTGTTTCAGGTGTCCACTCTACATCTCCAATCCTAGGACCCACTTCGTCTATATTGGGCACGTTACCCGTTTCGCGATCAACAACCCAATCCAAGAAGTTCTCAAATAACTGGACGTTGGCAAAGATTGCCACTTTCCCGTAGTCGAAGTCACTGAAGAACGTAGTTCCTGCTACGAGGATTCGTAGTGTACCGACTTCTTCTACGGCCATCAATGGTATCTGATCACCATTCTCACCGTCTATCGTATCATCCCAGATGACCTCGATTTCCGGAGCCTGCTGATCAGTCTGATAGCCCGCTGGATCAGCGTAGATGATAGGTAGCACTGGTCCATCGTCTGTGAAGTAGAGACTAGATGGCGAATACATAGTAATTGAGGGTACCAACTCTGTCAAGCCCAGTGTTTCACTTGAATCGGGGATAATCATGAGATCGTTGTACCAGGGCGCGTATGTACCCTCCATGTAGACATTGTCGTCGTTGATTCTGATGTGAGAGCCCACCGCCTCAAGGATTTGGTTTCCTTTCAAGGAATCAACAGCTTCTTCGAAGTCACCTCTACCTGTGATGAGTATCGACTTGTTCCCTGATGCCGCCCAGTTGGTTATTGCTGTCAGCTCGTCCGCGCTGTATGAATCAAACCCACAGGTCACAATCAATAGGTTGACATCCGCCAGCGCACTTGCTGTGAAAGCACTATCCTGTGTTTTCATTTCAAAATGATCTCGAATCAGGGTTTGGTTTACAGATGTTAGACCTCCATCGGTGTAGTCGTTTGAGTGTGCGTAATCAAAAAGCGCTACATAATCGTAAGTTATGGTCACATTTGGTGCGTTGATTCCTAGTGTGAGTGTGTAGAATAACGAGAGGACGCTCTCAATAGCAAGTGAGAGGCAATTCTCTGTGATAGTCCTGATTGTTGGATTGCTTAGGGCTGTTGAGTCTGAGGAAGGATATGCCTCTGCAATGTCGTCGAAATATTGGTGGGAGTAGACGGCACAGTCCACAACAAGTTGAGAGACATTCGTTATAATCGATTCCGTAGGAGTTTCGAGTGTGAGAAGGTCGAACTTGGCGTTAATCTCACTCTCATAAGCCGCGTGTCCTGGCCAGGGCAGGTCAGGAACTGCATCCTCGACATCATCAGTATGAACAGGGATACATGGATCCGCCGCATAATGTGACATGACTCCTGCAGCAAAGAAACCCTTTTCCCACAGTTCATTTGCGGTTTCTCCCTCCTCCTCCATTGCAGCAGCAGTGAAGTTGTTCTTCGCAAAGTCGAACCAATTTGAAGCAGCACCTGGTGCGTTATACTCTCCAGTTTCTGGATAATACAGGTGATTATCCCAGTCTTGCCATGCTTGATCCGGTGTAGTGGAACCACCTAGTACTTCAGGAGCGTAGTATGCGAATGCCGCAGCCCAGCTCTGATTACTGATATGAGCCATTGCCTCCGAATCGATGAATATGTGAGATACAAGTCCCCATGCGTCAACGGGTGTTGCCATTGGTAGGACAACAACGGTCGTAACAAATGGGACTAAGAGTAATACTATGACGATACTTGCCTTTCTCATGGGGGATAGTACAAGCTAAATGTGTATTAAGTGGTACGTCCTGATACGAATCCTTGGGACCTACGCTTCAGGACGACTACAACCAATACGCAAATACTGCAACACTATCAAAGACTGCCACAAGTATCAACTCAACTGGTTCTTGAGTCGTCGTAGGTTCTTGCTTTTAGATCCTGGCCCCGCGTCATAGATTAAAGTCAATACTGACACCAGATTCAGTATGGCATTACTGACAATCAATTAACACCAAACAAACGAAAAAAGAGGGGTGAAGTAGCCGGCAGAAACCGGACTACTCCTGGATTACTAAACTACTTCTTCTTCATGCACCAGACTGCGACCAGAATGACTGCAACAACGCCGATTCCACCAATGATTAGAATCATAGTGAAATCAGATGGGAGCGCGCCATTCATGCCATGGTCAATGACCCCGGTCACAAAGGACATGCCCTGGAGTGTAACATTGTAGTACGAGTCTGCGCACATTGGCTGGTAGTCACCGTAGGGTGATGCACCTGATACAACCAAGATACCAGTATACAGGCCTTCTTCCCAGGTCGCGCCCACAAAAGCACCAGTGTCACCATCATCGTGTGCATACGGGTCAAGTAAGTCAGTATCTGAGATTTCAGCTGACTCGTTGTAGTAGAGGATTGGGTAGACACCGGTGATAGTTGTGGTTTCGAGTGCCACCGCACCATCA
>JAUVHR010000240.1 GCA_030593165.1 Candidatus Thorarchaeota archaeon
GTGTCAAGATGACCCAAGAAGTGGGGTTTCTTCAGAGATGGCAGCCAGCAGTACTCCCTACATTCAGGTCATCAGATGCTGGTGTAAAACTGCTGCAGAGCGCTGCAGTTCTTCTAAGAGAGAAGGGCATCACCAGAATGATGTGCCGACTGAAATATCTCTATGACGACCCCGCGACAGGGCAGTGGCACAGAACCCTCTTCGAGGACTTCGGATTCAAACATCGTCACCCAGAATCAATCAGTCTAGTTAGGAAACTTCATGATGGACCACTGCCAGAAACAATAGTGAACGGCCTTGAACTCGTGAGTGCCGCATCATACTCCCACGATGACATGACCGAGTTCAACTTGCGAGCTTACGCATCAACGCCCGAGGACCTCAAGATTCATGGATGGGATGCTAACATGGTCGACAGGAAAACATGCAGACAGGTCATCGAGAGATTGAGAAACGGAGCTCTTGGCCTATCTCCATCCAACCTCTGGTGGGTTGCGCTATTTGAAGGGGAGCCTGCAGGGTATATTGGGGCTAGCATTATTCAATCTGATTTCGTGCCAGATCTTGCTGTATTGGGACCTGTAGGAGTGTTTCCAGAATTCAGAGGGCGGGGAATAGGACTTGCACTTGTCAAGAGAGTTCTGAACGCCATTAGAGAATATGGATGCAAGGATGCACTAGTCGGCACGTCCTTGTACAATAATGAGAGAGCAATAGGACTTTACGAGAAAGCAGGATTCGTCCATGACAACATTCAACTGTTTTTCGAGATTGACCTCTAAATGAGATGCAGTCCCACTGAATCCTACTCGGTCAAAAAGTATATCTTGGAGTCGGAGAGATGGAGGAAAGACGTGGTCTGCAAGACACGAGGTACACTGGTGATTCAATTGAGCATCAAGAAGACTGTTGTAAAAAGCCTGAAGCCCGGAGGATACATGGTTATTGACGACGAGCCCTGCGTTGTTATAAGCATAGAAAAGTCAAAGCCAGGTAAACACGGGTCTGCGAAGGCGAACATCACGGTCAAGGGGTTCTTTGATGGTAGGAAGAGAAATATCATCATGCCGGCAGACCGAATGGTTGACGTGCCTGTTGTGGACAAGAAGATGGCCACAGTTATCGCAGACATGGGAGAGTCCCTAAGCCTCATGGACGGAGAAACGTATGAAACGTTCGATATTCCCAAGCCCGATGATGAGGAAATCGCCTCCAAAATCGAATTGAACGTTCAGGTCGAGGTCTGGATTATGATGGGACGAATGAAAATCGTCCGAGTCAAGAAAGACTAGTCGCTTTCAAGATTCCAAACCATTTATCTCCTAGAACCTACCAATCCAGCAGTGGATTCGTTGGGATGGTTCCGATGGGCACGAAAGAGAAGATAGACGGTCACGACCGTGCGATTCTAGAGATTCTGACAAAAGACGCCAGAAGTTCGTTGCGAAAGATGGCTGCAAAGGTCAAGCTCAGTCCGAGCTCGATAAGGAATAGGATAAACCGCCTCGAGCAGATTGGAGCGATTGAACGATTCACCATTGATGTCAATCATAGAATGCTCGGGCAGGAGATTCAGGTTCTCGTTCTGCTCACCTGCAGACCGGGCTCATCAGAAGACCTCTATGACACACTAAGTGAATACGAACAAGTCCATGAGATATACTGGACCGCAGGGCCAGCCAATTTCATTCTGGTTGTGAGAGTGGTGAACATGACAGACCTCTCAACGTTCATCACAGGGAGCCTTGAGAGAATCCAAGGCATCGACAAAATTGAGACACTCTTCCTCATGCCGCGACCTTCGAAGTGATAGGATGAATCATTCCAGACTAGGACCGCAGTTGGTCTTCATTGGTATTTTCTGCGGCGGACTCCTCTGGCTTTTTGCGTGCGGTGCTAGGTTCGACTATTTGATAAATGAAGTATACAATGGTGGTGGTCCAGGAGAGGCCATATGGAGCATTGACCCTGTGTTCACAATAATCGCAGCGCTTCCAGGATTATTCCTTGTCCTCCTCGGATTCATTCTTGCGCTTTGGCCCAGTACAGATGATTTGAGTGAGAATGCCTCCGATGGAGTGATTCACCCTGTGCGTGAGAAACATCTGCATCTGAACCTGCTGTATCTGGGGGAGAACTTTTTACTTGTCACTGCGATTGTAGGTTTGATTGCATCCAGCTCCACTATATTGCAGGTTTCTTCCATTGTATTCGCAGCCATCGCAGTCACATGTGGACTAAACCTGATGAGTTTGTTGTGGTATCTTTGGAAAGGTGCTGCTGATAGTGCGGAAATGAAAAGGCTAGTCAAGACTACACTCTTGGTTCTGGCCATTGAACTGATATTGCTGGCCTCCGTTGTCTTGGCACTTCGACTTCACACATCGAACTCCGTCAGAATAACCACGATTGTGATTCAAGCCTCTGGATGCTTTGGTCTGCTTCTGTTAGCTCTAAGTATCACTGTAAGGAGAAATGCAAGTGGTGCCATAACTACCAGAAAACAAGGATTGATGGTAACAAGAAGGGAAACAGTCTAACCTGTTACCATCGGTTATTGGGTCTAACGCTTCTTGACAATTACAAGAACTGCTATCACAATAATGGTTGCCCCTATACCACCTATCACAAGGAGATCTGGTGACAGAGGTGTCCCCACTGGAGTAGTCGAGTTTGTCGTGGTGGTAGTGCTTGTTGTGGTTTCGATTGGAGTGACCCATGTAGACGCTTCAATCTGCCAGAGAGAAATCTCACACATCAAGTCCCACTCTGAATCTGGGTCATCATATGTATCTAGGAAGTCGGTTCCATCCCTATCACTATTTTCCTCAATTTCAGGATGCACGGCAGATAAACGGACAGTACCATGTCCAAATGTTGACCCAATAATGGCGAGCAAATTAACAAATGGACTGAGAGAATGGACAAGGAATCATTGGAACTGATAACAGGAGGAAACTGGTGGGAGATCTCTCAGACTCTAGGGTATGTAGGCATTTTTGGACTTCTTCTGAATCAACCTGACTTGCTGCAGGAGTTCTTGAATTGCTTCAAGAAAAAGAAATGATTGCGGTCTTAGTTACTATTCACTTCGATTCATTGTCGCATGTTCACTGTACTCCATTCTGCAGCTAGAAAAAGGACTATCTAAACGAAAGAGGCCGCTGTGCACAAGTTCTTAAAGAGTCATTCTGAGAAGATTATTGCAGGTAAACGAGAAGCAGGATGCGCTTTCTATCATCGGAATTGTCGAGTGTTTTTTGGCATCGCAAATTTCACAGTAGGACACGCTAGTTTTGACAACTTGCATATTCGCATTAAGCGAGTGAATAACAATGGGTTATGAAGAACGTGAGCCAATTGAGGCTACAGTGGCTGAACTTAAGCCACGAATGAAGAATGTCACAATCACCTTCAAGGTGATTAGTATAGGTGAAACACGAGATATCGAATCCCGCAGGGATGGATCATCTCATCGTGTCTGTGATATCACTGTTGGTGATGCCAGCGGAACCGTTCAGGTTCCACTCTGGGATGACACTATTGATAGCATCGAAGAAGGTGCTACCTACAATCTAACCAACGGATACACTGGACTCTTTCGAGGTAACTTACGATTAAATGTTGGTAGGTACGGTAAACTCGAGCAGGCTGAAGAAGCACTCGAAGAAATCAACATGGAAGTCGATATGTCCGCTGAAGAGCACGAAGACGACAGACCCCGTAGGAGCTACGGTGGTGGCGGTGGCGGTGGCGGCTACGGCGGCGGTGGACGCGGCGGTAGCGGTGGCGGCTACGGCGGTAGAGACCGAGGTCGTGGTGGCGGCGGCGACAGACGTCGCAGATACTAGACTCTCAACTTCGAATTGAAATACTGCAGCAATAGCTGCTTGATTGTGAGTAATCAATATTGATTGCTCACAAATTCTTATTTTTGGCTTTGCATATCAAAAACAGATTAGGACACGCCGTCTCCTAGATTTCTAAAGAGAAGAATATGGACTAAGAACAGATGGTGCGAAGTGGGAGATTCAAACGCGCGGATAATCAGATTTTTTAGCGTGGTGAACGTCTTATTCTGTTTGGGAGAATCGTAGAAAATGGCGGATGTATTCGACATACCGGATTTGGGACTTCTCGGACTGTCTTATGATAGCAAGTCGATTCTGATATTTAGTAACAGGGAGGATGTGACACATATCTATCAGGCACCTCTACCCGATCCAAAGCAATGGAAGAACCTCACACCAGGTAAGGATCGTGTGATGTCTGGACGTCTTTCAAATGACGATGGTATGCTTGTCTTCCCAAAGGATACGCAGGGTGACGAAAAACACAACCTCTATCTGACCGATATGAGAACTTACGAAACTTCATTATTACTTGAACTGGATTCAACTATGGTCTTCAATGTTGAATGGACTCCAGATGCTTCTCACATATTGTTTAGTGGCTCCACACCCTCCTCATTGGGATTATGGAAGTACTCGTTCTCAGAAAGGAAGATGAGTTCAGTTTATGAAACATCTATGATGTCAGGAATGGGTTTTGTGAATCCAAAGGTGCCTTTGGTCACATATGGAGAGATGAGTTCCTCACATCCTGGTGCATCACATGTGAAAATTATAGATTATACAAATGGTGACATTGTAGAAACAGTATCCATCACAGACGCAAGTCTGGATGATGCTTTCCGATGGAACAATGATGGTAGTAAGCTATTGATGGGTACAAATGCTCTTGGTGACCAGACATTACTGATATGGGATAGAACATCTTCTGAAATCGTCTATTCCAAGGCCACTGAACTTGGCTTAGGAACCGATTATGAATTAGCAGGGTGGTTGCCAGATGATGACCACATTATATACAGCATTAAGAAAGATGGTCGATCGAAAATCTACACCGAGAACGTTTTGGGGTCAGAAGATCCTGTCGAAGTACCAATCCCAAATCGCTGTCTAGGTGGTACATACTACTCTGTATCCTCTTCACTTCAGATTGACAAAAACAATCCAGGCATCATGTATGTTGCGTGGTCCAGTCTTGCAAGCCCTGCTGAAATCGTAAGGTACCAACTTGACTCAGGAATCTATGAAATACTGCTCTCGTCTAAACCCAGTTCTTTCACGAAGAGCCTGTCATCTGGAGAGTTCAAGCATTATCCAACCTTTGATGAATGGATGATACCTGCCTTTGATATACCTCCTAGTTCCGACGCTCCAAAATTAGACGATGATCCAATTATTCTCTTTCTTCATGGAGGACCTTGGTGGGAGATAGCAGACAATTGGGGAACAATGGGCAATGTGATTCAATCCTATTCGACAGCTGGCTTCAGAGTCTTCTGTCCTAACTTCAGAGGGAGTACAGGTTATGGAAATGAGTTTCTCCTGCTTGATATCGGAGACCTAGGTGGCGGG
>JAUVHR010000209.1 GCA_030593165.1 Candidatus Thorarchaeota archaeon
GTTGCCAAGGATACTCTCACAGAACTCTCCAGAGTAGCTCGTCGAATCGGGAGTGGCGAGTCAGTTCCTGAATCGTCCAAGACTCTTGCTCGAGTTATGTGTATGGGTGTGGCGTTTCATCATGCTGGTCTGGCGAATCGCGAGCGCACTTATGTTGAGGAATGTTTCAAGAAGGACCAGTTGAAGGTAATCGTTGCTACCCCCACACTCGCAGCTGGCGTAAATTTGCCTGCAAGACGAGTAATACTACGCGACTATCATCGTTTTGAAAAAAAACGAGGACGCTATGCAATCCCCATACTTGAATACAAACAGATGGCGGGTCGTGCAGGGCGACCTAAGTACGACAAGTATGGTGAGGCAATACTAATCGCGAAAACTGAACAAGAACAGGAGTCTCTGATGGATCATTATGTACTCTCAGAACCTGAATCAATCACTTCCAAGTTGGCTTCTCCCTCTGCATTGCGCTCTCATCTGCTGGCCTCAGTTGCCGCGGAGATGACCCATAGCCGTGATGAGATAGATGATCTGATTGATGGCACTTTCTTCTCATCTCAATTTGAAGGCTGGGAAATCGAAGATCATATTTCAGCTGCTTTATCTTTCCTTGAGAATGGCGGCCTGCTTGAATGTAATGAGCTCGGAACACTGGTGGCCACTCCTTTGGGCCAGAGAGCTTCTAAATTGTACATAGACCCATACACAGCCATCCTATTTCGAGATGCTCTCTCTGAAGCACAGACTCTTTCATCGATTGGAGTGCTTCACCTCATCTGCCACACTCCAGACCAGTCTACCACTTATGTAGCCCATTCTGAGATTGAGGATTATGAATACTACATCGAAGGTCACCTTGACGACTTTCTCGTAGACCCGCCAGACAGCTGGGAAGACCGAGATGCCTACTCTTCATTTCTAGCCCAAGTCAAAACTGCTCGTATGCTGCAAGATTGGCTCTCGGAGCGATCGGAGAGAGATATTACTGAGGACTATAGTGTCGGCGTAGGCGACGTTCGTCGCTACATCCAAACTGCTGGGTGGCTGCTTTATTCTGCATCAGAGATTGCCAGAGTCACAGGGGCAACTCATCATGTGCCGATTCTGCATACACTCCACTCGAGAATGAAATATGGGGTGCGTCAAGAACTACTTGAACTTGTTACGATCAGAGGAGTTGGACGCATCAGAGGCAGAATGCTATATAGTCATGGGCTGCGTACAATGGCCGATTTGTATCATACACCCCTTGAAGAGATTGCACGTGTGCCAACGATAGGCACCGGTGTGGCGATTTCAATCAAGAAACAACTAGGCATTGAGGTTGACACAATGGGCCAATCCACTCAGGCCCCCTCAGACGATGAAGACAACCTAGGTCCAATGCAGACTCTATTAGAGGACTTCGAATCCTCTGATGACTAAAGTTTCCATACTCCGCCCAGCATCCCATCCATGCCATCCAACAAGGCCTTGGTATATTCAGTACAATTCTCGCTCTCCATATGACTATCTTCGAAGCGTGTGATTTGGGCTCCTGCAAGCTGTTCCACCAGATTCTGTGAGCCCCTTCCGACAATGTCAAGATTATATCCCCCTTCAAGAAAGAACGCAAGTCGTCCGCGTGAGTGTTTCCTTGCCATAGCATGAATCTTCGCATTCATCATTGAGAGTCCTGATGTAGTTAAACCCAAAGACGTGAGCGGGTCACTGAAGTGCCCATCAAAGCCTACTGAAACGAGAATGAACTCTGGATTGAATGAGGCGGCTATTGGCTCGACAACCCTTTGAAATGCCATCTCATAGGATCGGTTTCCAGCTCCAGGATCCATTGCCAGATTCACATTGTATCCCTCGCCTTTTCCTGAACCAATTTCATTGGGGAATCCAGAGCCCGGGAACAAGGTTCTCCCGTCTTGGTGCAGTCCAATGTATAGCACACGATTGCTAGAATAGAATGCGCTCTGTGTTCCATTCCCATGATGGGCGTCATAGTCTACTATTAGCACACGTTCAAGGTTCTGCTTCTCTATGAGGTGCTGAGCAGCTACTGCGATATTATTTATGAAACAGAATCCAAATGCTCTCGAATGCTCAGCATGATGTCCTGGAGGTCGACAGAGAACATACGCATTCTCAGATACGCCGTCCTGAATCCTGTCTACTGCCAGTATACCCCCACCTGCAGCTAGTAGAGCCGCAGCATACGTGTATCTATTGGCAGATGTGTCCATTGTGAAAAATCCCCCGCCTTTCTCTGACTTCGCATGCAGTTCTTGGATATAGTCATCACCGTGCAGAGCGAGCACTTCGCTCAGGTCTGCCCTTTCCGGTTTCACAATGGTGACCTTTGAGCTCTCAACAAGTCCTGTGCTGCCAATGCGTTCCAAGGCAACTTTCAATCTCTTAGGACTTTCAGGATGTCCAGGGGAGAGGACATGCTTTGTGAACGTTTCATGATAAATCAAGTCAGTAGTCATTGGCACCTGCCCTATCTTCATCTGTTAACTTAGGCACTTCTATTCTTTGTGAAATACGGCTTATCCAGATAATCCAATGTATCCACTTACTTGGAACACGTGTTCCAAAATTTGCATCAAGTGGCAACCTTTATTTTGCTCTCAAATATCGCCTGAACTACTCATGGGTCGGTAGTCTAGCTTGGTATGATTCTTGCTTGGGGTGATTCTTGCCATGAGTGCAAAGTCACAAAATGCAAGAGATCGGGAGTTCAAGCGTGGCAGGACTGCTCTGCTTCGGAACAAATCTCCCCCGGCCCACTCTCTTCTCTCTGTTTCTAGTCATTCCTTTGTTGCTGTGATCTCCCACAGCATTTCATAGATTGGACCAGAAGGGGTTAGCGTGCTCTTCGTCATTCTAATCGCGTCAACAATCATGGTTCCAACCGACTCATGTGATACTGCTTCAAGGTTTCTCAAGATGGCATCTCTGTTCCTTACAGTTCGCACTCTTGCAATCGTGGCATGGGGTGTGAACTCTCTTCTCTCGAGCGGATACCCGAGATTGCCAAGCCTATCATCTGTCATAATTTTCAGTTCACGCATGGCGTCTGCGTTGTGCGTCACTCCCATCCATATTACTCTGGGTTTTCTTATGCTTGGAAAAGCGCCCACACCTCCAATCCGAATCGTGAATGGACTGAACCTAATCTGCTCTAGTTCATTGCGTATGGACTCCACCTTCGAAACCGGTGTATCCCCAAAGAATTTCCATGTAAAGTGGACGTTCTCTAGTTCAACCAGCTTCATTTTCGCCGCATTCCGATCCAGCTTGTTCTGTATGTAGGCTATTCGAGAGAGATGACCCTCATCCTCGATATCCACGCTCAAGAATACTCTCACAGTATCAGTCAATACATCACCTTGAACACAGATTCAGACTCCCAGTCCCAATATTGTCATGGCAATTTGGCGTAGCTAAGACAACTCTTAAAGGAACATCAAAGAACGACACGTTGGTGGCACACAAAAAGTTGACGAAACGCAAAGATTCTGGAGTTGAACTGCCCGTCGCATCACGGGAAAGTACGAAGAAGATAGCTCGTATAGGCGGATTGGATATACCAAGTGCAAGACTACTGGTGCTACGAGGCGCAGCTTTTCCATTCAGACTAAAAGGGGACCCACGAGCTACGGGGGTCGAAACTGACAATGCTGAACTATTTGCAGACTATGCCCGCGAGCAATGGATTGGATGTGTAGTCACGAAGGGACAATACCTCTTTGACAGATATGTCATGCCGGATTTCGCGTTTCAAGTGACAGAAGTCAACCCTGCAGAGTCTATCGTGACTAAGAACACAGTAATACGACTTGACTCCAGTATAAGTTCCAGTAACACTCCCAGTCGAGAGTCTAGTCTTGATGATGTCGTGGGACATGAAACCGTGAAGAAAAAATGCCGAGTCATTCTGAACTACCTTGAAACCCCTGCACGCTATGGAGAATGGGCACCAAGAGCGCTTCTATTTCATGGCCCGCCCGGCACGGGGAAAACAATGCTGGCAAAGGCGATGGCAAGTGAAGCCAACGCACGTATCTTCCTTGTTAAAGCATCAGATCTAATAGGTGTCCACGTAGGTGATGGGGGTAGGAGAATCAGTGCCCTTTTCGAGGATGCGCGGAATACTTCACCAAGCATCGTGTTCATTGATGAGCTGGACGCCATAGGGCTAGCTCGTTCTTTCCAGTCAATCAGGGGTGATGTTTCGGAGGTCGTGACTGCATTGCTCGGCGAGCTGGACAAGACGGATGAAGGATCCGGCGTTGTCGTAATTGGCGCGACCAATGCCTTCATGCTGATTGATCCGGCCCTACATAGTAGATTTGACACGATTTTTGAGTTTAAGTTGCCTGATAGTATAGAACGACTGAGGATACTGGAGATGTATGCAGCACGACTCCCTCTTTCAATAGACATAGACCTGCAGCTTGTTGCTTCGAGGACTGAAGGGTTATCTGGAAGGGATCTGAGAAACCGCATATTGAAGGAGTCACTCCATTCAGCAATATCGGAGGGTCACTCTTCAATTACTCGAAACACTGTCCTTAGCATTCTCGATAAGATTAAGGTGAAGCGTACACCTGACTATGCGATATAACAAAGCCTATTGGAGCCCACTCTGACAAGGTGGTGGAGATACCATGAATCTGATAGTTGTCACAGGAATGCCCGGAGCTGGGAAGAGTGAGGTTGCTGATACATTTCGCAGTGCCGATGTCCCCGTAATTGTCATGGGAGATGTGATTCGGGAGGAAGTCCGCAGAAGAGGACTTGAACCCGACCCAACGAACACTAAGAAAGTAATGCTAGAGCTGAGGAAAAAGAACGGTCCCGGGGCAGTGGCCATGCAGTGCATAGATGATTTGAAGCAGACAACAGCAGAACTAGTAGTCATTGAGGGATGCAGAAGCGTTGCAGAGATTCAGGTCTTTGACGACTATGCTGAAAAGGTCATAACTGTCTGTGTGCATGCATCCCCCGCTACCAGATACGCGAGATTGAGAGAGCGTAATCGCGATGACGACCCGAGGGATTGGTCAGTCTTCAGGGAGCGCGACAATAGAGAGATATCGGTAGGTCTTGGCGGAGTCATCGCGCTTAGTGACATAATGCTTGTCAACGAGGGCACCGTAGACGAACTGCACGAGCTTTCGCAGAACGTGGTTAAGAGGTTCCTTTGAGATGGAAGTGACCATGTGCTGTCCTGTGTTTCCCACAGAGGACAAACAACTAGTTGAAACTGCACTTGCCAACTTATTCCTAATTCAGAAGTTTGAGAAACAAGAAACAGAAACCCACATTGAACTGAAAGCACTCTGGAATGATTCGAGCTCATTGTCATCAATCCGCCAGCGTATTCATGAAATCCGAATAATTGACGTTGTACGGAAAAGGCTGGTATCAAACTGGGATGACTTGAATACAATGACACACTTATGTTTCGAAAAGCAGGCTGCATGCGTAGACAAACTTAGAGTGGTTGACGATGCTCAAGAAACCCCTCCTCTAGGCTTCATTGAGATTGCCTTCAGGTTTCAGAGTACCTCCGAGTTTGAGGATTTCCTCAACTGGTTCACACCTCGTACCTCGAGGGGTCAGATGGCTGACTACTAAAAGTTGATAGTAATCACTTCACGAACGAGTCCACTGTGCACACGGAACCGTATCTGATATTCAATCTCAAAGCCAAGCTGACGAATGACATCCGGAATTCCCATCTCACTACTATGACAGGTACACATGCTGCCACCGGGTAGAATGGTTTCTTCAGCACTTTCAAGTAAGGCTTCAACTAATCGCACAGCTTTTTCCCCTCGGGTGGAACTAGCTCTACCATATGGCGGATCTGTAACCACATGATGACAATTCTTGATAGGAAGACTTCTGGCATCTCCCTGAATCAAGCTATAGTCACTGTTTTGAATACCGGCAAGATTCATCGAAGCACCCTTCAAGAAACGCCAGTTAAGCTCAAGCCCAATCGGTCTGGCACCAATGGAGGCAATCTCACACAGTATTCCTCCTCCACCGCAGAATGGGTCTAGCACAGTTTCGTTTGGCATGACACGAGC
>JAUVHR010000083.1 GCA_030593165.1 Candidatus Thorarchaeota archaeon
ACATCTAGATAACAAACACACAGTGTTCGGTCAGGTAACCGAGGGATTCGAGATTGTTCAGAGTATCAAACAAGGCGACAAGATGTTGAAAGTAGAAGTACTGGAAGTTGATTCCGCTATCGAGAGTCATGAGCTCCAGACTATGAAGTCTTGGAGATAGTTCTCAGATACATGACACATTAGATGCTATTTGGGTCCAAGTATCTTCTGAACTTGGTCCCTCTTCTTTTTCATCAGATTGCATTGCCAACTTTGGATATCTTGACATTACTTCAAAACACTGAAGTGACTTCATTACTTCACTTTTGGAAACTTAAATACTTTAAATTCTGAAGTAGATTGTGTGAAGAAATGACTATTGATACAGTTCGTAAACAAGAGCCACATTTCAATCTACAATTTAGATTGATGGCAGCATACCTTTCCTTCCGTGAACGTTTCAGAAAACCTGAAGAGACCCTCAAGAGAATCGGACTCACTGAGGGTCACTATGTTCTTGATTTCAGATGTGGTATTGGCCGTTATTCATTGCCTGCTTCTAGGATTGTTGGAGAGAACGGCCAAGACTATGCACTAGACATCCACCCAATGGCAATAGACAGAGTGAGTCGCAGGGATGAGAAAACAGGGATAACCAATCTTAGAACAATCCTCTCAGGCGTCAATACAGAATTGCCTAATCAGTCAGTGGATTTTGTCTTGATGTTCGACGTATTCCATTGCGTCCAAGAGAAAGAAGAATTGCTCAAAGAACTCCATAGAGTACTAGCCGACTCGGGAAAGATGTTCGTTCTTGTTGATCACATTACACCCGAAGAGTGCAAGGAGATGATTCTTCAAAGTGGCTTATTCGTCTTCTTTCTTCAGGAGGACAACCTCCTTGGGTTTGAAACGATCTGAAACCATTACAAGACTCTAAAGAACGGACGATTTATCGGATGGAATGCAGTACATACCTTGGGAAACAAAGGTGATATGTCCGTGCTAAGATTCGGTGTAGTCCCCCTAGAGTTCAAGCCATCAATTGATCGGATTGTTGTCGATGGCATACCAGACTTCAGCCGGTTCGACATAGTTGAGGTGGTTCGGGAGGCAGTAGAGAAAGGATATGAGATGATAGAGCTAACACTAGACATCGAGTATGTCATTCCCGGTGCATTGACGCCGGACATCGTGACAAAGCTTGCTGAGCTGAAGGATGACCTAGGTCATTCTTACACTGCTCACCTACCACTGTGGTCAACCGAACCGTCATCTTTCAATAATTACATCCGTTCAGCATCGGTCGAGAGTACGGTATCGTCAATCAACCTTGTCAACCCATTGGAGCCCGAAATCTATGTTTACCATGCAACCGGCGCACTCGGCGCTGAGTTCTCAAACTTGAATTATCCTGCTAATCTTGTCCATTTGGTATGCGGTTACATGGCGTCGTTCGCGGCCACCAGTATCGAAGAGATACTTACACGATCTGAACTTGACCCACGCCATCTTGCAATAGAGAATATTGAGTTTCCCTTTGATTTTACTAGGGACTTGGTAGATGAGTACGATACAAGCATCTGTTTCGATACCGGTCATCTTCTGACTCGTCATTCAGGCGACGAACCAATAGTTGAATTCTACCAAGAGCACAAGGATCGAATCACAGAGTTGCATCTACATGATGGTAGCTACTCAGAGATAGAGGGTGTCCCAGTACACAGTGACCATATCGCTCTTGGTGAGGGCGAGATGCCTATTCGAGATTTCCTCATGGAACTGGTGAAGGACAACTTTAATGGGCCAATCATTTTAGAACTGACTCTGGAAGAGGCTGATCAGTCGTTGCAGATAATTCGCGAGCTAGTTCCTGAGGCGTTACAGTAGCTCTATGGTATAGTCATAACGTTTTTATCACATTTTCCTCAGTAGCGAAACTGCGCAAGGGCCCGTGGCATAGACTGGAAAGGCCAATCCGGTTGGTCTTAGTCAATTATTGCGCCGCTCTGATAAGGCGGATGTCCGGAGTTCAAATCTCCGCGGGCCCACCACACTCATTCTAGGAAATCGTATCGAAGCATTATTCATGTGAAGGCAAGAGATTATCTGTCCACAATTCTTGCTTGTCTGAAATTGTGATGGTTGGTACAATATGAAATTAGATTATCCTGAGGCAATCGAATACATTGCCAAGACTTACGAAACTCAAGATGAACCATCGATGCTTGATTACATCTGCAGAGTAAGTAGGAATGATTTTGGACCCACTATAGAAGATGATATTGCCCGGCTCTTCAAGGTCCTAATTCATCTACAGAGACCAAAGAGGATACTTGAGATTGGCACTAGTATCGGGTTCTCAACAACATCCATGGCGCTGGCAACCAAGGCTTATGGTGGGAAGATAACCACACTAGAGATAGATGAATCATGGGCTCTAATTGCTCGGCAGATCTTTGAGAGAGAGGGAGTATCAGATGTCATTGATGTAATCATTGGTGATGCCACTGAAATCCTTCCCAAATTCAAGGATGGAAGTTTTGATATTGTGTTTCAAGACTCGTCCAAGAAACTCTATCCTGCCATGTTGAAGGACTGTCTAAGGGTTCTGAAGAAAGGGGGACTCTTTCTGATTGATGATACACTCTTTCCAGTCATAACCCCAGAAGAGAGATGGTCTGTTTCTGATACTAAGATTCACGAATTCAACCAAGCATTATTGGAGTTTCCAGTTTCAAGTACAATCTTACCAATAGGAGAAGGTTGCACAATTGCTGTCAAGCTATAGCCGAGAATAAATGAAGGCATGGGCCGGACTGAAAGCAACATCCAGGGTTCAGCTCTATGAACAATGAGCCCTGGATTGGTTTTAGATGTCTACCAAGGATTCTCCCAGCTAGCGCTGATAACCATGCTTTAATTGGAGTCAAAACTTGGGCTCTTTGAGGGAGATATACTATTGAGCGAAGAAAAAACTGGCATACCACTGAAGACCGTCGAAAATGTTGACGATGAGATGGCCCGAAAGAGAATGGAAGGCCTACTCGAAGAATCATGGGTCCTCGGAATAATGGTTTGGGGTAGTAAAGCTACAGGCTTTGGAGCACCAAATGCCGATTGGGACGCGCTCATCTATGTAACTGAAGAATACTACAACTCATTGGAAATCATGGATACAATCTGGCTGGAGTTCGATGAAACTGTTGAACCAAAGCGACTTGTGATCGACTTTTCGCCCATCTCGGATGCGTGGTTCAGGCAGCAGATGGATTCTCCACTTGATATCGACCACTTTCCGTATGAAGAGGGTGTCGTCATTCATGACCCAACAGGCAAGTTGGAAGAGTGGCGTCGAAAGCTTGCTCGCTATCCGGAAGAAGAACATCTCGATCGTCTGAAGAACAAATACATGCTTCTGATGGGGTCGTTAGGTAATGCTCACGTCGACGAAAAAAGAGGGTTCATTGTAGACTCCAAACTGAATCTATATCGCACAATTGTAGCCGCTGCAAACCTGTGGTTTACAATCAAGAAGTCATGGGCCCCACCCTTCAAGTGGTGGTCAAAGCATGTAAAGAAGATGGGGATGACCGACGATACCTATGCTCTATTCACTAATACATTCGAGAACCCAACTCTGGAATTTCTAGTTGAACTCTACAAACATCTACGTCAGATGATAGTTGACGATGGTTATGAATTCCCGAATGACTCGATTAGAGCATTCCTTGAAACCATCCATACCGACGGAAGGCTCCAGCAAATTCGACACTCATACATGTAGAGGGCTTGTTTCATAGACTAGAGCCCGAGCTTGAAGATGTACTCCTCATCTGAAATACTCAGATGGCTCTCTACTACCTTCCCAGTCCTGTGAAGGAACTTGACCATAGGTATGTTTTGGGGGTGAACGAATGCGACGAACGTGTCAATTCCCTTGCTTTTCGCAATCCGCATCAGATGATTCAGTAGAAACGATCCGACTCCTTTACCCTGAAACTCATCTTGAATGATTAGTGCAAACTCAGCCTCGTTTTTGCTTCTATCAAGGAGATACCTCCCAGCACCCACTATGCGTTCAGTTTCACCTTCATCGTCAGTGTGAATGACTGCTACAATCGAAACATCACGATCTTGGTCCACGTCGTAGAAGTCCTGAAGCGTGCGGCGTTGAATACTTCTCAGTGGAGTCAGGAATCGAAAGTATATGGACTCTTCACTCAGGTCGTAGAAGAGTTCCTTGATACGATCACTGTCATCTGGACGAATTAGTCTGAAGTGTATTGTAACAGGACCGTCGGGACCCTTGAACTCCTCTTGGCTTTCGTATTCCGATGCAAAGTAGGTCCCTTGGACTTGGAATGGGACTTGGTCCTCGAACACGTACCGCATCTTCTTTGCAGCATTGAGCAGTTCGTTTCGGAATTTAGGATGGGCAACTGCAATAAGTGATAGTACCCGTTCGCGAATTGTCTTTCCATGGAGCGTTGCCAGTCCATACTCGGTGATGACTACTTCCACATCGCCTCGCGTTGTCACCACTCCTGCGCCCTCACTCAAACGAGGAACGATTCTTGAAACCTCATCATCCATGGCTGTAGAGAGCATGCAGATGATAGCCTTCCCTTTCGGTGACCTTGAAGCACCACGGATGAAGTCAACTTGCCCACCTATTCCGCTGTAGAACCTATGGCCGATAGAGTCGGCACACACTTGACCAGTGAGGTCAATCTCAAGGGCAGAGTTGATTGCTATCATTTTCTTGTTTTGTCCAATAACATGCGGGTCATTGACGTACTCGGATGGATGGAACTCGAAGAATGGGTTGTTGTCAATATATCTGTACAGCTTGTCAGTTCCCATTGCGAAACTTGCTATGACCTTGTCTCGGTGAATGCTCTTCTTGGCACATGTCACCACACCACCCTCAATCAATGGAATCAGACTGTCACTGAACATCTCAGTGTGTATCCCTATGTCTCTTACACCCGAGTCTTGAAGGTTGGTGCAGACTGCCTGTGGGAGTGCACCAATTCCAAGCTCCAATGTGGATTCGTTCTCAACAAGACGCGCAACATAAGATCCAATGAGATTGATTGTTTCATCAACTTCGGCCGCTTCGAACTGACGTAGTGGTTCTTCATAGGGTACAAGGAAATCAATGTCGCGTACATTGAGGAATGAGTTACCATGAGTCACAGGCATTCTAGTGTTCACTTGTGCAATGATCAAGTCCGCACTCTCAGCAGCAGCCTTTGTTATGTCCACAGAGATTCCGAGAGAACAGTACCCGTGTTCATCTGGTGGACTAACTTGGATAAGGGCCACGTCTATCGGCATACGTTTCTGTTTGAAGAGCTTGGGAATGTCCGATAGCATAATGGGAGAATAGTCGGCTCTTCCCTCCTCAACAGCCTCACGCATATTTGCTGATATGAAGAAGCTGTTATGTCTAAACTGAGCCTGAAACTTCGGGTCTGCTGAAGGTGTGTCGCCTAGAGTTAGCAGATGGACAATTTCATTGTCTGCCATGTGTGTTGCATTTTCTGCCAGCTGAAGCACAAGATGGTGTGGGACACCACAGCCAGTTCCAAGAAAGATTCTTGTGCCTCTCTTGATTTTCTTGATAGCCTGCGGTCCTGTCACAATCTTCTTCTTATACTTCTCAGTCCATTTCGTGCCGGACATTGCAAATACCCCACTGCAACATGCAGAGCCGTGAACAAGCTACATTTAGCGTTTTGCAATTTGTAGCTAGTAATCGTTTTTCAATCCTACATTCAGGAACACTTTTGAAGGGGAGGACAGGCCTGCGGCATAATCTTCGACAATCTGATAGGTGATATCATGTCTGATGATAAGATTGTAAATCGAAATCTAGTTGTAGTAGGTGCAATCATTGTTCAATTGTGTCTCGGCTCCATCTATGCATGGAGCATCTTTCAGAAGGCACTTTACAAAACACCTACCTTGTACGGCTGGGACAAGCTCTGGTCGAATCTGCCATTTGCAGCTGGCCTAGCTTCCTTTGCACTATTCATGATTCTTGCTGGACGTTGGCAAGATCGAGTTGGACCTAGAAAGGTGGCCACCTTTGGTGGTATTCTACTTGGAGTAGGAGTTGCCCTCGCTGGCCTTGTAGATATAGTAACTCCCAGTCATGACATGGTCATAGGGACAATATACTTGGTCATAACATACGGAATCATCGGTGGTGCCGGAATTGGCTTCGCATATGTATGTCCTATTGCTGCACTTGTCAAATGGTTCCCTGACAAGAAGGGCCTGATGACTGGAGTTGCAGTAGCTGGCTTTGGCGGCGGTGCGCTTATTTTCAACTACGTTGAACAATATCTCATTGCGTTCTTCGGCGGACTCGTTGGTAATCCTCTGATTGTTCTTGGTGTAATCTATCTGGTCTTTGTAGTGATTGGATCACAACTGCTTGCTGCACCTCCAGTTGGCTGGGTCCCCGACGATTATACTCCACCAGTTACCACAGCTGATGGCGCAGGGACAGGAATGATACCAGGTGAAATGATCAAGACTGGTTCCTTCTGGGTCCTCTGGCTCATGTTTGTCTTTGCAGCAACAGCGGGACTCATGACTCTTGGTAATGTCGTTTCTGCTGCAGCTGAGATTGACGGTATAGTCGAAGTTCTAGCACTCGGGGCACTAATTGCTGGTGTCATGTCAATATTCAATGCGGCAGGCCGAATCGTTTGGGGCTTGGTTTCCGACAAGATTGGTCGAATTGCCACATTCGTTGCCATGTTCTTGGTGCTTGCTGTTGGTATGTTTGCCTTTGGATATGTGGCTGGATTGCCTGTCGCAGCTGATGGCGAACGTTGGATACTGGTAACTGTAATTTCATCAGTCGTTGGCTTCTGCTTCGGTGGAAACTTTGCTCTGTTCCCATCAGCAACGGCAGACTACTTCGGTTCCGAGAATGTTGGCAAGAACTATGGTGTTGTGTTCACAGCATATGGTATTGCAGGTATCACTGGTGCACTGGTAGCTGGAACTTTTGGTACAGCATTTGGCTATTCCATAGCCTTCTATATCACAGGCATACTTGCCATCGTAGCAATTCTGCTTACCATGGTTCTCAGGTCCATGAAGAAAGCTGCATAGTTTTGATGTTTGAGTCCGGTTCTTGCCGGGCTCTCCCCCTCTTTTTCTTTCGCATAGCAGAATAACTCACACACATACAAATAGTACAAGTTGTTGTCATTCCCCTTATTTTCCCCATTCTCATTAGAGTTGGACAAGGTTCATATAGTCTGTTTTTGGCTCGGGGCCAAAGCACCGATGCAATCTAGGTGACAAGTTCAATGTCTGATGATAGAATAACAGTTATGGAAACTGAGAGTCGTCGGTTCCCGCCTCCTCAGAGCTTCGTCGACAAGGCCTACATTAAGAGCCATGAAGACAGAATGAAGATTTGGAAGGAGTCAGTCGAGAACCCCGACGCTTTCTGGCTCAAGGTCGCAAAGGACCTGTGTTACTGGAAGAAGGAGCCGACCAAGGGATTCGAATGGCAGGATTCCGAGAAAGCTCGCTTCACTTGGTTCGAGGACGGTGTAACCAATATGGCTTACAATTGCCTTGACAAGTGGATAGAGAGGGGACGTGGCGATCAGATAGCATTAATCTGGCAGGGCGAGCCTCTTGACGATCACAAGACCTACACTTACAAGCAGCTCCTATCAGAGGTCAATAAGGCTGCAAACATACTGAAGAACCTCGGTGTGAAGAGTGGTGACAGAATCACGATTTACCTGCCCATGATTCCCGAGCTAGCCATTATTATGCTCGCTTGTGTCAAGTTAGGCGCAGTGCACAGTATCGTATTCGGTGGTTTCAGCCCTGACTCACTTAAGGACAGAATCCTCGACTGCGAAGGTAAGGTTCTGGTCACTTCAGATGCATACTATCGTAGTGGTAAGGTCATCATGCAGAAGAAGGGCGCTGACAGAGCACTCGATGAGACTCCACTCGTCGAGAAGTGTCTCGTCGTCAAGAGAATTGGCGTTGATGATGTCCCAATGACCGAGGGCAGAGATGTCTGGTACCATGAGGAGTACGAAAAGGTCGACGACAAGTGCGACACAGAGTGGTTGAACGCAGAGGACCCGCTTTTCATCCTCTACACTTCCGGTTCCACCGGCAAGCCAAAGGGAGCTCTTCATACAATTGGCGGCTATATGGTCTACACGACTCATACCTTCCTCAATATCTTCGACTGGCATGAGGGTGATGTGTACTGGTGCACAGCTGACATTGGCTGGATTACTGGTCATTCTTACATCACCTACGGACCACTCAGTGCTGGTTCCACCACCATGATGTTCGAAGGTGTACCCACATACCCTGAGAATGACCGTTTCTGGCTTGAGGTTGAGCGCTGGAAGATCACGCAGTTCTACACTGCCCCGACCGCTATCCGTGCGTTGATGAGGTATGGCAACGACCCAGTCCTGAAGCATGACCTTTCAAGCCTCAACCTACTGGGTACTGTTGGCGAACCAATCAACCCAGAGGCTTGGATGTGGTATCACGAACTCATTGGTAAGGAGAACTGCCCAATTGTCGATACCTACTGGCAGACCGAAACTGGCGGTGTAATCTTTACACCACTACCAGGTGCAACAGAAACCATCCCAGGGTCCTGTACTTTCCCATATTTCGGGATTGACCCCGTAATTGTGGATGAAACGAGCACGCCAGTCAAAGCTAATGAGGGTGGATATCTCTGTATCAAGACGCCATGGCCCGGCCTTATGCGAACCATCTACGGTGACCATGAGCGCTTCATTTCGACCTATTTCTCCCAACACAGGAACAAGGAAACAGATATTCCCATGTACACGACAGGAGATGGCTCGCGTTTCAATGATGATGGCTATTACTTCGTGATGGGCCGTCTTGATGACGTTCTGAAGGTCAGTGGTCATCGATTGGGTACGGCTGAAATTGAGTCTGCTTTGGTGAAGCATCCTGCCGTAGCTGAGTGTGCAGTAGTTGGATTCCCCCATGAAATCAAGGGAGAAGACATCTACGTATTCGTAACACTCAAGGCTGGTGTTGAGAAGACTGATGATTTGAAGTTGGAACTCAGAAAGCACGTCAGGACGGAGATTGGCCCCATTGCTACTCCCGCCAAGATTCAATATGCAGATGCCCTACCCAAAACAAGGTCAGGCAAGATTATGCGTCGTATCCTGAAGAAGATTGCTGCTGGCAAGATTGATGAGATGGGCGACATGACGACCCTTGCAGACCCAACAGTGGTAGAAACCCTTGTTAGGGAACGCATTGAATAGAACGGTCTAGTTTGAAGAGAGTGCCCGCAAGGGCCTCTCCTATCTCTTCTTTTCTATTGATTCATTTTGCGAATTCGTGGAAGGAACCTTCCTGTTTGTTCCATATATTTCCTATACTCATCTCCAAACTTGTCAATGAGCATTTTCTCCTCATGTCTAGCGAGCCAAGGAAAAGGAATGAATACCAGAATGGAGAATACTAATAGAAGAAGATTTGATGAGATTATTGCCACTGAGAACGAGAACAAACCGAACAGTGTATACATTGGATGACGAACTCTACTGTAGACTCCTTCTGTAATCAACAAATGATCTTGCTGAATTTCCTGCCTTGCAGAATATTGTCTTCCCAACGATATATGCGTCCAGAAGACTAGAAACACACTGATTAATGCCACAACTAATCCGCCCCATCGAACCATTACAGGAAGTGGAATGTGAGTAAATCCAATCCATTCTGGGACCAAGATATAGAGTATAACCACAGCTAGGTAGCCTAGAATAAAGAGGCTAAGTGCTTTTCCTGCTGGACCCGTTTCTGTGTAATCTTTTTCAGGCTCTCTTCCAAGAGTCTTTCTTCTGAAATAGACTCGTACCCCTGCGAATAGAGCATAGCTTACGATGAACAAGATTCGAAACATTAGGTCTTCTTCCATAGTACGCACCTCTAACAGGATAATAGATACCCGTGGGTCAGCTTTATTACCTCAAGGGTCACTTATTTATATATCTCTCAGTGCAGTAGTCCGTTGAATCAACATGCCCAAAGTTGTCCTTGAGTATAAAGAAGAGGCAAAACGTAGAATTGTCAAGCATGCCATGAAGCTGTTTTCTGAGAGAGGATACTACCAGACAAGAATGATTGACATTGCCAATAGTATGGGGGTCAGTAAGGGAGCAATCTATCAATACTTCAGCAGCAAGTATGAAATTTTGATAGCTGTACTAGAAGCACATACCACACTCCGTGAACAGGAAGTCCGTTCGTTCCTAGATTCTGGTTTGAGTTCCTTGGCCACCGGAGAGTTCTTTGATCGAATGCTGGCGATACGGATGAGTACACCTCCTCTAGGACCGGATATTTTCCGAGAGGCGGCTAGAAACAAATCACTCATGGAGTGGTTCAGGATTAATAGTGAGAAATGGCTTCAGGAGTTTGTCGATCTACTTAATGAACAAAAGAAAGATGGAGTCATTAGGTCTGGAGTTGATACTGAGCCATTGGCGAGAGGAATTCTTGCACTTCGTGATGGATTGTACAGTTCATTGAGTCTAGGAACTGATATTGCTAAAGCTCGAACGGCGTGGGTTGAAATCATGCGTATCCTACTGAAAGAAAATCTTGATGAGGCATGAAACCAAATCGCATCACTCTATTTTGGTCCACAGGACAAGATGCAATACGCCTAGCATCTTGATAAAAAAAGAGTGAGAACATTGAGTCAGGAAACAGGATTTCGTGGAAGATTATTCAGTGTGATTGCCGCAACTAGCTTAATCATCTTCTAGCTATTCCTTGACCTCTACATTTTTCCTACTCTGGGTTTCTCGTCCAATTATCCACTTTATGAATTGGCAGCATACGGTTCCTAGTTTGTTGTTATTTTAATCATCTTCGTCATTCTTTCTTGGACTGATTGCATACCTACACGCTATTGGACTAGAACTGACTAATGGTATATCCCATGACGGAAGAACATAGCCAAGACTCCTTGTGTGCTTTCTTCTTCGTCCTTTTCGCAGCTATAATCTTCAATACAATTCCGTTTGAGGTGGAATCAGGGCATCTAACAAACTCTGTTGTGACTCCATTCTCGTTGATTATTTTCTCATATGGTGTTCCTTTGTAGCCCCATTATAGTCTTTCATCATATTGTAAAACCTTAATCATAGGTAATGCATTTGCCATAGTCCATGGACAGTTTTTACCAGCATCTTTGGGATAGTTGTGTTTCTCACCAACTGGATGTTTTCTACATCATCCAGATCCAAAGACTTCTATTTTGATATCTCTCACAGTGTTCAGTCCTCTATTCAGCTCTGTGTGCTTTTGTGCTACTTTAGATGTTACTGTCAACGTAGACTAAGTTGATTGAGGATAATTAT
>JAUVHR010000109.1 GCA_030593165.1 Candidatus Thorarchaeota archaeon
CTGGTGCAGGGAAAACTACATTGTGTGAGAAGCTAATTACGGGTATGACTAGCAAGGCAAAATCTACGTTTGGTAAAAGAATCTGGAGATGGGAGCCAGACGATAGCAAGGGCAAAATAATCTTTTTTGATCATGGAGGACAAGAGGCAGTTATTGGTACATTCATCCCGTTTCTAGAAGATTCTGATATGATTCTGGTAGTTTTCAAGCGGACTGAATATGTTTCATTCGAAAACGCAATAAAAGTCCTTAAGGAGATTAGAGGATTCATACCCAACGATACGCCTATTGTTATTGTCGAAACGCATCGTGATGATTTGGACGCAACCATGGCAGAATCCACTTTCAAGCCAATGGTAAAGAAGGGCATGATTGCTGGGTATTTCAGCGTTTCATCGACAGAAGGTGACGGAATTCAGGAGTTCGCTGCTTCATTGCTCAACATGATTAGATGGAATGATGCAAGAAGAGTTGTCGAAACAGAAACATCAAGTCAAGTCAGAGAGCTAGTTGAAACTCTTAGAGAATCAGGAGTATCAACATTGAGTGTAGGAAACTTCAGGACTAGATACCATGACGTGTTTTCCAAATATGTACCAGAACAGCATCTTCGATTTTTACTTCGTGGCCTTTCAAGTGAAGGCCTTCTTGCATACTATCCAGATGTGTTGGATACAATCATAATCAATGATGATGAGTTCAATCAGCTGTGGAGCAAGATGCCAATCTTTGCCAAGTCCAAAGGAGGTTTTGTTAGCCTAAGTGAGATCAGAAAGTCATTTCCGAAGCTTCGGAGGTATGTATCGCTCATAGATAGAATATTCGTTACGCATGAAATCTGTTTGGAACATAAGAAGTTGAGAATCTTTCCCGAGTCTCTTCCTAAAACAGGATTGGTTTTACAGGAGCAGTTCAGAAAAATACTCAGTAAAAGCAAAAGTGAGGAGAAATGGATCTTCAATCCCAAGGAAAAGGTCCAGAGAGCGTTTTTCAAAGGACTATTTGATATGAATCTGAGTTGTCACAGTGCAACACAAGCTGAAGGTCTTTTCGCTTGGAAAAAGAATGCCGTCTTATACTATCGACTTGAACAGACCGGAACCCCATTTGAAAACGCGCAACTTGTAGTCAATTGGAGAGTGGGTGGAGAAAAGGAAAAGGTGGTTAAACGCTTATCACTACGCTTTCAGAAGCTTATGGAGTTGATGTTGGGGGACCCCATTGAAACACCCTTGTTGAAAATAATAAGAGACCGAGAGAAATACAATGCAGAGTTTAAGGCATCACTGCGTTGGGATTATGAAAAGGGTGAATTGAATAAGGATCTCGAGTATGATGTCGCAAGAGCGATTGCAGGGATGATGAACGCCAAAGATGGCATGGTCTTGATTGGCGTAAGTGATGAGGGTGACATCCTCGGTCTTGATAAAGACTACAATCTGCTCGGGAAAAAGAAGAACAGAGACGGGTTTGAACTCAAACTTCTGGACGTCATTGATAGTTATATCGGTAGAGAGTGTGCTGAATGGTTTTCAATTGAGTTTAGTGAGCTATTCGGTCGTGAGATATGCATAGTTGAAGTTCGTGCGGCTCCCCGTGAAATGTTTCTACAAAAGAAACCAAGGAAAAAGCAGGTTCATTTCGTTGCTCGTGTTGGGAACTCAACAAGGGAATTCAATATGAAGGAGTACAATGAATACAAGAAAGACCATTGGGGAGTCTAAGTGAGCATTACTTCGAATCTCATCCTCGGCTCCACTGTCTTGCTTTCTGAATCCGTGTGCCCCTATCACTCATTCTTGTCGTAATGGCTGGAAACATGAGTTGAGTTTACTCATGAATTCGTGAAAGATGCAAAAGCATCTTTTGCTTCATATTCCTTAAGTGCATTCACGAGAAGGATACAATATGAGAAGAAGTAGGGCATACAAGAAAGGTAGAAACTTTGCAGCAGCGGGATGGGGTAGGTATGGACCTTATGCTGTGGCAACTAGGAGGATAAGGGGAAGCGTTTATGCGAAGGCATCAATAGGCACCAAGGGTCCTCACATCGGTGTCAAGTACTCTGGTAGGAGGATTTCTGTACAGGGCATGATCAATCTGATTACTAGAAAGCCCTCATTCTCCTTGAAAAGGAAGCCTAGTCGACGGAAGAGATGATAGAAGGAGTGGTGCGGAGGGCGAGATTTGAGCTTATGAGCTCCTACAGGGCTGCACACTAACAGCTATCGGTCCTGATAGAAGTGCCAAGCGACAGCTATCCCTATGGCAATAGCAAATATGTTGACAATAAGGTACATTCCTATGTCCTGTGTCAGAGACCATTGAAAATAGATACTAGATAAAAGATTCACAGCAAGTCCAAGAGGGATTTCTACTGCTAGGAAGATCAGTACTCCTCTATCCTTCGATCTAGTAGGCTTCTTCCGGCTCTTAGGACTAAGCTTGCATAGTCCTTTCCGTGCATTATAGGGACATATCAAACCCAACCGGATGTACTTCTTGCAGTAGGAATCGGATTTCCGATACTGGCTACATCTGCCAAGTGAGGGTTTCCTTCTGTTACGTGTTGTTTCAACTTGAATTGCTCTAGCTAGGTACTGCCGCGCTTTGGCGGGTTCTCCTGCAAGAGACCAAAAGTGGACCAAATCTCTGAGAGTTATCAGCTGCTGTTTGCTATCCCCAACACTGATGGCTAATTCCATAGCTTCCTCAAGTATGAGTGCAGATTGACTGTAGTCAACCTCGGTTTTATTCACGAGGCCATAGCAAAGAGTGAGAAGCGAATCTTTCAGGGGCTTCCCCGACTCCAGATTGCGCATATGACTACGAAGGATACCGAGGACTTTCAGCTTTTGAGAGGAATTGTCTGCTTCAGCAGTACGCAAAAGATTGGGCAGGTTCTTGGGGTCTTGCTGCTGTACATAGTCCAGAATGGACTGAAGTAGACTATCATCAAATGTCTGGTTTTCATTTTCAGTCGTCATTCAGCTCATCTGCATCATCATATGTGCTCAACATGAAACCAATTCTTAGCTATTCCCAAGATAACGGAAGCAGATTCAGTCATCATCTAAATCCAGGCTTGAGCATTATAAGGATGACCAATCACTCTCGAAATCGCCATGTTGAAACCATCAATGGGTTTCACTCCTATATGATGTCATTTACAATTGAAATGGCCAATGGTGCCAATAGTCTTGAAACATGGCGTAATAGAAGTTCGGGTCTTAGAATGTCGTCATTTTGGCCAAGCTTCAACCCCAGCCTAGTGTTTTTTGAGAGTATAGCCATTGCTAGTAATGTCATGAAAGACTCCCATTGTACTTGAAGTTCCACTGGAATTTTTTTCCAACGACGCTTAATTTCTTGTTTCAAGAAAATATTGTCCATATTCAAATAGATATCGTATCCTCCTTCACCAGAAGCCATAGCTCTAAGTGCACTGTAGTCGGTCCATGACTCATCCCAAGTATTCCAGTCTTTCCGATAGATTGCGATTATTTGAGGGGGATCATATGCGTCAGTCTTCTTAGTATCTTCTCCTTCATCATCATCAGGAGGTTTCCTTCTTGAGCTTTTTCCGCCTTTTCTTGGTTGTTGAGGAGAACGCACTATAATAGTGAAATCGTCAGGAATGAATTCGTTCTCTCTATCATATACTCGAAGACGAAACGTGAGTTTATCCCCCTCAACAACGGACTCAGGTAAACGAAAACGAAGTGTTGCTTGTCCATTATTCAGACCAATCCTGTGGAAGGGAAGCGGTTCATCTATTTCTGAATTGGTAATTTCCAAGGAAGAATAGCCTTTTCGTGAGGAATCAAATCTAGCAAAGTAATCATTAGCAGCATCCGTTTCATAGAATATACGTGCTTCGTGATTTCTTGGCATCTCTCTATGACTATTACTAGCAAGATTGAAATAGTGTGGAAACTCGGACCCTTTGTATTCTTCTACTCCTTTTGTTTCCCTTTCATCAAATGGTATGTGGATTTTTAATTTTGGATTCAGAAGAAATTTCACATTCGGATTAATTCTTGCAAGTCGTTTGATTTGATCAATTACGACTGTATTCAATTCACGTTTATTTTCGGCTTGCTGTTTTCTTCTCTCAGTGTTTATTCGTACCACTTCATCTTGATCCTTCAACATCCGGATAATCTCTGTTTCCATCTTTGCGGTCAATTCATTTTTCTTTATACGATCTCGACTGCCCATGAATATTGTACGACGAATTTTCTGGGAAAGTCTGGATGTATCAGCTACAACAAGCAGATGTTTCTCGATGTAAGCAAGTTCAGCTTTAGCGAATAATGACCGAGGAAGCCATCCCTGAACTTGCCCATTTAGCAGAAATGCAACTCCTTCTCTTGTTGCATAGTGAATACTGGATTCCTTTTTGAAAACATAGATTAGGAAATCAATAGGATTTCCATCAATCGATATTGTTTCAGAGACAGGGAAACCGGGTTCAAGTGTTTCAGCTCTATTCCTTGAAAGAACTACGCTTAATCCATTTAGGGAAGCTTCGTAATGGTCTTTTCGATAGTTACGACGTTCGAATAATTTTGCTGGCAGAGTTATACCGAATAATAGGAAATCAAGTCTACGAATCAAATTCCTACATATGTCAGTTGCATTTCTCCCAAGAGAATGATATTCGTAAAGTTTAATGAATGTGCCCCATTCAAGAGGTTTTCCAAATGCATCTGGATATTTTCCCGGAAGTAAATCAAGAGGGTTTCCAGGGAATTTTAGTACTTCTCCATTTGGAGCTCCAATTGGAGCCAAGTATTTCAGTACTTCATTCTTCTCATCCTCATTGGGAGGGAATATCCGTGTTACAGTGAATCCCCATTCATCACAAGTTGGATCTGCATTCTTCTCACCCATTGCAGTCAGTTTATTTTCAATCTCTACAACTTTAGGGTCTCTTCGACTAATTATTAGTTGAATGCCCTCATCACCACAGAATGTTACGACGCCTGTTGCGCCCATATTATACTGTCCTTGTACAAATTTGATTTTGTTTTTATTACCCCTCATCAATGACATCAGTGTATTGGGGAAACTCTTTGGTGTTTGACCTATGCCCTTGTCAATAATATGAATGCAAGGATTCTTCTTATCTCCTGATGCAACAATTGAAATTAGATCTAATAATTCACGCATTTCAGAGTCCCATGCACTCTCAAGTGTTCCTCCACGTATGCTAAAGAATTCCTTAGCTGCATCAGATAAAGTCAATGGAGTTTCAGATTTCGATTCGGGATCTATTTCTCGTCTCCAACATTCTCGAAGAATAAGCGCATCAACAGCATTAGTGATTTTCTCTACTAATGCGCCATCTGCACTGTCTTGCTGATTAATGAAAATACTTGAATTACTCGCATCATCACCGTAATCTCTCCACAAGGAAGCATCATTCCAATACCCTTCCTTTTCTAGAGTTTCTCTCACATCATCGCCGGACTCAACCTTTGCTAATCTCAGACACAACTCCCGGTTATTCAAGCCCCTATCTACTCCAATTTGAATTCATTTGTATCTTCAGAACTGAAAAGTTTCTCAACTCGATCCAGCTCTTTCTTGAGTGTCCGGAAAATCTTTCTAACATCTGCTTCTGTGTATTCATACATCCTAGTATTGGAGCAATTCCCCAATTTTCTAAGTTCACTAAGAACTTGGTTGGTTCGTCTATTTGCGATTCTAACAAATCGCCCTCTTTTTGTTTCATTAGGTGACATTATTCATCAAATAATGATATGGATTTGTGTACTTAAACATATCTTATTTCTGAATTACTTATTAAATATCTACACCATTCTTGGTAATCACTCTTGATATCTAAAACGTTCAACGGAGTTCCCTTTCAGAAACAAAATGATACAGTGGGTGAGATTTGATACCAATACAGTTACCTGTATGTTGTTTGTGAATTCATCTGATGAATAATGATTGAATTGAGGACTGCGTTGATATTTCGGAAACCGGAGCTCCGGATTAGAGAGTACTGCGAAATCGAAATTTACAGGGAATACGATGGGAAACATAGTATTGACAATCACATCTCAAGAAAGGACATTGCAGCAGCAAACGAACTATACGCTCTAATAGACACCTATGATAAGGATCAGAGTAAGCGCCTTCTCCAAAAATCAAAGATAATCTCAAAAGCACTGGCCAAAATCCCTAATACTCCCCTCCATGAGATATCTGATACTAGATGGGAGGAAACAAAGGAACACATCGAAAACGTTCTCAAGGTGGTTTTGGAGCTGAAGGGGTTTGGGTTGGCAAGAGCTACAAAAATCCTGCACTTGAAACGGCCAGAGCTGTTTCCTATTCTTGATAGTTATGTTGTTGCATTTCTTCTTGCTGATATACTTGGTACGAAAAGCAAGAATCTACGAGTTGGTCTAAGATGTATGGAAATCGCCCGTAAGACAATTAGAAAGAATATAACGGGTTTTGAAACTCTCCAAAAGAGCATCAAGGACTTGCCAGAATACTTGTCGATTGTACGGCTATTCGACATTCTCTGTTGGACTACCGCCAAATGGGACTTGCAGGGCATAACCACTGCACCTCATGGCAAGGCAGAACGATCTCTACTTAATCTGAATTCGTAATGAAACTGGAAAAGGGGACATTGACATAGTCAAATTATCTGTATGAGAATTGGTGCGGAGGGCGAGATTTGAACTCGCGAACTCCTACGAAACAGGATCCTAAGTCCTGCGCCTTTAACCTGGCTTGGCTACCTCCGCATGAATAAAGCAGAAGAGGCTGAGAGGCGATATAATGCTTTTGCCAAGAGACTGGGACCTAAACCGTTCATTGTAAGTTGGACAACCTTGGACATGCCGCATTTGTCCGTCCAGGAACGGCACTGGACCTTGATTGAACATGGATTATATTCCGCGCAGCGTTCAGGTCTGCATGCATGCGGGTCTGACAGTGGGAGCAATAGAAGTACTCTCCTCCCTTTTTCTCAGTGGTTGAGGACTCACTCTCTACTCTGATTCCCATCTCACCGCACACATGGCACCTCTTATTTGTATGGTATGGATTGACACTCCAGATACCCCCATATCTATGACCCAAGGCTTCACGCATATACCTCACTGTATCGAGAATCATTCCCCACAGGTTTGTGCCCAGCGCCCATGACAAATCACCCCGCCCTCCGGGAGCTTGATAACTCCTCAGGTCCTCGAAGTACAGGGTCCTGACATTATGCTGTTCGCACCACCAGACGGTTTCAGAGGCAACCTGCCGGGCAATCTCACGGTCGAGACGACGAATTTTTCTCCACAGTGCGTCAAGATGACGCTGCTTCCTTAGAACCACTGTGGGCAACGATCCCGTCCACTTCTTCTCCCAGTTGTTTCTCTTCCTGTCAATCTGTGACTTGAGCGCATATGCTTGCTTTCTAAGTCGCTCTCTCTTGTCAACGAGATGGTCAAATGACACAAGCCTGTCTTCATACTGACCTTCGTTGAGCACTGAGAGAGCTATTGGAACTCTGATTCCTCTGTCAGCACCTGCAAGTGTATCATAAGTCTGATCACCAAAGACCTCGTTGAGCAGTTCCTCATTAGGAGGTAAGAATGGGACTTGGAGTGTAACCTTCTGCCCTCTAACTAGAAGCCTTGGTGGAGCACACCGACGACTGCCCCTGAGATCATGAACCTCCGCCTTCAATTTTCTAATCTCTTTTTCATTGCGACTCCTTCGCCGTTTGAGTCTTGAGAGTATGTGAGTTGCGCGTTGCAGAGCAATGGTGGTTCTCAACTGAGTGTTCATGTCTTGGAAGATTCGTGCTCTGAATAACTGACGTCTTGCTCTATGTGCATCCCCCTTGAGCGCAGCCTGCTCAGCCTTCCTCTGTGCCTTCTCGACGGCTCTTGGAAACCAGTTGAAGAACCGAAAGGCAATGGTTTGTGTGCGATAAGGAGAACTATCCTGTTGCCTCCCGTTAACTCCGGGAGGGGTCTTCAGAAAGAACAGAATCTCATTGGGTTTTTCTCTATCAACAGAGTACCAATATCCCTGTGTGGGGGAGTTCTCTGTTGACGCAGTAAAATCCTCTGTTGTAGTTGTCAACTTGGGAACACTAAAGGGGTATCCGTTGGTGAGCCATTCCTTGACTGTTTTTTCCAAGAGTGAGAGTATCACCAGTTTTTCTCTTGAAGTTGTAGACAGTGCCTTACGTACCTTTGCACGTTGACGACCACGCCAACGCGTCTTCTCTCCTAACTCTCTGAGTATAGTGAGGTCCAACTCACGACGGACCTGTTTGAGAACTCCGACTGTATAGGCATAGCCCTTGCTATTGTTCTTGACTGCCAAACAAGTTGCCCTAACTTGCTTGATTAGAGGTCGAGGGATGTATTTATTCTTGAGGAGTTTTAACATTACTATTACTGAATCACTGAGAATCCCGATGGCTGATCTGATGAGCTCTCTTCTCGTGTAGTCGCTTAGGACTGTTCTTGCAGCTTGTTCAAGGGCATTCCTGTGTGTTCTCTCAAAGACAAGCTCCTTGAATTCATCATTGTGCTGGTAGCTTAGGTCGGATTCCTTGCGAAGGAGTGTATAACCATGACCATGATACTCAGACAATTTCTTGCCTAGGGCCTGTGCTCTCTTTGGTGTCTTGTAAATTCGTTCAAGAATTAGGTTCACAATCTTGACATAGTTGGCAAAGTGTTGGTCTAGAAGTGTCAGGTCTATGTTTCTGACTTTCCGTCCTGATGTCACTGAGGATTGTGAGAGAGAAATGACCTGCCTGCAGAGGTTCTTAGCGAACAATGGGTCTGGTCTTCGACCCTTGTGGTTTCGCTCAATAACCCGGTCTACTGAATTGAGAGTAAAGGACTCAACGAGGTATTTTAGAGTTGAATTATTCTTGCTCTTGGGTTTGGATATAATATACTTGTCATTGTCCATTGTTCTCTGCAATTGGTTTTGCTTCCAGGGATGACGCTGGATTTTTCGTTTCATCGTCCTATTCTCTCTCATTTCGTACCTTGCGGGTCTAATAAGGTACTATATAATATACTTACCAAGATTAAAACACGATATCCCCGAAATGGGCATTGATAGGCCTCCCCTTAGTCTACAAACCAAATATCTACCATAAATTGTGACATCTCTTTATATACTAATAACACTAACATATCTGTTGTGAAAAACCATCGATTCCTTACAGCCCCCATTCATCCAGGTCAAGTTCTGACCCGAGCGTTGAAGCTTGGGCTTTCGAGTGTAGCAGATCTCTGTAGAAGACGAGAGACCAATAGCACATCATCACACTTCTCAGAAACCTCAGATGCAGCAGAAATGTCAATAAAAGAACGTTGGGCTGAAACATTATCAGAATTCAAAAGAAGCGTGAAGGCAGGACAACCTGATGCGAATTCACTTACTAAGGTAGAAAAATACCTTCGAAGAGCACAGGGGCTCATTCTTGAGAAAACTGCAGCTAGATACGGCAACCGTGAAGCCAAACGCGTACGAAATAGGTATGAGGGGACAACCGAATACCTCAACGCGATTTGGAACTACGTTGGAAGCCAATTGCGGTATCTGGGAATGGTCCGATATTCATTTCCAAGACCTAGCGAGATTGAAATCGCTGACGGAACATGGAAGCTGGGCCATAAAGGCAGTTCCAAGAATCCCAAGTATATCTACATTCACCAGACAATGCCCGAGCTCGACTTCGTAGACATGATTCGTGGGCACTGCAAC
>JAUVHR010000157.1 GCA_030593165.1 Candidatus Thorarchaeota archaeon
TTACAACATTTTTTGCGGGTTGTCCTCCAACAATTGCCACATCAGCACCAAGTTCAATGAGACCGCGACATGCACTAGCCTCGAAGGCACCTATCGTAGCTGTCACAATCAGCCAGTCATCAATGTTGTGAATCCGAAGCCGTCCTGCAGCCTTCAACCGCGCTATACGCTCTGACCGGTTAGGTTTGGTCATCAGCGAATCTAAACATGCCCTAAAATCAGCACCATTCTCGATCAGTCGGATTGCCGTTGCGAATGTATCCTTGTCTGCATATAGGAAACGCCGGGTATCAAACAGGATTCCTGTGAGAAGCAAGTTGGCAACTCTCGAGTCCATATCGACTCCAGTTTCAACATATAGTGATGCTAGAATCTCACATGTGGAGGACTTGTTGCTATCCACTAGCGTGTGTGCGGAAATGTCGCTGATATTCGGGTTCTCCTCATGGTGGTCAATGACCAGCGTGCACTGGGGGCGCAGGGTGAGATGACTGAAAGTGGCCCCCAATTGAAATATACTGTTTGTATCGACAAGAACGACAAAGGGATACGCCTCATCCACAGTTTCTGCAATATCTACATCCGACGCAAACTTTGCTAGAACCTGTTTTGACAATTGACTTATATCGTCGCAGGCCAGAATTGGTTGGCCCGCTGGGTTCAAATACCTGTAGAGCTCCGCAAATGCAATCATAGAACAGACTGCATCAGGATCGGCATTGTGATGACCCACAATGAGTATGGTTTCCTCCGCCGCAATCAGCTCTCTCAGGTTCAATCAGACTTCATCTCCAGGAGTCGCTCCTCAAGCCACTTCAAACCGTGCTCGGACGCCGCCTCTGCAAGCGCATCTAGATCTTGTTCTGTGTCGTATTTCTGCGAGATTGCGATTTCGATGTCAACGTCCAATTCGCTGTCCATTTCCAGCGTGCATGAAACAGCAAGCTCTTCGATGCTCTTCTCCGGCAGTTGGTTGAAGATGAACCGGGCTATCTCCTCCTCACAGTTCTCTGTGAGTTGCTCAATATCCTCCTCAGAGAGAATAGGCAGTCCAATCTCAACAACCTGTTTCATGATACTCACTGTAGCCTGAGATTGTGCTTACCTAGCTCGACCTGGATTTTTTCTTGTAGCGCTTTCAGTTTCTCAGTCACACTCTCCAGCTTCTTCTTACTTGATGCGAGAGTTATTTCGAGAGTCTTATGACGTTCGTCAAGGTCTTCCTCTATCTGAGCCTTCTCTACCCTGAACATGAGTTGACCAACCGATTTGTAGGTTACAATCCCCTCTGGCTGTTTGCGCAGCTCTTCAAGGGTAACACTGGTTTCGGAGAGGTCCTGCTGAAGCTGTTGAACAATTCGCTGTAGAGTTTCCAATTGCGACCGGAGGACGTCGAATTTCTGTAGTTCCTGCTGTAAGGCAGGAGGTATTGCTTGAGCCATAATTTTTCAATCTCCACTAAAGTGTGTACAGGTCGTTCAAACTGGCCTTCTGACATATGACTTAAGATTTTTGGCTTGTGACAGAATCGATGGCACCTAGACATCCAGATATCCATGAAAGGTAGGAATTCATTGATGCCCTAAGGGCAGTGATATCACCTGCAGATACCTTAATGATGAGTGTAGAGTTTTGTACACTCAGTCGGACGGTTGCCCTCTCAGACGGTGCACCATCAGTTTCAGGCCGCAATGCATTCAAGAGTAGGTTGGCTTGTTCTGATGATTCCAGTTCAACCCGGAGTTCTGCCGTTGCATCCGTGAGATCAGAGTCGGACAACTTGTATCACCATCAGACAACGTTTCAAAGAATTACACTTGCCGGCTCGCTTAAAGACTATAGCAATGCTGCGGATTAAGTATTAATTATCCAGCACGAACAGACTTCACTCTAATCCGCGGACCGATTTCAACCGCGTTTCCTGAACTGTAGTGGGTCCAGAGTATCCTTTCATTGGGGAGATCCTGGAACCATATTCTTACTCCATTGGGTGACTCCCGACAAGAGTAATCTGCAGATTCAGCTGGCCGAGGTTCCACATCCATCAGCGAGGCGATGATTACAGCAAGATTCCTTGTTCTATTTGAGGACTCGGAATCATATAGAACAGAATCAAGCATGTCCACTCGTATCCGGCTTGACACTTCCACCTCACGGCGAAGTGCAGCGCTCTCTAAGATTATCTCAGCCTGTTGAGTTCCATCGGACTGAAGAACAAGAATACTGCCGGGATTACCCTTTGAGAGTGTGACAATCAAGGCGGCATTGGCACTTGTTTGTTGTATCCTAGAAACAATCTCGCTCTGACTCATTCCACCACGATTGAATCTGAAACTGTCTGGAAGAACTACACTGAGGTCTCGGATGAATGACCTCACTCGATTCGAGGTCTTCCGGGAGGTTGTAATGAGGATAGAAGGCAAAATGTACTTCCCACCGAATATGGAACAATTATCACTGTTCGTCTTCGGCTGGCTCGAAAGCATCCTCTGTTTCTGGTGCATCCAATGTTTCTGATGTGTCAGTTGTTTCTGACACTTCCAATGTTTCTGCTGTTTCTGGTGCATCTACAGCCTCTATCACTGGCTCTGTTTCAATAGACGGCATGAACTCAACAACATCTTTGTCGTCGTCACGCAGGGCTAAAAAGTCACCTGATACCCTCTGAGCAATCGCTCTCTTTGCAGCCTTCCCGGCATCGGTGTAGGGCACATACGCACCACCTGCAAACAAAAGACCACACTTCCGGCACTTCCAAAGGCCTACTGCCTTCCTCTGCAATGCCCTTGTTGCACACGACGGACAGCGATGTGGCTCATGGCGGCGCTTCTCAATGTCAAGCACTCGCCTGCGCAGTTTGGCACCATATCTAGGTCCGAATCGTCCTGTGCTACCAACTTTTTTGGTTCTTGCCAATTCAATGTCTCCTGTTGTTGGTTACGCTACATCCACTATAGAGAATGGGGTGGGCGAATCTAGAAGTCGCCCCCCGATTTCGCTTATGAAGATTGCTATCCGGAGATAGAGAAGAGATGGCTATTTGCCACCTCCAAGTCGTCCTACTGGTCACGTTCCTTTGCGGTCGATTCCACAAGCTCACGTATTGATTTTCCTGCATCAAATGCCATGCCCATTGCCTGGTCAATCTCTTCCAGAGTCATCGGACCGGCTCCACCACCTTTCTGCATTGCTGTGAGCCGATCATTCCGATCGATTGCCATCGTAAGACGGCAGTCCTGTACGAACTCTTCTTTCAGCACTGGGTCAATAATAAGATGCTTGCCAATCTTAGACACCGTAGTCTCAATAGCTAGATTCTGTAGAGGAATAGGCATCTTGTTACCAGTCGGTACTGCTTTGCCATCCTCCCATGCGTACTCATCGAACTTCGACACTAGTAGTGCCGCGTTTGCTGCAATGGATGACGCATCAATCAAGTTGCCATCGTACTCAAGTGGGTAGATATCACAAAATATCATGTACACTTTCTTACTTGGCTCTACGACCAGCTTCTTGACGTCAACGGTCTCTGACTCACGGACACCCCTATCAACCACTCTTGCCAGCTCGATAGCACCCTCTTTTGGAGGACCAAGCTCGAAGAGCGGAGATGCAATAGGTGACATCTCAGCAGTGACCATCATAACGCCCGAGTCAGGCGAATCTGGATATGGTTCGCCCAGCAACACCTTGACTCCTGCAATCACACTCGTGTCGCCCATGCGAACAAGTGCGGACCCCTCAGCCTTCGCTGCAACAACATCGTACTCGATTTCAATCTCTCTGTACTCGGTTAGGCCGCGGCCGTCAAGTCTCTGGCCCTTTGCCAACATGTCTGCAATGAAGTTTCTGTCAATGTGACTAATTGTATGTGCACTAAAGTCTCCCATTTCACTCATCCTCCCCAGCTATTTCAGATTCTCCAAGGTCGGTTTCTAGGTCATCGTCAAAGTCGTCGTCACCGCCCCCATCATCAGGACTCCGTGAGCCGAATGCCCTCTTCAAGGCATCCTTCTGAAGTTCGTGAATGTACTTGCATGCCTGTAGACCGCTCTGCATAGCTTCCATCAGGTCTTCGCGTGTAAAACTTCCGTCCTGCTGTAGCAGAGTGATGTCATTAGTGGTCGGCAGAATTGCCATGGGCACATCGCCCTCTCCATACTTGTCTTCCTCATCTCCAAGGTCAACAATCAGAACTCCATCAGCCTTACCCACTGCAACAGATGGCACAAGACATCTCATTGGTATTCCAGCATCCGCCAAAGCCAGTGATGCTGCATTGATTGCTGCACATCGGGTTCCGCCATCAGCCTGAATGACTTGGATGAATACGTCCACCACTGTACGTGGGAACTCCTCCAAGAATAGAGATGGCTTCAAGGCGTTTGCTATGACCATCGATATCTCTCGCTCTCGACGAGAAGGAGCGGGTCTCTTTCTGTCTGGCACTGAGAATGTGGCCATTCGATAGACGACTCGAAGGTATGCGCGATCATTCAAGGTCAAGTGCTTTGGATGCAGCTCTCTTGGACCGTAGGCAGCGGCAATAATGTATGTCTTGCCCTGCTTTATTGATGCAGAACCATCTGCCTGTTTCAGGACACCCACCTTTAATTCGATTGGTCTCAATTCATCAGGGCGTCGACCATCTAATCTAAGCCCTTCAGGACTAATCAGAAAATCGGGCTTCACTTCTGGACTCATTCTTCACTCACTTCCTCTGTTTCTGTTACTTCTTTTTCTACAGGTTCTTCACTGTCAGTTTCACTAGTTTCATCAGCACTCTCTGATGCCTTGCTCGGACTCTCTTCGGCTGGAGGCGTTTCCTCTGCTGCGGTTTCCTCAGCTATCGGTTCAGGCTCAGGTTCGGGCATGTCAACCGCTTTGTCCGACTTGCCATCAAGCTTGTCAAGTTCCTCGCTAATCATGCGTGCAACTCGATCGGTCAGATTTGCGGTGTGGGCTTCGTCCTCTATCATCCTGAAGGCCTTTACTGCCACACGCAGGATGTCGAAATTCGGAGCTTGTATCCAGATTTTCCCATTCTGGGCCACTACGGTCCGAATCCTCAATTGGTCTTTGATCATATTGATCATTGATCCACGACGTCCGATAATTCGTGGAATCTTGGAGGGACCAACATCCAGAACCATGCCATCTTCAAGCTTGCTTAGTCCTCGCCCTTTTAGAGTCAGGAATGGACCACTATTGCGGTCGAATGATATTATCTCTGCTGCAATCAAGTCACCAATACCGAAGTAGACTGAGATGTCCTCATCGTATGGGCGCCTAAGGGCGTTATTCGCGTGTAAGGAGGCGAGATAGGGACCGCCTATGTCTACCTTCCAATTATTGCCTGCGACAATTGTGATTGTACCAATAACTAGGTCATCTTCTCGTGGAATATACACCCCTTCGAGAGGTACCACCTTAACGGTATTTCCACGGAGCTCCGCAAGACCTACTAGAGCGGAGAATACTCTCCCATCCTCATCATAGGTCCCTACCGAGGATTGATATCTTCCCTCGGCGAGTAACTGACCCGGGACCACAATTTCTCTTTTGTTAAAGTATATGGCCAATGTAATGCCTCATTTGTTCATTTAATATTTAATCTTAGTCTAACTAGCAGACGTTATCTGACCACTTCTATTCGAATCTGTCCTTTTGTGAGCTTGGAGAGCTCATCATAGAGACTCTGTCTTTCTGATGCAGGAAGCTCAATCAATCCTGTCCAAGACCCATCCTGTGACCAACTCTCCTCTTTGATGAGGCCAGCCTTCGCTATCATATTGTAGCCCTTGCCTGTGTGGGCTGCTGGGAGTGTTATTCTTAGTTTGACACTCTCAAAGGATATAGGGATGATTACTAGAAGCGACTTCACAATTTGTGGAATCTGTTCATCCACGGTGATGAAGGGATCAACGACTACCTTTGCTTCTTCCATTGCCTGACGAATCCGGTCAGGTGGATGGGGATGTCCTGTCTGAGGGTTCATAGCACGCTTTGCGATGGATGTGATAATCGCCTCAGTCTTCTCCTCAACAAGTTGAACTTTCTGTTCATGTGTTAGTTTGAACTCGCCGTGTTTGATTATCTCAGGGGCAATCACGAATACATCATCGGAACCGAAGGTATCCTTCGCAAGATCTGCGGAGGCTTTTTCCCCTCGTTTTGCATCCTCGTATATCTCGTAAGATTTCAGAATCTCCTCCAAGGGTATGTCAGCCCCTCGACGATACTCGAACGCTAGGTCAGGGTCAACGAATAGTTCGAACCTCAAATGACCTTTCTGGATTCCTATGACAACAGCGTCCAGTGCAATCCATTTCTCACCTGATTTTCTCCCTGATCCACCCATCAATGGTTAAGTCAACTCCGTTTTATCATACTAGGCTGGTGTAATGAAATTCTCAATCTCCGAGTGAGTGAGTTTGTAGAACTTAGTCGTTTCAACAGGAATCTTGGCAATCTCCACAGTTTCTGGTGACAGGTCAGCATCGCCTGCGTGTCGCAGAGCATCAGCTGCAAGTGTTATGGCATCTGTGAGTGCCATGTCACGCCTGTAGTTCTCTTTTAGATAGTCGCCGGCAGGAACACTGCCTCTTCCAATTACAGCTGCAAGGAACCCCCAGTAGGTACCCACAGGGTCTGTGACAAAAAGTCGGGGAGACCCATCATAGTCAACAGATGCTATGATCAATGCAACTCCGTATGGACGCGCACCGCCACCTTGCGTGAATTGGGCCTTTACGTCACATACGTAATCAGCTAGTGCCTCTGCTGGAATTCGTTCCTCGAATGTCAGCCAGTAGGACTGCGCCTTTACCCGGGCATCAGAAATTAATCGCCTTGCATCGGCCATGAATCCAGATGCCGCGGTTCCCACATGTTCATCAATCTGGGATATTTTCTCAACGGAATCAGGTTCGTGAAGTGGTTGAAGTTTCTTCCTTGCAAGAAGAACGACTCCTTCCTCCACTAGGATGCCTATGGCGGTTTCACCCTGTTCTACGGCTTTCTTTGCGTACTCTGCCGCAAAGATGCGTCCTTCTGGGCTAAAGATGCCAGTACTGGTATCGTAGCCCGCTCCACTAAGCCCGAAGATATCAATTTCCTCCAAGTAATCCAATTCGCAGAATGTCGGAAGCCAGAATCCAAACTAAGGCAAAGCCTGACAGTTCCAACAGTCTGATGTTTTGGACTGTGCTATATCACCAGCCCTCAGCTTGTCTGCTTATAGGCTTAAATCGCTATCCCAGCCGTAAACACATAAAGCTTCTGGTACGAAGATAACCGAAGAGG
>JAUVHR010000370.1 GCA_030593165.1 Candidatus Thorarchaeota archaeon
CTGGCTTGCAACTGTGGCTGGGGAGATTATCAAGACGCCTGGCAGCGAAAGCAATGTCAAAGAGATTTACGACAAGGTCTGGGAGTTGCGCAGAACACGGAAGGACCTCTTTGTCTTCAACCAGTTCTCCGAGTTTGGGAATTACCTCTTCCATTATGATATCACGGGACACGCAATAAAGGAGGTTCTTGACAAAGAGCTTGGAACGGACAAGTATCGTGGACTTACCCTCACCACTGGTTCAGCGGGCACAATCGCCTGCGGGGACTTCATGAAGCACCACTATCCCACCTCAAGGACCGTAGCGGGAGAGGCCGTTCAGTGTCCTACTCTGTGGCTTAATGGTTATGGAGCGCACAGGATTGAGGGGATTGGTGACAAGCACGTTCCTTGGATACACAACGTCCGCAACACTGACATGATTATCGCAATAGACGATGAAGACTCAATGAACCTGATGAGACTCTTCAACGAGCCTGCTGGCAGGAAGTATCTCGTGGAAGAGATTGGGGTCTCTGAAGACCTAGTGTCGAAGCTTGATCTTCTCGGAATATCCAGTATCGCCAACATGCTGATGGCAATCAAGTATGCGAAGTTCTATGAACTGACCGGTAATGATGTAGTTGTTACAATCTTTACAGACTCTATGGAGATGTATCAATCACGTCTAAGAGAGGCTCGTGCTGAGCATGGAGAGTATACCGAAAAGGATGCCATACGGGATTACCACCGTCATCTAATGGCTCAGAAGACCGACGCGATGATTGAACTTGGGCATTACGAACGAAAGCGCATCCATCATCTCAAATACTACACTTGGATTGAGCAGCAGATGTTCGAGCTTGATGAGCTAAACAATCAATGGTATGACTATGACAACTATTGGGCTTCGATTCAACAGTCGACCCCCAAGATTGACGAACTCATCGTCAAGTTCAATGAGCGGGTTGGATTAGTCTAGAACGGAGGGTCTCGCTGCCCGAGTATTCTCAGCCGTTGCAGAGAACGATGTCAATGTCGAGATGTTTTCAGCTGGTGCTTCAGATGTAGCATACTACTTCATAGCAAAATCAATAGACCTGACCAATGCAATATTGGCTGTTCACGGTGAAATCTTCGGAGTATTCTATGCTCTGGATTTCTCATTCATAACAATGATACCCGAGTCCAATTGATTTTGTAAACACATAGAACTGGTCCTACTGATATTACATTGTCATAGAGCTTGACCCTATAGACTCTGCTAAGTCCTCCTGCCAAATATGCAACATATGCTGAAATAAAAGCGTCGTGTAGGGCAAGATACTCGCAACTGTGATTACGCATGTAAACAAGAGTTTCTTGGATTGTCATATCTCTATGATTGATATCAGGATTCATCAAGTGTGAAAGATCAATAATGGCTCGTTCAGATAGAAATCTCATTGCTCCTGCATCCGTGACAGCAATGACTGCATCAGATGGTGTGTGCCTTCTAAGCCAAAGGGCAACGTCTACTTGCTGTTCGTTTATGTTTTTGACTGAGTTTCCATACAAGTCTGCTTGCGCAATGTATTGAGGTATCATTGGAATCAGTATCAGAGAAGCAACAATAGTTACTGCAATGAATTTAGCCATGACTATATCGGGTTGTTTTTGACGCATGAATAATCTAGTGATTACTAACAGAGTGCCTGCAATGGAAGTTATGACTAGGAAATCAAAAACAGGAACAAGCCATCTCGCGTTATTCAGTAGGGATGTATAGGGGAGCGATAGGCGATAAAGAATGGTAAGAGCAATGGCAAACAACCATGGGTAAGGTTTCTGCTTGTAGGAAAGGACTAATCCAACTAGCAGACCTATGATAATGTATGGAAACTTCCGTATCCAGAAATTCCACCAGAAATTCCAAGCTTCTATTTCTTCAGCAGAAGGCACATGCACTTTTGCATAGAATGTATCTGGGAGAAGAAAACCAGTTACAGAGTGACAATGCATCAACCAAGGTAACACTATTAGAAGGGCTACTGAACCAGCCAAAATAGAACTTCCAACCCTCTTCACATCGAGCTCTCTCTTTTTCAAGAGAATCAGAATCCTAACAGGTAGACCCACCAAAATCAGAAGGCCCCCTTCAGGTCTAGCTAGAAATGCTAACCCCGCAATCACTCCAAAGATAATATCATACTTTATTTCATGCTTATCAAGAACCAGTATTCCCAAGAGGAGTAAGAACATGAAGAGTGGTGTTTCCATTCCTGAGAGCATAAGCCAAGTGTTCCTTGGAACTAGCACATAACCAATGATACCAATGATTCCAAATGCAGAAGAACCAGTGTATTCGCTAACAATCAAACCAACAAGGAATGATCCAAGAATATAGAGTGCTATGGAGATAGCTATTGTTCCCCAAACAAGACCAATCTGGTCCTGAGTGAAAAAGAACAAGGATGAGAGCAGAATTGCCCAGAGTGGACTTGTAGACCCTGTACTAGGTTCACCTGGAGAATATTCCCACGGAGTTCCTTGATAGACTGTTCTAGCAAACTGAAGATGAATCCATGAATCATCTAGACTGAACCCAGGACTTGTCCAATCCAACATGACAACAATGTAATGAATTGAAGTAACTAAGGTCAATATTATAGCTGAGATGAATATCAGAGTTCCTGACCGATGTTTCTGCAATGGTTCAGCTAGTGTTTTCCTCAAAGTGTGAAACCTTTGTAGGGCAACGCTTCTCCCCGTTTCACTTTTCCCAACCACGATTACCGCCTCAAATGAATAATACGAATAGCACGTTCGAAGGAATATCATTCTAATCTTGGAATAAATGGTTCTACTTTTTGTACGATGACTGTTTTGCGTTCCAGTTAAGTATCACTAATCC
>JAUVHR010000146.1 GCA_030593165.1 Candidatus Thorarchaeota archaeon
TAGCTAGTGAGATGAAGCTATGTTCTTCAAGTCGACTTCTATGTTGGCAACAACCGTGACTACCGGGGGTCCGGAATCACCGATATCGATGGATACGCCTACCTCAATATCACTCTGAGTGATGGCGAATTGCTGCAAGTCGTGGTCAATGAGAACAACTACTACTACGGTGCTAGTCAGGAAGTGACCGTAGTGGTGCCAGTTGATCTTCTGTTCTTGACTGCTGTAGCGGGAATCGTTTTTCTATCTGCTGCTGGACTAGCCGTAACTCGCAAGATACTACGAGGACATGCAGCAACAGGGCCAAAACCTGCCTCACCGGAGCTCCGTACGGCCTTAGAGGAGGAACGGGACAGTATTCCGGAACGAGTACGCGAGCACGCCGAGCGCCGGATGGCAGAACTTGACAAGGTCAGTCATGGCACTGAGGAAACCAGCGAACTGTCATCCACCGCCGAACCGGGCCCCCCACCTTCGCCCGAAACTGGCACTAAGGTCGATAGTGACTAGGCCCTTAGCTCGAATCCGTTGACACTGATTTCGACTGCTTGCGACTGCTTCGTTATGGGCAGAGAAAGCTCTGGGCCTGAATATCCGCCTTGCAAACAAGAGAAGCAGATGTAATTCTTTACAATCCTTGAAGCGATTTTGGATACCTCTCTCGCACATTCTAGTAGGACAACAGTTTTGCATTTATCGCCACAATGACAGTACTCAGAGACATTAGGACCGCTCCCATTGCTGGACTGAGGAGGATTCCCGCCGAATAGAGTACCCCTGCGGCAAGAGGAATTGCCACAGCATTGTACCCAGTTGCCCATATCAGGTTCTGAATCATCTTGCTATAGGTTGCCCTAGAGAGACCCAGCATCGAAACAACATCACGAGGGTCATCACGAACTAGAATAATGTCAGCTGTTTCAATGGCGACATCAGTACCAGCACCTATTGCTATCCCGGCATCTGCTTGAGCAAGTGCAGGCGCGTCGTTCACACCATCTCCGACCATGGCAACAGTCAATCCTCGAGCCTGAATTTCTTGGATTTTCATCGATTTCTCATGCGGGAGAACTTCAGCGAAGTAGTCATCTAATCCCAGCTCTTGCGCCACCCACTTCGCAACATGTCGGTTGTCACCTGTGAGCATCATGACTTTGATTCCCATGCTCTTCAGCTGGGCAACTGCTTCCCTAGACTCAGCGCGAATGACATCTGCGAGAGCCAGTGCTCCTACTAGACGATTGTCCACAATAACATAGACTATGGTCTGGCCTGTTTCAGCCAGTGCGCTGAGGATTTCGTGTTCCGGATACATTCCTCGTTCCTTCAGATATGACGGGCTGACAACAGACACCTCATGCGCGCCAACTTTTCCAGTCGCACCCTGCCCGGTGATTGCTCGAAAATCATGGGCTTGTTGAAGCTCGATTTTCCTTTCTTTTGCCCCACGAACTACTCCTTGAGCAATGGAATGTTCTGACTGTGCCTCTAGCGATGCTGACAGTTGAAGTACAGTCGTTTCATTGACATCACTCAGAGAAACAACTTCAGTGACGGAAAACTTGCCCTCGGTGAGTGTACCTGTCTTGTCGAAGACGACAGCCTGCAGTCCCCTCCCTCGCTCGAAGGCGGCCCGATCGCGGATGAGTAGTCCCTTCTGTGCAGATATTGAGGTCGAAACTGCAACGACTAGAGGTACTGCAAGACCCAAGGCGTGCGGACATGTAATGACCATGACTGTGACTGCTCTCTCCATCCCAAACTGGAGTTCTTGACCCAAGGCCAACCAACCCATAAGTGTAAGACTACCTATTGAGAGAGAGATAACCGTGAGAAAGAAAGCTGCACGACTAGCCAAGTCTTGAGTTCTTGAACGACTGGCCTGAGCTTCACGAACCAAATCTATGACTTGGGCAAGGTACGTTTCACTCCCTATCTTTGTGATCTCCACAGTGATACTGCCTTCGCCATTGATGGAGCTCCCTATGACTGGGTCTCCCGGTTGCTTGTCAACGGGACTTGACTCACCGGTTATCATCGCCTCATTCATGTTGGTGCGCCCTTCCACAATTGTCCCATCTGACGGAACGCGTTCACCTGGTTTCACAAGCACTCTGTCATGCCGCTTCAGTCCAGCGGCTGGTACTTCGACTACCGTTCCATCATCCATGACCAAGTGAGCTGTTGACGGCAGAAGTTTCACTAGCTCCTCCAATGCTCGTGAGGCCCCCATAACAGAGCGCATCTCAATCCAGTGACCAACCAACATTATGTCAATCAATGTTGCCAGCTCCCAGAAGAAAAGAGCACCTTCGAGTCCAAGGACCACTCCACTACTATAGGTATACGCTACTGTGATAGCGACAGAAACCAGAGTCATCATTCCGGGAAGTCTTTTGCGAAGCTCGTCAACCATGCCCTTGAGGAATGGATAGCCACCATAGATGTAGATTATAGTTGATAATATGAAAAGCACGAGCAAGTCCCCAGGAAAAGACAGAAAGGTCAGACCTAGGATTTCACGAATCAACGGAGATAGAAGGACAACCGGAATAGTAAGAATCATGGACACCACAAAGCGATTCCGAAAGTCCCGTGCCATCCTCTCATGATGACTAGCTCCTTTATGCCCCTCATGTCCAGAGTGTTCTTGTTTCATTTGTTCATGCTGCATGCTATCATGAGCACCAGTCATGATTCTAGGCTGGTCATTATTTGAGTGGTGCTCGTGCTCACCCCGTCCTTGCGGAGTCTTCGTATGATTATCAGTATCTTTTTGATGATGACTGATACTATGTTCGTGTTCCATTTCTTTGTCCCCATTCTCATACACCACATGATCATCTCCTATTGGGAATTGACTGTTCGGTAATAATAGTCGGTGACTCAACAATCATTGATACTTGGGACTTCTATACATACTTCACGGTCACAATGTGGGTGCTACAGCTTATGCACGGATCATAGGCTCTTGCTATCATCTCGAACTGCAGCTCAATGCCCTCAGCTTGATTTCTTGCAAGAAGCTCGTCCCCGCTCTTCCAGATGAATGCTTCCATGTCATCGAGGAACATGGCAGTCGGAGTTATGTAGTCAGCAGCTACTGTTTTTCCATCTCTTATCTGGTAGTGATGAATCAGAGTGCCGCGTGGAGCTTCAACACCTCCAGTACCTGAACCTGATTGACGAGCGGGCTTGGCAATCTCAGGTGGTTCTGTCTTCAGAAGTCGTTCAATTGTTTCTAATACCCCCTCAAGCGAGTGTACTTGTTCCACAGCTTGAGCAAAATTGTTATAGAGTGGGTTGCGATGCCACCGTGGGTTTACCATCCCATCATACGACTCCTTCGCCTTGCCAGTGAGCCTTTCTCCAAGAAGTAGCACCCGTGCAAGTGCCCCTACAGTGAAAGGCTTTCCGTTGTAGAGGCTACGCTTGGCGAAACTGTGACTGACAACTCGTTCCTGAATGACGCTCTTGTAATCATCTAATGGATGTTCCTTCCCGTCAGATGTGACTAATACATCACCATAGTAGTCATATCCATCATGTGGAGGTCTACAACATAGAAACTGTATTTCACGCTCCATGTGATCAGGAATCTCAATATCAGAAAGCAAATCGAGTGTTTCCAATGCGAACGGCAGAAGCTGTTGTGCTTCATCTCTAATAGAGGAGAGAACTTTCCGGTCAGGTAGCTTCCCAAACCCTCCCAGTATTGGGTTCTCTCCATGCATCATTCGACCCCCCATTGTACGCATAATTCTGTTCCCGAACTTCTTTAGCTGAAGTGCCTTGGTGACAACATCACGATAATCATCTGCCATGGCAATTGCATTGTCGTAGCCAAAGTAGTCAGGTAATGCGAGGAAGTAAAGGTGAAGACTATGGCTCTCAAGGATCTCACCATGATGCATTAAACGACGATACGTCTGAGTTACCTCTGATACTGTCACCGCTAGAGCCTTTTCCAGAGCACGAAGGCTTGCATATTTGTGAGATAGGTTACAGATTGCGCAAATCCTTGGCACAATGTTGAGGTCTTCCTCAGGTGTCTTGCCAATTACGAGAGTCTCAAATAGCCTGGGTCCCTCAAAGATACGCACTTCTACATTGCTAATCTTGTTGTTCTTAATCTCCACTAGGATGCCACCGTTGCCTTCAACTCTGCAAAGGGGCTCAATTATGATTCTCTCTTCGTTCGCCATGGAATGTGTCTCCTGGCACTAGAAATCCTTGATGTATTCGAGGATCTTGTACCCGCCAAAGTTGTGAACTCTGCGCATGATATCCTCCTTTGAGATGCCATAACTCTCAAGGAGTTTCAGATGTTCCTTGAAGTTACCGTCTGGGTTTGGACCCCAGCACCCAACACAGGGCAGATTATGGTTTGGGCAAGCTGACCTACATCCACCCGCTGTCAAGGGACCCAGACAGAACCTGTGCTCCAAAAGGAGACAAGGATTCTCATTCAACTTGCACTCATGACAGACGGGATGAGGGTAGGGTTCAGGAATCGCTCCATGAATCAGGCGTGATAGCAGAGCAAAAGTCTGAGGGGCACTCACTGGACAACCTAGAAGATAATAGTCTACTGTCACATATTCGTCGATAGGAACAGCTTCGATAGGGTCCGTGAAGAACGAGATATCACCATAGACTGCGCTCAGACGTTCCGCGAAGCTTCCGTTCTTGGCGAACATTGCTTGAGGACCGCCGCTGACCGCGCAGTTGCCGATTGCAACCAAAATCTTTGCTCGTTTCCGAATCTCTTGAAGATGTTTCTTCTCCGCCGCAGTACTGATGCTCCCTTCAACCAGAGCGATGTCCAAGTCTTCTTCGATTGGTCTGCTGGACACCATGACGAAAGACTTGATATCGACTGTTTTGAAGAGGTTTAGAATCTCATCTTCAGTGTGAATCAGTAGAAGTTGATCACCTGCGCAACCCGTGAAACCATAGATACCTACTCGGGGCTTATGACCAGTCTTTTCTTGCCTTTTCGCAGCCATCTCATATCAGCTCCCTGAAGTGTAGCGTGTCCCAGTATGTAAAGACTGGTCCGTCAATACAGGTGTAGAGATGATCAAGGACACAGTGTCCACACTTGCCGATACCACACTCCATTTTCCGTTCTAGACTGAGCTGTATCTGGCTCTTCGGAATTCTCAGTTTCAGGAACTCCTTGATGACGAATTTGTACATGACAGGCGGTCCGACGACGACTGCAGCGGTGTTCAATGGATCAATCTTTGGTAGCTGTTTGAAAAGCGTGGTGACCACGCCTATATTCTCAGTCCAGTTTCCCGTTGTGTCGCTGTCCACAACGTACAAGCAGTCAATATCTTCGCGTTCCTTTAATTGGAAAAACTCAGTTTTGAATAGTATCTCGTCAGGGTTTCTTGCCCCATACAGGAAGAAGAGCTGACCGAACTGGTCTCGGTTGTCAAGTACATAATAGAGTATCGAGCGCAAGGGTATGACTCCGAGGCCTCCTGCAACGACAATGATATCCTTATCCTTCATCTGGTCGAGCTTGAACCCATTACCATACGGTCCGCGTATATACACTAGGTCATTGTCTTTTTTATTGAACAGCGCTGCAGTCAACTTACCCATCTTTCGTATGCCCAGTTCAAGGATACCGGGTCGACTGGGAGTCGAAGAGATAGAGAATGGAGCTTCGCCTAGTCCCGGTATTGAGAGCATGATGAATTGCCCGGGGCAGTATGTGAATGACATAGCTCGCTCCATGACTGTGTGACGAATCTGAAAGAACCTATGGTCCTTTATCAGATCGTACTGTCGCACAATCCGTGCTGGTTCAGGCAAGTAAGGGTTGCTAATCTGCTCGGCTGCAGTCAATCTTTGGGCACCTCACCTGATAGTAATGCTTCTGATACTGTGAGAACATTGATGTCTACGGGACATGTTTCGACACAGCGTCCGCAGCCAACGCATGCAGGCTTGCCGTACTCATCTCCAAAGGCCTTGAGCTTGTGAGTATACCATAATTTGAGACGATCTGCACGACTTTCACGGAAATTATGATCCCCTGCAACAAGGCTGTAGTCCACGAACATGCAACTGTCCCAAACTCTCTCGCGTCTTCCAGAAACCTTGTTCGTCACATCGAAGATATCCGTTAATGTGTAGCAATTGCAGGTTGGGCAGACCATTGTACATTGACCACATGCCAGACATTTCCTTCCAAAGTATTCCCATATCTCACTGTCATAGCTGAGCTCCATGATGTCTGGCATATTCCAGTAACTGAAAGACCTCTTGAACATGCCATCTCGATCCATTCGCCACTCAATGTAATTCTGGATGTCATCATGAGTGACAGTTTTGTCAAAGAACTCCTCTCTCTCGTAGACCATGTCATGACCCAAGCTTGATCCAACCCAAACGAGATAGAACTCATGAAGGTCCACAAAGAACAAGTCAAAGCCTTCCTCTACGATGTCAGTGCCTGTGGACTTGCATAGAGAGTTCTCAGTGGGAAGACATGAGAAACCTATGATGGCTGTGTCCTTTCTGAGCCCAGCGTAGTATGGATCACTCGGTTCCTCTAGAAATACATCATCAAGCCGCAAGAAGCCATGAATCTCGCATGGATGAACTCCAAGAACAACTCTCTTTTCGAACAATGAGTAGTCCGGAGTGAAACCTTCTTCATCGAACTGGAACATGTCGAACCTCTTCGGATGGAGCAACTTCTTCAATGGAATCATCGGATGTTCATCAACAAGAGCCAGGTCTCCAAAATTGTCGATTCTGTCATAAGTCAAGACCCCATTCCTCCAAGTAGGTCCATAAAGCACACCAAACTTCGACAGGCTCTCAAGGAATTCCTCCAAAAACTTGGATTGCATCTTGAGAATTCGCAAGCTGATACAAGGCTCCTTTGAATTTGCTCGAATAGTGATGAGAAACACTACTCGGTAATGATTCTTTCTGTCTTGAAGATGGATATTATTAGAATTCTGCCATACATATGCAAGGCTGACCCTCTATCTCACCAAATTGAGGCTGTGCATGGTTACATCCTCCAGCTTCCCAGACTGTGGAAAGACCGTCTGCATCCAAGAGCACTGGCAGACTTGAATATCTATGAGGTAAGGAGAAACAGTTGGAATCTGCATGATTTCAATGAATTCAGTGCTATGAGGGTTGTTCCTGTGGAAGATGGAAAATATGATTACTATGTGAATATGGACAATCACTGGTTGCATGATGACATAAAACAGCGTGGGCCAAATTCAGAACCAGAAGAACTGAAGTTCAAGTTCAAATATGGACTTGCTCTGGTTGCTTTAGCAATTCTGTGGAAGGACCCTCGTACTGGGGTTTCCAATGACTCTGAGGAACTGGCTATAGAGGTAACCGAGTTGGTTGAGAAGGTGACCCGTGCCTACGCTCCTGTAGTGTTGTTGGCTGTTCAAGATCTCTAACCTCGGGTGCGGCAGGGATGTACAAGGAACGCTCTCGTAGCCAGAGTAATTCGTCATGGCGAGGGGAATTTTCAGACCTGAGAACCTGCCTTACAGGCAAGAGAAACATCTCTAGATCGACCGTATTTGCATCTACAAGAG
>JAUVHR010000015.1 GCA_030593165.1 Candidatus Thorarchaeota archaeon
TCGCGAAACCCAGTCGTAGTCGGAATCGCGGGTTGGAACTCACCCGCGTGAACCTGGAATCCCTAGTATCCGCGTGTCACTATCGCGCGGAGAATACGTCCCTGCTTCTTGCACACACCGCCCGTCGCTCCATGCGAGCGGATCTGGGGTGAGGTGTCGTCCATTGGGCGATGACGAATCTTGGGTTCGCAAGTAGGGAGAAGTCGTAAAGCCGTTAGGTTTGCTAACGACTCGATAAACAAGGTATCCGTAGCGGAAGCTGCGGATGGATCACCTCCTCAGCTCTTCACCATCGTTAAGAATGGTGGAGGGAAGTAGAGGCGAGACGGGATGGATTGCAAAAGGGACTTACCTCCTAATATATTGCTGAGCACCCTTTTCATTTTGCATAGTCAATCAGATGTAGTGGACTCGCCGAATGCCTATCTCTGTCTTTTCTTCTTGAGAGAGCTGAGCACTAAACGCAATTCTTCAATGAATTCCTTGTAGTCTTCGATTCTTTCCTCAGGCACAGCTTCTGGCCCAAAGTAATCGTGAATGAAACTCTCCTGAATGCTCGATAAAGACGCCAAGCTCAAGAAGCAAGTTCTGTTGTGAAGAACCAAATTGTAGGTGAGAGGCATCCAACATTAATGAGATGCAATTTATATCCGTTGAGCCCTCATTCATATCAAGCTAGTGGGGAGAATCAATGAACAATACAAAGAGGCGTAAGCTGACCAAGAAACAGAAACAATCCTTGTATCTGATGGACGTCGCCTATCTCATTGTCTGTGTTTGCGTAACTCTTTGGGGGTATCTCGACCTTGTGATTGGACACGGGATTCCCTATTTTGTACTGGATTCATACTTGAAGGTATCCTTATACCCAATCCTCACGGTCTTTGTTCTTGTCTGGATTGTCATCTGGCGATTGCCAATTGAGGCACATATTAAGTCAAACCCGTTCGTAGCTGGTTGAGAAGAGAAGTCATTATTCTAGTGGTAGGAACTACCGTTCTTGCTTTATCTTCATTCTATTTGTTAAGAGCGTTCATTGAGGTTGGTTTATTCGACTTATCAAGTGCCATTGGAACTAGTGCTAGTATCTTAGAGCTTTTGGGCCCACCCAGTATCTTTGTTGATTGGGTTGTTAAACGAAGAAATGATAGGAAGGAAATTGAGGAGAAAATTGCTCGTGAATTACCTATTCTTCAGACTCAACTTATGATGGGCACACAACATGGTGCAAAAATGTTTAGGGTCCCGCCTCTCTGGGTAGACTTCAAGAACCATGTCTATGAACGAAACGATTTGAAGGAACTCAGAGCTAAGGTCGAGGAAAAACCATTCTCATTACTATTGGCCAAGTCCGGTGCTGGAAAGACGACTCTTGCGCTTCATCTTGGATACAAACTACTGACAGAATACAATTGGCGATTCGTGTTCTACTGGGATGTAACATCATCTAGAGATATAACTGATAGTTTGAAACAAGCATCTAGTCTGCTTTCAAGTAAACATCTCAGTGGAGAAAAAGCACTTGCCATCATTGACAATACCCATCTGGATGAGCATCTTGCAGCAAACCTAACAAAGCAACATAGAAGTATGTTCGGTGACCAACTAGTAATTCTCTTTATAGCTAGATGTAAAAGAGATAGTATTGAAATGGATGGTGAACGCTGGAGAAGAATCTTCAAGAACAATGACGAAGATGATTTTGTCAGTCTTTACAAACTTGAAGAGGACGGATTTGATGCTGCGATCAAAGGCTTACTTGCTACGTATTGCAGAGTGAATGACTTGGAACTTCCTAGTGAAGAGAGAATTCTGTCAATCCTACATTCAGAACTGGGCCAGCTCTGCAAAGGGAGCTTGATGCTCCTCAAATTTGTTTTTGAAGCATTAGAACGAAATACTGTTGATGTTGAAAAACTCAAATCAGTTGAGATAAACCAAGCAGTTCAGGACCACTATGATGAAGTTATCAACCAAGTACTACAATGTGAAGATGTTCGAACAGTCTGGCATGGTATGACCCGTCCTATTGAAAGGTATCAATTAGTGAGAAGATGTCTTCTACTTATCGCGATATTCTCTAGTATTGAGTTGTACACTCCTCGTGACTTTATACTCAGAATCCTTGTTTCTGTTGCTGCTCCACCCCTAAATTCCGCGGAACTATCAATTACTTTCATCAATAACGTCCTTAGTGAATTGAACAAACAGGGAGAACTTACGGCAAGCTTTGAATCTGATGAGTTAGATAGTTTTTCTCTTCCACACCTAACAATTGCCAAGATTTTGCCAGATGCCTACCAGAATGATTTCTCTTCAGGAGAACTTCCGTTTCAAAACCCAGGCTGGAACGCTCAATGGCCGTACGAACAAGGAGTAGTTGCTCTGATGACGTTCGTCGAAACGGAATGTAATGAGCTTATGCAAGATGAATTGAGTCGTGTTATGAGATCTATAAGTCCATTCTTCGATGATGAAAGTCAAGTATGGGCATTGAGAGGGTACGTTGAGGCAACGAAAAGCCAATGCTATGATACAGCAGATGCATACTTCAGACTTGCACAGTGTTGTATGGTCGTAGGTCAACCAGATGATGCAAAAGATGCAATGAGTGAGGCACTCTCTCTGCAGCATGAGCGCATTATCTGTGCCCTTGATATGATTACCAATAGCAGTTTCATCAGCATGGCTTCACCTAATGCACACAGGATAGCAAGGAATCTCTTTGATTTCTTCAATCCTTGGATGGATGGAATCACAGATGTATCGGGACCTCTACTTCAATACGATATCTTTGCTTGGTTAGAAGTTGAGGGCTCATGTCCTTTCTGTGACACTGATTTCTATATAGAAGTAGACATTCCCGTACCAGACCGATCTGCAGAAAGTATCCATGGCTCTGAAACAACAGAGGATTGTGCGATCGAGTGTTCTGGTTGCCAAGAAATCCTTGACTTTTCTGTCTTTAACAGTATAGCACATTCCTTCTTTATACTTGAGCCCATGCCAAAAAATCACACCCAATGGAAGTTTCGATACAGGGAGAGGTGTAGGCATCAATTCTGGTATTAAGAACCTACTCACAATAACTCGTGGAAGATGAAAAACAAATATCCAATGTCATTGTGTCTGACATTGAAGTCACTACTTCTCACTGTTTGAACAAATGGCAATGGAGTACGGCTTGACGGAGATGGATGCAAAGGGACTTACCTCCTAATATATTGCTGAGCACCCTTTTCATTTTCAATATTCTACAATGCACTAATCATGTTGTGGATTTGCTATCATTCCCAGTGTTTCCCCAGACTCAATGAAATTATAAGTAACTATCAACGTTATAAGATATGATAGAGATGGGAAATACAACAACGATTCCTCTAACAAAAGAAACAAGAGACCTTCTCAAAAAGTATGGAAAAAAGGGTGAGACGTATGACGAGCTGATCCTTCGGCTCATTAAGATGGCAGAGCAGATTGAGTTTGCTGAACGGCAGAGACGCATTCTAGCCGAGGAGGAGTTCACTCCCCTTGACGAAGTATAGAGTGTTTCTTTCAGATACTGCAGTTTCGCAGCTCTCGCTTCTTGACGAGAAACAGAAAAAGCGGATCAAAGACGCTCTACATAACCTCGAATCAGAACCCTTTCAACCGCGTTCGGGGGCCGATATCCGGAAACTTAGCATACCTTCGGATCCCCCTCTTTTTCGCTTGAGAATAGGAGATTATCGTGCAATTTACTTCGTGGTTGAAAGGACTATCAAGGTCACCGAGATTATTCACAGAAGCAAGGGATACAAGTGGCTTAGCTAGTTGATTGCATTTCAACTGATAATCACATGGCAATGGAGTACGGCTTGACGGAGATGGATTGCAAAAGGGACTTACCTCCTAATACATTGCTGAGCACCCTTTTCATTTTGCACAATCAATCAGATGCATTGGCCTTTGAGTTGATTATATTGAGAATCAAGGCGCCTCTCAATTTCCTTTGAATTTGTTACAAAACACCTAGCTGCTCTCATATCCACTTTTCCTATTCATTCAACTTCTTCTTCATTAAGCTCTAGCAATCCTGAATATTCACTGTTGAGCACCCTCATTATTTTCCAACTTCACCATTCTTCTTCTGAATCAACTCATATATGGTTGCCCAGAAGAAAGATGGATTCTCTGTATGAAGCCCATGTCCAGCTTTGGGGATGAAGAGAAGTGGAAGCTGCACATCTTTCACAAGCTTCTCAGATGAGTAAACGCCCCTATTCTTCTCTCCGAAGATGAAATAGATTGAGAAATCCAGGTGTGCTAGCAGTCTGTTTAACAAATCTCCTTTCACAGAAACTGGAACCAAGTCTTTGCACGATGCCCATATAGTGAATGGTCCAGCTTCGCGAAGCACAACAACATAATCGACTATGTGCTTCTCCTCAGAATCGCCAAGTATTCCGTCGCACCATGACTCGAATTCGTGTTCAAATTCTGAGAAGGTCATCTTAGCAACCTGCGATGAAAGGAAAGCATCACCCGCGTCAAGATTGCCCTCCAGATAGAACAACAGTCTGGGTTTGGCTTTTGTCGCCTTCTGACAAGCCAACAGTTCAATCAAAGAAACTGCGATTGGTCCGCCCATAGAATGAGCTAGGATGGCGGGTTGCTTGACCTGTTCTTTTCTCAGAATGGCGGCCAAGTACTTGGCCTGCTGATCCATGGTGTGTGCTTTGACATCATTACTCTTGGAGGATTCCCCGTGACCTAGAAGATCTGGAACAATCCATGAGAACCTATCTAAAGAATAGGTACTGAAGTGCTTGAGAAACCACTTACGACTGTCTCCTAGTGCATGGATATAGAGATTGAACATGGGCTGGAGTGGGTTCCTGTAGAAGTAATACACCAAGGTCCCGAAGTCGGTTTCAAGACGCTTTGTCACTAAGCTTGTCATCGTGTGAGTACAGTAGCTTTTAACCAAATTGACTTTTTCCTTCGCTTGATATCAACAAGATTAGCACTCGATGGGGAAGGGGCTATTGTCAGACAAGTTGTACTTCTTGCAGTGACAATGTACTGTATTGAATACAAAAGGGACTTACCTCCTTAGACATTGCTGAGCACCCTTTTCATTTTGCATCGATTGTGACCTTAGAGGTGTCGATGTACTACTCTGGTTCTTCTCTCAAATACCAACGGGGACCATTAGGTTAAAAGCTGCTCATCCAGAATGTGACGAATCAAAGCTTGGTTTCTTCTAATGGATAATCTCTCATGAAGGGCTGCACCGAAGAACAATATGGCGAGCAACAGTTGACCCGGAATAAAGAGACCCAAGAAGAGAGGAGCAGATGAGGTATAGTCCATCACAACAATGGCGATAAAAGCAAAGATGAAGAAAATGGCTCCAATGGACAATGTGACTTTGCGTTGCGGTACAATATGGAACGGTAGATCACTATCATCTGGTCCTAGAAGGCGGACAGGACTTTCAACTATGGCACGAGCTGCTTGACCCACGTGGTCTCTCCTGCCACATAGTATGTCAAGGGTTCGCCTAGATAATTCAGACTCTTCAGAAGGACCACTCTCAGCAACTCGAAGGAGCCCTCTGATTCTTCTCTCAAACACGGATTCAGCTTGTCCCATACCCTTGAACTCTCTTGCAATTGCTTCAGAGTGATTTCTTGCCTTTCCTGGAATTGTGAACGTGCTGTATGCAACCATGCCAAGTAGAGCGGCTGTTGCGACAGCGGCAACCAGAGATAGATAACTCAAACTAATTCTACCCTAGATCATTGTATGAAGAATAGGCTTTAAGCACTTGCACGTCTATCCAACTAAACTACCAGCAACATTAGTACGTAGCAAAGCCTCCATATGGTTCAGCAGCGTAGAAACATTCAGTAATCAGAATTGTTTTGGTTTTCGCTTCATTTGCAGTATTTTTTTGATATCTGCAAGAGATGCTGGTGAGGATATTCTTATCCAAAGCCAACGACCATCATGCAACTGCTCTGTGTTGTTGAATTGTGTTCTTAGGTTGGTACTTAGTTCATAACCTGTTTTTTCTACATCTTGAGTGTGAACCTCAACTGTAAGAAACTCCTGTGTTCCACCCATCCCCTGCCCGGTGTCACCACCATCCAGACTCCGATGGAGTCCGAACTCAGCAGAGGCTTTGTCTGTAGTCATTGAGATGAGATCCCTCCGACAGTCCTGGCTTCCTTCTCCTGTCTTGTTGCTGGCACATCACTCCCAGCGACAGAGAGTCTTTCCACAGCTCTTACCACGGCGGGGTCATTATCACTCACTTTAGTTTCGTCACCAAAGCTGAAGAGGTCCAACTGGACATAGTGAACAGCCGCGGACTCCCCGAAACTTGATGTATGGTCCCTTGTGGGGAGTGAGGACTTCCCTTTGGAAGAAGGTTTCTTCCTTCGGGCTTTCAGTCGCGCGCTTCGTACTCTTTGAACAGCACTAGCCCACTCACCTAGTCCTCTCATGAAATGTAATGACTCTCCAATGGTAATAAGGACCGCACATTTTGGGATTCTATTGTCCAGTGTGCTAGTCAGAGAGGCCTTCAGGGTGATCTGCCCTGATGCCGACACAACTGGATGGACAACAAGAATGAAGAATTCTTGAGGTCCGCTCTGGACAAGCTCTGTCTATCAGACGATTGAACGTGTCTTGCATCCCTCGGTAAAGGTTGCCACCTTAGGTAGTTCTGGAGAAGTCGGAATCTTACATTTTTCTTATGTATAACTTATGTCAGGGATTGACAACCTAGGACTAACTGGAGTCTATGGCTTTATATAGATACATATGTATATGTAGATAGTGAACTTGGATGGTTTCGAAGACGATATCGGTCACTGAAGAAGTATACAATCTTCTGAGGAAGATGAAACTTCCTGGAGAGAGTTTTGGGGATACAATTACACGACTCTGTCTATCAAGAACAACAAGTAGTGTGAGAGAATGGGCTAAATCTGCAGACGGATGGTCAGACTTGACTGAAAAAGAGGTTTCCGAGCTAGAGCATGCTATTGAGGAAGTCAGAGCATCATTCAATGTAGAACAAGTTGATGTAGGTTGATATTTGTTGATATTCCTCGATACAACTTTCTTAGTGGATCTACTAAGGAAGAATGAATCAGCACTGACTTGGCTATCCAAGATGGATGAAGTTGCATTATTTACATCTGAGATAAACACGTTCGAGCTGTATGCAGGTCTTTTCAGAATATCACTAGGAAAAAGCAAGAGAGTAGTGAAAAAGAGAACTATCGAACTTGAACAGCTATTGGCTAGGCTTGAGATTCTTCCGTTTGACAGAAAAGCATCAATTGAGTCTGCTAGGATTCTTGCAGCTCTTATGACTGAAGGGACACCTATTGGTGCACGCGATGCAATGATAGCTGGAACAGCAGTTGCTAGCGGTATCAAAGAGATTCTTACTAGGAACAAACGCCATTTCGAAAGGATACGACAAATCAAAGTGGAATCCTATTAAGAGATGCAGACAAAGGTCGGAGTTACGGAATGCCTGCAAAGCGTGCTCCGATGATCCAAGATGGTCATTGTCTGGCTTCAGGGAATGAAGGCTTGTCTATACTATACCTCTGATGTGGACTATATTACATGCAGTGAAGCACTACTGGTTACAATGTATCGATTGGAAGGTCCAGTGATAGGTGCAAGAGATCAAATGTTCCGTCCAGTCAAGGATAGGGGACATCGTTTGTGGATTGTGTTAGACGTGGTGGAGAGAAGTGGCTAAGAAGTATATTCTAAGTTTCGATGGTGCCTGTGAGCCACAGAATCCTGGAGGGATTGCCACATGCGGTCACATCATTGTGGTGGACGGTCAACTTCAACACTCAGACAAGAAAGTAGTCGGAGAGGGGGCTGGAATGACTAACAACGTCGCAGAATATGCGGGTCTGATCGAGGGACTAACGAGTGTCAACCAGATGATGGAACAAGGCGATAAATTGGAGGTCCGAAGCGACAGTCAACTCGTAATAAGGCAGATGACAGGAGCTTACCGAGTCAAGTCAGCGAGAATCCGTCCACTACATGGAATCGCAACTAGATTGATTCGAGAGCTAAGGAAGAAACAGATTCAGGTGAAATTGAAGTGGGTTTCCCGAGAAGACAATAAAGAGGCAGATGCGCTCACACATGAAGCTTTTGTCGAGTATTGTCAGAAGATGCGATATGAATATCATCCCTGCGGCTGTGGAGGAACACTTGTTCCACGAACCAACAAGCAAACCGGACATAAGTTCCTAGGCTGCTCAAGGTTTCCCAGATGTAGGAACACGACATCCTTTCCTGCGAACGAATCAGTGCCATCTTGAGAGTGGATTCATATTCGTGCTAGTATGTCAAGTATGGCAATTGGGGTACTACTTGACGGAGATGGATTGCAAAAGGGACTTACCTCCTAATACATTGCTGAGCACCCTTTTCATTTTGCGGATGTATATCGTATATCGAAATTGAGTGGACTCTCCGTCTTTGGGTGGGCCATTTTTATGGGGTTCTACTCTTCTCGTTTCACAGGTGTCCCATCGTTGCAGACAAAACCCATCGGTGTCATACTAACGCCATTCAAGTCGAGTGAAGGCATGCCAATTCAATCAAGTTTCTCCGATGTTGGTGGAGAGGCTGTGTTGGAACATGAATACTCTCCCGGGTTGGAATCACTAGATGGTTTCTCTCATGTGATTCTATTGTATTGGTTTCACAAATCGAAGCACTTTTCGCTCAAAGTGAAGCCCTATCTGGATCAACGTGAACGAGGCGTGTTCTCCACTCGAGCACCATCCCGACCAAATCCTATTGGCCTTTCAATTGTTGAATTGATTCGAGTTGAAAGCAATCGAGTCATCTTCAGAGGGGCTGATATGCTCGATAGCTCTCCACTTATTGATATCAAGCCCTTTGTGCCAGAATTCGACAATCGTCCGAACGCCGCTTCTGGCTGGCTGGAGGACCCGCTAGGAAACGGGAATACATCAACACGGGCGGACTCACGCTTCCACGAGTAAGCTGCAACTGTCTACGGTGACAGCGGATTCCAATCTTACTTCTGGGATTATCTGCTAGAGTCTTCATTCGTATTCTTCAATTTCCCTTGACGGAAGAGGTCGAGTTCTACTGGTCGATCCCTGACTCTTATCGCCGCTTCAGGAACCGAACATCAATCAAGGACATTGATGTCCAAGACTGTACAAGTTTCGGGCAACGGTCAATCACAAGCGTAGGAATCACCTTTGGAATCTAGTAGGTATTGGAGATACAAATCCGAATATGCTTCTTTGGTTTTGCTTTGCATATACAGAAAGAGGTCTATCACGGCACCCAGGCCACAAACAACGGTGTATGTGGTCTTGCTTGTTCTTGCCAGTGTTTTGGGTACTTTCCTGCAAGAACAATGAACGGTTTATAAACAAACTAGGAGATGTAAGCATAGAAGGTATCGTTGAGGAACAATCCCTGATGACGTAGTCGGAGGCACCAAGCCGAAGACACACAATCGACGTCAAAGCTATAGGCGTCCTTGTTCAGGACAGAATTGTGATTCCGACGGGCATTTCATCTGATAGCACTGCGGTCACAGGGCACCAGAGAATAGATGTGATTGAATGAATAGGTTTGAAATCGAGATACTGCTCAAGCGTCCAATTGCTGACGTATTTGAGTATGTCACGTGGGGCGAACACCTTCCTATTTGGAACTCGTCGTTTCTTGAGGTCCGTAGAATCTCCAAAGATTTTCCAGGGGTTGGAACTTTATACTTGGTCCTGCGTGAGCTTCCTCAGGGAGATGTTGAGAATACGCTTGAGGTAATCGAGTATGAACAAGACAGTAAACTAACGGTAAAAACCATAACTGGGCCCGCTCCCTTTGTGTACCGCTACAGGTTCAGTCCGAAAGGTGAATCAACTAAATTATCAATACAAGCTGAGGTAGAGGAACAAGAATTACCACCTCGAACATCGTCGTCCCCGACTTCGCGGTCTGCCAAACATAGACTTAAGGAGAATCTACGCGCACTCAAGACGTTACTGGAAGCTGGTGCTTGATCACTTCCACACTAGATGACACAGCATCCCCGTTGTTGTGCCGTTCGTTATTTCTTGGCTGCCCAACTCTTACAGAAAGCCTCTTCTGATGTTTCGTACTATATACTGTCATGGATTCGGAGTTTAAGTTGACCACATTTATCGCTATCCACACTCCCACTGGAGACGAAAGTGATAGACCGCGATGGCTCTTCGGGATTCAGAGTTTTGAATGATTTCGGATGCTTAGAACACGTGTTCCAAGTATAATTTCTGATGCTTGTCAAGTTCTGTTCACTATTGATTTGAACAGCTCTTCCTCTATGTTTCCACCGCTTATGGTGGCAACAACGGTTTGTCCTCTGAAATCTCTGGGAGCTTCTAGTATGGGACAGATTGCAGTTGCTCCGGCACCCTCTACAATCTGTTTCTCCTCTCTCCATAGGATTCGCATTGCCTCAGCAACTCTATCCTCTCCTACTAATACAATGTCGTCAACATGCTGCATGATGATGTCGAAAGTCAATGCCCCTTCTTCAATGCCACCAAGAAATGCCTCGGCCAATGTGTCGCCCTCCTCAAACTTCACAACTTGTCCGGCTCTTATCGAGTGAAACATAGTGGCGGTCGTATACGTTTGAACCCCTATCACATTCATGTTTGGTCTGACACTCTTGGCCGCGACGGCAATACCCGAGATTAGTCCGCCGCCTCCCACGGGAACTATGATGGTATCAATGTTCTCCAAGTCCTCTAGAATCTCTAGTACTACTGTGCCCTGACCGGCCATGATTTCAATATCATTGTAGGGGCTGATGTAGGCCTTTCCCTCTTTCTGAGCGATTCTCCTTGCTGCTGACTCTACTTCGTTGTAGTCGCCCTCAAGGATCACCTCAACATCATACGTTCTAACCTTTTTCATTTTGGCCTCGGATACTTGCCTTGGAACAACAATGGTCGCATCTATTCCGAGATGCTGAGCTGCCAAGGCTACAGCCTGAGCATGATTTCCAGAAGATGCTGTCACAACTCCGCGTTCTCTCTCAGTTGGACTAAGCTGACTCATCCGGTTCAGTGCACCACGAATCTTGAAGGAGTTGGTGTGTTGCTGATTCTCAAGTTTGAGGAAGACTTCTCCATCGCAAATCTGGCTCAGCGTTTCTGAACGAATGAGAGATGTTCTCTTGACGAAATCATGAATTCTACTTCGGGCTGCCTTGATCTTCTCCAATGTGAGTTCCAGCTTCTTCACCGTCTATGGGTGATCTCTCCTTGCTTTGCTATTAAACGAGCGGTGGCTTACGAGGTGGTGCGCAGGTGGAGAACTCGTTCTTCAATGGATTCACTGCTACTTGGATTGCACCAGATTATCATCTGTATGGCCGTGTGTGTGTTCTCTCGTGTCTATCATCCAATCTCGAAATTGAACGTGTGAGACTGGTTCCATCCTCTTACTGTGGAGGGGAGGAGCCTCAGAACAGTATGATCCGGATCATTGTATCCCTTTGGATAATATCTCTCCCATCCTTCCTGCCAGAGGGCTCTCTTCAATTCGATATCATCAACAATCTCTATAGATCCTCCCAGCATTACTCCACGCCATTCATCTTGGATATAATAGTAGACGGAAACCGCTGGGTTCTCCCTAATGTCACCTACCTTTGCTGAGGAAGTATTTGTTGTGAAGATGATCATTAGATCATAATCATGTTCCTCAAAGAGTGGTGCAATCTCTGGGAACATCTCCCCATTTCGCAGGTTGAACATGGCTCTCGTCTGGGGAAAACCTGCCCGGTCTATCGTAGTCAGTACGGCGGCGTTGGCAGTTCCCATTAACTCGAGAACCATTTTCCTCTCCTCGTTCTTGTTCATCTATGTATTACCTCCCGATGCATTGCTGTGCTAAATCCAAATAAGCACTGGGAATTACGCCACTACGTCAGAACAACTGAATCATTCATCTTGATCCGAATTTTGGTTCATCAGACTCGCAGCTTGACTAACTTGAACAAACAGTACACTGAATCCAACAAGTGCCAAGCCTAACCAATCCAAATGGTTGGGTCTTTCCCCTAGGAAAAAAAAGGAGAGTATGGCGATTTGGGGCAACATTGTGCTGTTGATAATAGTAATGTCCACGGCACGTAGAGTCTGCATTGCCTTGTTCCACAACGTGAATGCCAAGGCGGTGTTAACTACACTCAACCAGAGTATATAGAGCAGAGAAAGAGGAGTTAGGATGAACTCACCTTCGGTCAAAATCCCTGCCACAAGCAATAGAACAGAACCTATTGCCATGCTAATACCAGTCACAACGATTGGAGGCGCGTCTCTCTTTTTGTTGATATTTCTGCCCAGAATTGAGGAGAGCGCGTTTGCTAGAACTCCAAAGAGCACTACAGTGACCCCAAGCATCTGGTCGAACGGCAAATTCACCGGATAGAAGTACACCATGGCCCCCGCTACTCCAATCAAAATCCAAGCAATCTGCTTGGGTGCGGGAGTTTCTCGAAGCAAGAGTGACCCGAAAACGAGGACGAGAATCGGTGTCAAGTTCAGTAGCATCGAAACTGTTATGGCTTCAAGATAGAAGAGACCGATAAACTGAGCTCCTTGAGTTACTGAAATAAAGATGACTCCATAGACGGCAAGCGTTACCCACCATCTGCGAGTCTGATGTTTTACTGATGCGCGATAGGTCGAATTTGACAGGATTAGACTGAGGAGGACAAACGCGGCTATTGTATATCTTAGTCCTGAGAATGTTAGAGGTGGAATCTCTTGGAGTCCAAATTTGATTATTATAAACGATGATGACCAAAGGACAGTGACGAAAAGAGCAAGTAACGCCGCTTTGTAATGTCTACCAGATTCTACCTCGGGTGATGTCGAAGTATCTTCTTCAAGATCGTTCCTCTCCGGTTCTAGGGTCAATTTGAGATACACCTAGTCAGCTCGATGAACTAATTAGCGGATTAGGTTAGTGCCGTCATAAGACGGGTGTATATAATGGTCGTACAGTGCACGATTCAGGTCAGCACAGAAGATTACTACTCATGTGATCTCACTCGAAGAGTTCCAGTGCGCGTAACCCTCGTTGCAATCAATGGCGACACCGGATTTGGGATTGTTGAACCAGTAGAGGGTGGAGAAAACTCGGTGAAGAATTACATCAAGGGTCTCAGATCGTCCGCTGCTATCAAGACGGTCAAAGTCACTTATGCGTCCCCTGAGGGATACTGGACTCAAGTTGTGCACACACTGGGGACGCCATCCATTCACGAGACCATTCTTCAGAGCGGATGCATGACTTGTCTTCCAATAGTTATCGAAGGTGGAATACAGAACCACGTTGTACTGGCACCATCTCGTGAAGAACTCCGAAGCCTTGTCCTATTACTTAAGGAGAGATTCTCCATGGTGAAGATCAAAAGACTTCGATCGACCACCGTGGGTCTGTCCAGAGTGGCGTTGACTGAGAAGCAAAAACAGGCCTTCAAGCTAGCTTACGAGTCAGGGTACTACTCCATTCCTCGCAAGACGACCCTTTCTCACGTGGCAAAAAGTCTTGGAATCAAGCGCGTTGCAATGCAAGAACGTCTCAGACGTGTTGAGCAGCACGTAATGACTGCACTTGCCGAGGAAACCTTCTAGTTATTCTGAAGGCTGTTGTCGTCGAGCATTTCGCGTAATATTCGCCGCATCAATGATTGCGTACAATCCAATTGCTGAATAGAATATGAACCACGGAAACTCCATCAATCCGTCCATGTAGAAATATGACACCACAACAAGAAGCGGTATCCCCAGTACCATGTTCCTGAGTGCATGTCGCTTCCACTCTGGCATTGCGAGCCTCTCGGTTTCCTGTTCGGCAGGAAGTATGGCTGTCACTGCAACATATAGCACCAGTGGAAGTGATATTGCAAGCTCGACAGCAAGCAGAACACGAAGACCGCCAATCACGATTTCTGCGGCAAAAGTGATAGCAAATAGAGCTATGAAAATTAGAAAAAGGATGTAATAGTTACGATGAAGTTTCAATTCACACTACTCCTATTGTCGATCAGGCTGTCTGATTATAACCTGCTTATTACATTTTGAGAGTGAACCTCAACGGACATTAGGAGTGTCTTCTAGCTCACCTCTTCTAAAGCTTCGTTTGAAAGTGACATAGAAACCTGTGACAATAATGGATAAAAAGAACATTAGCAAAACCATTGAGATATTGAAAAAGGTCCACTCTAGAGTTGCCTGATTATAGAGCTCTGCATATCCTTGGTGAGTATATAGAAAGAAGCTGAAGACAAGTGTGATTCCTCAGCAGCTAGAACATGTGCATTCCGCAATCACTTTTTTGGATTCTCTGGACTGCCGCTCTCTATGGCGCTTCTCCTACTGCTCATCGGAAACACTACTCATCCAGAGCCCTACTTGATACACCAAGTTGATTCTTAATACCATTTCGTTCGATGTTCGTCCTACATTATACAATTGCCATGGTAGGTCCATTACAGGCCTTGGTAGAGCATATGAGAGTGCATCATTGGTCTTTCCAGTCAGAGATAGCGGCGCATTTTGTACGTATTCCAACATACTCACAAGTTGTTAGAGCCTTTCAGGTTCTACCTGTTAAGAATCCGCTTTGCCAGTGATATCACATTTTCCGCAGTAAATCCATACTTCTCAAAGAGCACTTCAGCCGGTGCAGAGCTTCCGAACTGGTCAATGGCTAACACAAATCCTTCTGGTCCAGTCCATTTCTCCCAACCAAGTGAAATGCCGGCCTCCACCGCGATTCTGGCAGTCACATTGGGCAGCAAGATTGTATCTTGATACTCCTTGTCCTCCGCAGCAAAGAGCTCCCAGCTTGCGAATGACACAATCCTAACATTGACGCCTTCCTCGGCAAGCTTCTCACCGGCCCTCACGATTATGTCCACCTCGGAACCAGACGCCATCAAGATAACATCAGTGCTTCCTTTTCCAAGGTCTGCAAGCACGTAGGCTCCTCGTCGCAATCCTGCTGCTGACTTGTACTTGCTGCGATCAAGAACCGGTATCTTCTGTCTTGTGAGTGCCAATAGCGTTGGACCCTCTCTTCGTTCAATCGCAATCCGCCACGCTTCAACAACCTCGTTGGCATCTCCGGGTCTAATGACAACAAGATCAGGTATTGCACGTAGAGATGTTAGATGCTCAATAGGTTGGTGTGTAGGACCATCTTCTCCTAGGCCAATGCTGTCGTGAGTGAAAATCCAGATACTCTGGTGTTTTGAAAGTGCGGATATCCGTATTGCAGGTCTCATATAGTCTGAAAACATCAAGAATGTGGCACAGTAGGGGATCACGCCATTGTATGCAGCCAACCCATTAACTATGGCCCCCATGGCATGTTCCCTGACGCCGTAGTACAGGTTCCGTCCAGTGGGAGTTTCTCTCTGGAAAGGTTCGCTTCCATCAATCCATGTCTTATTCGACCCAGTTAGATCAGCAGAACCTCCCATCATTTCACCAAGGCGTGGGGCAAGTGCATTAATCGATTTTCCTGATGCCATTCGCGTCGCAATACCTATTGGGTCTGCATCAAAAGATGGAAGGTCGGAGTCCCAGTTTTCTGGGAGTTCTCCTGCCAGTCGACGGTCAAGTTCTGAGGCCAGTTCAGGATGAGCTATTCGGTAGCTGCTCATGAGATCTTGCCAGTCATCATCGAGTTTCTCGCCACGGTCAACTGCTTCTCGAAAATGCTCCAAGACATCTTCCGGTACATAGAATTGTGGCTCAAGAGGCCACCCGAGTTTCTTCTTGGCACCTTCTAGCTCCTCTTGTCCAGGTGGTTCGCCATGTGCCTTTGCAGTGTCCTGTTTGTTGGGCATTCCATAACCAATATTCGTGCGGCAGAGTATGAGTGAGGGTCTGGGGTCGTTCTTTGCGGCCAATATGGCAGAGTCTACAGCTTCAACGCTATTTCCATCCACCTTTCCCACATGCCAGTCAAAAGCCTCAAACCGGGCAGCGACATCCTCTGTGAATGTGAGACTAGTAGCACCGTCAATGCTAATTTTGTTATCGTCATATAGAACGATTAGCTTGCTTAGACGGAGGTGTCCAGCTATTGAGGCCGCTTCTGAGGACATTCCCTCCATCAAGTCGCCATCAGTTACAAGTACGTATGTAAAGTGGTCAATCACATCATGACCTTCTTGGTTAAAGGTGGCAGCAAGATGTGCCTCTGCAATAGCCATGCCGACGCCATTCCCAAAGCCTTGACCAAGAGGCCCTGTAGTCACTTCCACACCCGGCGTCATCCAACACTCGGGATGTCCCGGAGTTTTGCTTTCCCACTGTCTGAAAACCTTCAGGTCTTCGATGCTCAGGTCGTATCCAGTCAGATGCAGAAGAGCATAGATCAACATTGAACCATGACCTCCCGAGAGGATGAACCTGTCTCGATTGGCCCAATCAGGATTCTTCGGGTTAAATCTGAGATGGCGAGTCCACAGTGCATAGGCCATGGGGGCTGTACCCATTGGCATGCCTGGATGACCGGAATTGGCCTTTTGAACCGCATCTGCGGACAGGAAACGGATTGTGTTTATGGCTCTCTCTTGGAGGTCGTCAGGGCTTGTCACGGGTCGGGTCTCCTCTATGGCAAGTCACTTCGATGACTTGGCTGGCTTTTGAAATGACCTAGGATGTCTGCATACTATCCCCATCATAACCGTTGCGTCTCAGGCAGTATCAGGTGTTTCCGGCTTCCTCCTTCCAACAAGGAACCTAAAGAACGTTCCAAGATCACGTGGTCTTACATATAGTCCCGAAACTTTCGATTTGTACTCGATGAATGACTCACCGAACCTCTCAATCAACTCCCTTTCTTCGACTCTGTATATGTGATATAGGAAACCGATGACAAACATCAAGAAGAACACGAATGAGTACAAAGACAACGTAGAAAGCACTCCCCCAAGACAAAGCAATACGCCGCCGAAGTATGCGGGGTGACGCACAACAGAGTATATCTCGTTGTCTTGAATCTCTGACTCCTCTGGATAGTATACGTAGACAACTGCCATGTAGTCTATGCCGAACGAAAGGAGCGATCTTCGAATGGTCAACAACGCCAGTAGTAAGAGCACAATACTGCCTATTGTTCTTAGGATCAAGTCAATCTCTGGCGAGCTGACAAACTGAAGCAGCATCGATGATGAGAGCTGAGAAGTCAGACTATTCACCGGTGCTCCAAATGCAAGTGACTCGATTGGAACGTACGTACGTACTGCAACGGCGAAGACTAACGGAATTCCAATTGCAGCCCTGTGAAACACCCGTTGATACGCCGTTTCTCTTGATTCTGCAATCATCTTATCCTTCTTGTACCACAGACTAAAGACGATTCTGAAACCAATCAATTCTATTAGGGCTGTTCCGAGAATCGGCAGGATTGGCTCCATCGTGTAAAGGATGTCGTAATCCGGAAGAATTCTGGGCAGAGCATCAATGAATTTCATCAAGAGCAGGCCTCCAATGAAGGAGAGAATAGCAAGAAGTCCGAAGATTCCGATTTTCCTTTCTGGATAGTCAGGGAGCTTCTCTCGAAGCTTGTCTGAGCCTTTCAGATGCACCAAATCACCTATGTCTGCTGAGTTGACACGTTCTGATTAGTCTTCGGAAGCCAACCGCATAGAGGGAACTTGGAAAAAAGAAGAAGATGGAAGCAGTCATGCTGCTTCCAAAGTGTACTACTTCCTAGCTTTCAACGCTACAATTGCCACAACGGCTATGACAACACCGACACCAGCAATCAGAAGGATATTGTCCGTTAGTATGTTGCCAGTTTCTGATTCGACTCCTAGGATAGGGTCGTACTCAAGTGTTTCGTTGCCAAAGTACTCGAATGCAAGATAGACAGACTCGCCAGCCTCCAGACCGGTTCCTTCACCGTGACTAGCCTTGACCTCTATCTGGTTCTGCGCGGCCATAGCAGTCTCTTCGTACTCCATGTAACCTGGCCCGAAGCTAAACTTAGTTGCATCCTCAGAGAATCCTGTAGGATCACGGTCACCCGCACTCTGTCCATGGTTACTCTCCGATACTGTGAACTGGAGGACAAGGATTGAGTCATCATAGGTCCACTCCCATCCGTCAATCACAACATCGAACTTCATCTCTCCGGGATTCTCAAGGTCTATGTGAATTCGGAGTTGTACCATCACATCGAATGGGTTCATGTTCGGTAGATTGCCCATCCCCAAGCCCTCTGGGCGTGGATCATGGCTCTCAGTACTTGTCAAGTTGAAGTGAACGGCAGTAACATTGTCGCCTTCCATCTCAAACTCAAAGCCTTCAAACTCCCACTCGCTTGTGGGTAGTGCATAAGCTGGACCAACCATCATGTCGGTATTGAGAGTAAAAGCACCGTCTACATCCGTGTCATTGGCTTCGAACAGCTTTACGAACATGACATGGTAGTCCACATCCGGGCTGTCTGGATCCCACCAGTGGAAGTGAGGAGTCTGTGAAACTCCGCTGATTCTTATGTCAATGTCATCGGTGGTGAGTGTCACATTTCCGGCGGCATTTTGATATTGGATTGCATTACCTTGGGCCGCAGCCATAGGAACACCCAATCCCAACATGAAGAGGGCGAGGAATGCAAGCATTAGTTTGCTGTTATTATTCATACAGACACCAAATCTGACTGCGAAATTTCTATTTATATGGAGTATTAGAAAGGAATCGAGCTCCATCAAATGATGGGGGTTTATCAGGCTCGTGTAAACCCAAAGAAGGTTTATGGATGCTCGTGCATTTCTTAGACAGTCTTCGAACCATATGGCCATATACACAGGTTACGAAGGTGACTCTCAGACTGGGAGTGTGCTCAACGACCATAAAGGGCGGCACAATGCAACTCCTGAAGCGATGTTTGGGAGGACTTTATAGAGCAGCATCGAAGTGTATCCTGTGTCACGTAGAACTCTCAAGATGAAGTACCCAGCCAAGGCATTGCGCCAGTCGAAGTCGATAGCAATGGAGTTTCTTGTCAGATTGATACAGAGAGGAGAAGACGAACTATCTGACATCTACGAACGGTCTCTTAGTTTCTGGAATCAAGCAAAGACTCGGAAACACCTTGAGGAGCGTAAGTGGTTATCGGCTTTCATTGGGCAGATACAACGTCTTGCGAAAGTCACCGGTGCGGTGTTTGTGACAACTAGTAGTGTGATGATGATTGTAAGTGCCATCGAGGGAGATGAAAGGTCTCTGCGGCGAGGTCATGTTGTATCGCACACAGTTGATTTCAAGTTTGATCTTGAACCAGCAGGAGAGAGGGAACGCAAGGTAGTCCTGAGCCATGCAGCAGGTCATCCTCCAGAGAAGTGGAGCCTCCATATTGGTTATGGCGGCCTTTATGCGGACAGGGCCTCGAGAAACAGGGAATCAGTGAGAGTAGGGAGATATGTTCGGAAACTCAAGACCCTAAGTGCGTAGATGAACCATTCTCGCATGACTATGCTAGTCTTGGTGGACCCATCATTAGAGAACCAGCGACATATCGCTGTTACTTGCGGTATGGGGATATCCTCGAAAACCGAAGGAAATCCACCTACCAGACAACACGAATCCTTCACACTACTACAAACACCTAAGTGTTTGTCCTTGACATGGTCCCGGCTCAAGACGGGATTCGTAAGAGTCCAAGCACACTCACTTCTGCACAGTTGTCTGCATAGGCTGAAGATCTGATAGGTGAGGTCCATATGATGGCATTGTTCTCACTCACTCTCTGTTCTAGTCATAGCTGTTGGTCACTGGCCGCTCTCCAAGATAAATGGGATTCAAGACTTGCTAGATACATTCTGAAAAGATGGCACATTTCTCTAGATTCCTCGACGCCGCCTTCCTTTGCGCCACCACCAAATCACGACTGTAGAAACCATGATTATCAAAAAGAACAGAAGACAATCAATGACTATTATGAAAGACAATGACTGCGGGAATCTATCAATGCTTTCAGCTAAACCAGGTATAGTATATGGTCCAATTCCGTTATAGTCACTCCATACATTGCCTCTAGCGATGGCATCATCCCAACTGTTATGGGTCCCATCATCCCCTGCATTTTCAACCGAGTTCCACGTGAAGCTGTTCCAATAGATTGAATTGTTGTGTGAGCTGGATGAGATTCGTAGTCCATATTCATTTTCATGGATTGTGTTTGATACGATTTGAGAATTGTTTGAAGCTGCTAGAATGATGCCGACACCATTCTCAAAAACGTCATTATCAATAAGAATACTATCCCTGGCCAATTCAAGTGATATTCCCACACTATTTCCAGCTACAATACAGCCTGATGTACTGCAATCATCTGAGCTATGAAGGTAGATGCCTGATTCCGAGCTATTAGATGCTACAATGTTGCTTAGTGAAATGTTACTAGATGAAATCACAAAAACGCCTCTACGTAGGTTGCTGAGAAACACACTGTCTGACAAACTGCAATTGGAGGTGTTTTC
>JAUVHR010000219.1 GCA_030593165.1 Candidatus Thorarchaeota archaeon
CCATCGACCATGCTCGATAAGGCCAACATCGTAATGGTCACTGACTCCATAGGCGGCATGAAGGTCGTCCTAGATGCCGATGACCTCCTACGTTACATGCTGAGGGACATCAACACCGGAACGTACGACTCCAGTGGCCATACTGTTACACCTCTCTACGAGTCTGCTGGGTCTGTGATTTTCACAAGTGATGCAATACCTGACACCATCTACATGGGCGAGTATGAAGGGAGCATCGTCGAGAGATACCTAGAGATGAGTGGCTATGTGGTACTTGATGGGAATGTGCCATTCTACATGACCACGCATGCTGATGGTACTAGTAGTATTTGGCGAAGGGGTCCTGTCCATGTCCTCGACATGGAGGTCGACGAAGCATGGTATCACGCGGACGGTGCGGTAAAGACATACAGCCCCAAGGACATCCCCTACAAGGGCTTGTTCTCGCAGACTGGACCGTACGACGAGCTCTGGGCACGGTCTCACACCTATGAGTTTCCAATCAGTGATGATGGCACCTATGGCTGGAAGAAGAATATCACATTCAGAAGTGACCCGATTGGCGGCTATGCGGGTGTCGATGTACAAGCGTGGACTGGATATCCGCCAACAGGCGGCTCAGAGTGGGTACATGTCTGGAGTAACAATGCCACTCTATACAGGACACTGTTTGCTCCTGGGCGCACAACGCTGAAGGTGGACCTTGCTATGCAGACGACTGGCAATCATCGTCGTCTATTCTTCGGTCCATTGTCTATTGACGGGTGGTTCGTGCGAAACATTTCTCAGAGAATAAGTGATGTCTACGGAGGACCTTTAGTTCTTGTTCAGCCGCACATCATATGGGCTGACCGTGAATTCGAGGCTGGCGAGGAGTTTTCAGTTACGTTAGACCTGAGCTGTCACGATATCCTGTATGATGTCATTGTTGACACACTACACTTCTCCGTTGAGGTCGACAATGCAGTCTGCGGCAACACGCTTGGTCATCCGCCATACTCAATCAAGGAAGTGACAGTAGAGAAGGACTTCATGGTCCGCACTCACGATGGAATCGACCCAGCTCTTGCTATGACATTGCCAACCCCCGATTGTGGGATTCTGAAGGACATGAAACTCACTCGACGAGTTCTGCCTTCGTGGGCGGCACAGGCAGAGACCGACATGATGCGTTGGCATGACATAGTGAAGGCTGATGTTCTGAACTATGCTCTTCAGCGACAGACCCTTGTCACCCTTGAGAGCGGTGATGCCCTCTTTGATCTGTCAGCTAGCGAGATGACTAGCGAGACTGCTGCACTCACAGAAGTGGACTTCAAAGATGGAGATGATGTAAGTCCTTACTCCTTCCGACTAGCGTTTGAACCAACGACAACCTCCCATTCCAGTATGGTAGCCACAGGCTTCTACTGGCAGGTATGGGGTTATGACCGTGAGGGGGACGGCAGAATATCTGTTCAGCCCACAGTGATAGATGATGGTAGTCTGTATAAGCATTGGATGGCTGACCTCAGCGTAGTCATGAAGAGAGATTCCGCTGGCTCAGTTGCTACCGACACCGGTAAACTTCTCTTCGGTGACATCTCGGACTACTCACCCCTCTGGTCTCTTGATACGAACTACCTTGATGCCAGTGACAGGAAATACATTACCTATGGTACATGGGCCAATCAGGCGCCGACTCGCTATGCCAACCCAATAACATTCCAGGCTGATGAGTACGGAGGTGGAATTGTCACGTTCGGCATCTCACAGATGATCTCAGAGGACCATGTATGGTACAACATCTCAGTATCCGATGTCTACATGGACTACATAGCACGGGCTAATCACATGAACCTCTGGGGCCACACTCCGCTAAAGGACGTTGTGACTTCTGTTCAGCTCGACTACACAATGGAGGACAGGCTAGAGCTTTGGAATCAGGAGGGCTGGGTTGATGAGCTATATGGCTCAACACTCCGCGGCGATTTTGGTCTAGGCACCCTTGCGCTGTTTCTAATCCAAGGGCAGGGAGCCGTTAATACAATTGCGCTTGGCATGTCGGGCTTGGGTGACGATATGGCTGACACCATGGGTGGTGAACGCTATGGCGATGGCAACCTCGACTCGTTCATTGAGAGGATGGATGTGGATTACGACGGCGCCGATTGGTACTCTAGTGACCAGTATCCCGCAGTCAATGACGCGACTGGGAAAGCAGTCAAACCGTTATCGCAGACAATTGACCTGATGGACACCACTCTTCTGATACGCCCATCTCTGTCTGAGACATCTGACTGGGACACACAGGAGAATCCGAGATTTGACTTAATCATGCCCGGCATTCACTGGGCAACTGCACCAGGTTCAATAGCAAGGCATCAAGTCGTGAGGGGCAGTAAAATCCATCTCGACCTAGATTGGACAGACCTAGACCCCAGTGTCGAAACAATCTACATTAATGCACGACTTGAACTCGAAGGCAGAAAGTTCTGGATCAACCGCACCATACCAAGGACCACAACCTTCCTAGACTTTGACCTGAAGGAGCTGGACAACTCAGACGGCACACCGATATGGTTCTCCAACATGTCCAAGGTCACTGTTCCTTCAGTCACGCTTTGGGCGTACAAGGCGGACCCGGCAGAGCTCACTGACATTGCTTCTATGGTTAGCAATCTCTTATTCGCGGACATCTTCCATCTCAGAATGGAGTACGACAGAAATTACATTCAGGAGTACTACTCGCATCTGAGAAACCAAGGGTTCGATGCAAATGCTATGAAGAAGTGGATACTTCTTCTTGGGGTTGCCATGATAGTTACGGCTCCCATTACTGGTGGCTCGTCAGCCATGTGGGGTATGGACATGATCGTCAGCGCCGCCACAGGAAAGTCAATGTTTGACCATATAATACATGGAGCAATGCGTCTGGCAAACACGCTGGGCGAACCGTTTGGAATGACTGCCTTTGAGGAGAACTACATCGGCAACTTCAGTATGATGAACATGGTCTCACAGAAGGGCCTCAACCTAATAATGGGTGAGCTCTTGGCCGATGCAATGTCTCTTGGGATAGGTGGAATTGGCAAGGCGATGTCTGCAAGGATGGCAGGTAAGGCAGTTGGTGAAGAGGTGGGACAATGGCTCACCAGAAAGTTTGCTTCCGACACTGTGAAGAACCTCGCTAAGTCGCTTGCTGGTTCACGGTACAGGGCTCTCAAGTGGCTCGGGAGAAAGATGAGTCAAAAGGCGACAAGGTGTGCTCTGGAAGCCATGGAATTCGCTGTCAAAGCCTATATCGGCGTTGTCGGGGAGGTGGTCTTTGAGTTCGCCTTCGACAACATGATGCGGTTTGACAAGTCCGAGAGGCCAATGGGCGGGTCTGAGACCTTCATGGCTACAATGATACTAGCGGTTCTAACAAGTGCAGCCCTGAGTTCTGTTGCAGGTTCTGCAAAATCTGGAGCCTTTTCTCGGGGTATTGCTGAAGGCGCAGTGGACGGACAGAAGGTTAGTCGGGTCATCCTTGGGCTCCAGTTTGTCGCTCTGGGTCTGCAGATAGCTATGCTAATCCAGAGAATTCCAGTGATGATGGCAGTGGCAAGGTAGAATCATAAATAGGCTGTATGAGATAGAAAACAGAGGAGTGAATGACATGGAACGAAAGATGATGGCACTCGTCGCAGTGGCCCTGGTGGCTGTTATGGTGAGCGCAGTCTTATTGGTGTGGAACGCGTCAGCTACTTCATTCCACTATGAACGCAAGTACCCAGCTGGTGAAACGAAATATGTCAAGATGGTAGTTGACAATCTCAAGGACACAAACCTGACCATCGCTTTCATCGACGACCCCTTATTGATGTACTCTATAGATGTAGTCCTCTATGAGCCGGGCATGACATACACAATCGAAGAGGCAGAGTTACCATACAGCTTTACGATTGACCTTGTGGCTACGGGGCGAATCCAATCTATCACCATAGCACTTGGGACAGGCGCCTCCTACCAGATACACATCCCAGATGGTGATAATGTAGATGCTGTGGTTGCCTTTGGGAATGGGGCTATGTTAGAAGGGCGCTATTTCGGCTATTCTTGTAGCGGGACTCTCAATTTCATATTCGGCGAGAATGTTAACATCACCAAAGGTGGTCTTGACGTAGACATTGGAAGACCTGCAAGAGAGCCTGACCCCCTGTACCTTGACATCGACTTTCCGGATGGCATGGACGGCAGGATTGACTTTGGTCCAGACCCTGTCACCTTCACCCAGCTAGCTGGATGGCACCATGAGGGTTTTGGCATCTACTCGACAGCGAGCTGGCCCTTCGAGAACCCGGGGCTCCACATGACAGTGGACTGCGGGAGTTGCCTTGCCGACCTGCATGACTAGCACCCCCCTACTCTCCTGCAATCATAGCCCGTTACAAACAAAGTAAGGGCTTGTACTGTTCCGCAAGGACACAAGAACAGAAGCGCTGGTTGACGGGCTCTTTTTTCCCCTCCCTCCCACAACGATTTTCCTGCTAAAATGACCCGCGCTCATTTCCTTTTATGAGCTTGACGCCCCACGAGGAACACATACATCTTAGGCTAATCGCTATCCTATGCCTCCAAGGCGAATGCCTCGAAGTCTAACGTCTCCGCCTCCAGCGTAAACTGGCACTCCCTGCATTGGATCACTCTTACCACATGTTCCAGGAAAGTCGAATCTGAGGTTATTCGAAACCGCATCGACCGCGCTTAGCAGGCCAACACTCGTCGTTTCCAGGATTGGTCTTCTCACCATTGTGTCAGTGACTTCTCCGTTCTTGATTAGATGCACAACGCACCCAGTATATTTTGATTGGAATCGGGTGTCGCTTATATTCCACTCACTAAAACTCGCCATCAGGCACCCCAGCTTGACATCCTCAATCAATTCTTCGAGCGAATGGTCACCGGGCTCAAAGTAAGTGTTTGCCATTCTGATGATGGGCTCTCGATTATAACTTGAGGCTCTGGCGGCACCATTCGAACCAGATCCAAACTTGACACCAAACTCTCTGTTGAGCAAGGGTTCATTCAGAATGCCGTTCTTGATCAGGACTCTCTTCCTTGCCATGACTCCCTCATCATCATAGAGATAGAATCCTCCTGTGTTGGGTATGGTGGGATCTTCACTGACTGTCACTGCATCACTCCCAACTCTTGATTCACCTATCTTGAGGTCTCTCCAGAAGCTCTCGCCAGCCTGGGCTCCCTCGCGGCCCATGATTCTGTCGCCCTCGCTTGGGTGACCCACGTTTTCGTGTGCAATAATCCCTGCCACCTCGGGTCCGACTATCATGTCAATCGGGCGTTCCATCAGCTCGGGAACCTTCTTTGCTGTGAGTGCAGCCTTCTGGAGTTCTCGTACCTCGCCGCCAAGGGTCTCAACAACATTGGCCTCCTTTATGCGCTCCCACCCGCCAGACTGCGTCATATCTAGGAATTTCTGTTCCGAATCCACCTTCCCCTTAGCAGTGAGCAATGTCCACAATTTAATGTAGGATATGTGTCCAGTGATTTCAGTTCCTTCACTTGTGACGATGTATTTGTCAATGACAGTGGGGTTCATGATGAGCATGAATTGGGCAAGGTCCTTCATCTGAGCGTTAAGCTCATTGGCAGTGGTCATCAATGTGTCAATATCTACGTCTGAAAGAGGCTCTTTGACATCCGTGGTCCATTTGGCCTTATTAGCCACGGCCTCGCCCAAGTCTATGTGCTCATCCCTCCGAGCATTCCTTGCCATCTTGAGTGCAGATTGAATCGCATCTCTAGCAATCTCACGGTCCATTCTGTCAAAAGACACAAAGCCCATGTTTCCATCAACAAGAAGTCGGACTCCGATCCCGACAGATGGCTTTGTCCCACCTGAAATCGGTTCTCCGTTCCTGAATGCCAGTCCTCTGGCCAGTTCATTTTCATAACGCGCTTCAACATATTT
>JAUVHR010000036.1 GCA_030593165.1 Candidatus Thorarchaeota archaeon
ACTCTGCCCCAAAAATCGGCTCTATATTTTCCTTGCTCCCTTCCATCCATTTCATCCACATGTACAATCGGTCTATGCAATGGAAATCCTGCAACTTCAAACCATTTCGAGAAAACAATACTATCTGACTTGCCCTCGAAAAACAAAATGCAATTACTCTGACATACATGACTTGGAAGAAGACCCAATTCTTCAGCTATTAGTGGCAAATCATCAGTAGTCTGAATACGATCACAATTTGTACCATTTTCATCCCTTCTAACTACCCAAATATTTGATAATTCTGCCAGATTAATGAAAGTAGAAGAATGTGTAGTAACAATAACTTGACGACTCTCACTAATCTTCTTTAATTCGAGAAAGAGCTTCTGTGTTAGGCGTGGATGTAAATGCACTTCTGGTTCTTCCAATAGTAAAATATCCGACTCTTCAGATAATTCATAGGCAAGTTGAAGCATTTCTTGAATCCCTCCTCCAACTGTATGAATCGGTGTTTCCGAGTCGCCATCTACAACAACAACCTCTGTTCCACTTGATATCACCTGACATCCTGAAGTAAGCTCACCGAATAATCTGTTAATATCCTCTCTTCGTTTCTTACTTGCGGCAGTCCAAACTGTGAATATTTGAACAATATCCTGTATTGTTTCATTTGGAACTATTGTCGACCTTTTTCCAGAATACTGAGGCCTATCCGACTCAGAACCTTTAGCTATCGACCCACGCACTATATCTACACGTTTAATGCTGCTATGAATCTTCTCCATCAAAGGGGTATCCAATTCTTTGATTAAACCCAAACTCTCTTGCTGTATCCACTTTCCATCTTTGAAGTATCCCACATCATTAATCTGTACGTGCTCAGTTCTCCATCTTTTATTATCACTTCTCAGAACCCGCACAATTTTGACATAAGGAAGACCGGCGATTTGCATCATTCCATCGGACCATCTACCTAGACCTAATTGCCCGATAACAGCAGCTTCATTTAATCCTGCTTTTCTAGCTAATTCAAAAAACTCCTCTCTTTCAAAATCGATATCACTCATGAAGTAGATATCTTGCTCTCTATTCACATCTGGCCAGAGTTCATCTGGATGTTTGATAGTTCTTGACGTGTTATGTGGACACATGTTTGAGATGAAAACATGAATTGCATCTACTATGTTTGATTTCCCACTATTATTCTCACCTACAAGGATAGTAAAATTGTCAAGATTTTTCAATACCAAGTTAGCTATACTCTTGAAACCCTTAACTTCAAATTCTCTTAATCTCAAACCGAATCCTCCTCCTCACGACCGACAGGTTATGAGCCTGCTGCTCTACCAAGCTGAGCTACGGGCCCGATTTTATCAAAAGGGCTACCAAATGAGAGGTTGCTGAATTTGAGATATTAAGCTTTGGTTAAAATCGGCCAGCTTCATCCGACTTTAAATTCGTACGTCAGAACAACGGGGAAATGCTCGTGGGTCGCTCGTTATGATTCTTCTCTTCACTTCAGAACATTGTACATGGTGTGACATCGTGAAGAAGATGGTCCAGGAAGAGAATGAGGCATTAGGTCAAGCCTCATCGGTGTATGAGATAGACATTGAACGATATCGAAGTATTGCTGAAGTATTTGGTGTTTTAATTGTGCCCACTCTAGTGGCTGGAAGTCAAATGCTGTCCGGACTTCCATGCACCAGCGATCTGAAATCCTTTCTATTTCAGTCTGTTTCGCTCCCCTCCGATTGTTTCAGAGTTTCTCTCGGGCTTATTCCAACAAGCACAAAGAATGACGATTCAAACAATGACGAAACACCACCATCAAGTCCACACCCAAAACTGGCCAGTGTCGAATCTGAGTTTCTCGACATGCATGGAGTCAAACCAATTGCAGAACCGGAGAATGCTGAAGAACCGGAACAACCTACATGTGCTCGCACCACTAAGACAGAGTAGAGTGTGAGGGAGCCTACTCGGACTAACATGGACTGCGATTACATAATGTCTTGTTCCATCAACTCCGAATTACATATGATGACTGGAGTGTATCTCTCGACAAGAATTCTAGGACTTTCGATTCCCATGATGCTTACACAATATTAAAAACGGAAACGTAAATCTTCGCAGTTATCAAGCCCCGGTAGTGTAGCCCGGCCCAGCATGTAGGGTTTTCGACCCTATGACCCGGGTTCAAATCCCGGCCGGGGCACCATTGCTTTTCATTTTTTCTTATTACTCAAGAAGAACAGAAAAATCACTTGGGAAGGTTTTTCCTTATACTCCAAATGACTCTCAAATGTTTTGCTATTAACTCTCTCTCTTGCCCAGAAATCTAGACTGAAACAGCCAGTCCCTTCACAAACAAATCAAATCAGTAGAATCAGGAGCAGAAGACCTTTCTTGTCTATCGTCTAAGGCTTTCTTTGTGCTTAATCGGGAGATCAGAATTGGGGCCAATTCACTAACTGAACACACAATCAGGAGTCCAAGCCCAGTGAATGAAATGATGTTGGCCACTCTGGTGATAGTCGCTGTTACCTCTACTGACATACCTCCTAAATAGAAGATTCTGACTAGAAAACCAATCACGAAGATTGGGATTAGACGCACATCTTCCCATCCAAATGTGAAGTGTACCTCACGTTGCCCCTCGATGCGAATAGAGGTTTCACTAACGAATTTTGTCGGATATTGATAGTTGACTATACCCCAGACCCAACAATCATCAGCTACTGCAGATTGTTCAAAAATAACATCTACAACAGCTGATTCTCCATAGATTAGATTCAGGGGAATATCCACACTTTCACGACTGGAATCCCAAGGTCCAATCTCATATGTGTTAGAATCACTCCATATTGAAAATTGAATGGGTACTATTCCGCCGAATGTAAACAGCAGTAGTCCCAAAATCACTAACCACCTTGTGCGTGGTACCTCAACCATCGAAATCCCAAGATTTCGTAAGAGATGTTTTCCTTATAATAAAATGGGAGAAACATCGTACGCCTTTAATTGCTAGATAGTTTATGTGATCTAAGAGATTTGAGGGCGCGGTGTAGATTATGACCCGGGTTCAAATCCCGGCCGGGGCACCATGTCCACTCACCAACTGATTCTGTGTACCATAGAATGAGTGGCCTGTTGTCGGGATTGCAGCACTATTGGGCACATTCAAATCATGGCTCACCAATTGACTGACAACATCTTTATTGAGTTGCGCTAAATGTATTGTCGCTGGGTAGGGTTTGTAGACTCGTTGAGGTACGTCTAATGGATAAACGATTGTCAGCGACAATAGTAATGATAGTGGCGCTTGCCGCAAGCATCCTTCTATTTGTTATACCGAGTCAACCTATCACTGACATTCCGGATGATGTCAGACACAAGCTTACGGATTCGATGATTGAGGTGCTCTCGTCTACTCCAGCTGATGAGCTGATTGACTCGATTGTTGTATGCTCGGGTCCGAACTACTTGAGTCGAGCACAGGACGCGATTGGCAATTTCACTGTGCTCCATGATTGGGATTCATTTCGGATGTTTCACGCTATGCTCTTGCCATCACAGATTATAGAACTAGCACGGCAATCATTCGTTAGTCTAATAGATTTCAACTCTGAAGAGATTGTCATCCCAGTTTGAACATCTTTTCATTTCTACCCTCAAGCTCAGTCCGAAGTTCGACCAATCCACATGCGAAACATCGATAGGCAAACAACTTCGATCTCTTTCTTCTGAAGCATCCCATCTTCGATCCAGGCCAGAAAACCCTGAATTCTCTCGTAAGATGCCCTTTCTCTGTTTGATTTCCACATTCTGAACAGGTTCATGACATTGCAGTCCCCTCATCTCCATGACTGATTCCTGAATAAACGCATAAGAAGTCTGCTTATTGAGAATCCCGGCCGGGGCACCACTTCTTCTATCATGTCTGTTCTATTCAAGTGATAGAATCATGTTGAAATCTGATGACTTGTAGGAGTGAGTAAGTGCACCTGAAGAAAGCACATCCACCCCTGCTGCAGCATATTCTCGGATGTTTTCTTCATTTATCCCGCCAGATGCCTCAAGAATCACACTCTCTCTCACTCCTCTCTTCAATAAGACCTCAACAACCTTTCTGATGTCATCAGGGGTGAAATTATCGAGAAGCACTATATCTGCACCCGCTTCAACTGCCTCTATTGTTTCTTCGAGGTTTCTGACCTCACATGAAATCTTCTTTGTATACGAAACATATCCCTTTGCAGCTCGAACTGCTTGGGCAACTCCCCCTACAACAGCAATATGATTGTTCTTGATGAGCACCATGTCATCCAGAGCGTATCGATGAGGATCGCCTCCACCCACCTGAACAGCCCGTTTCTCGAAGTAGCGGAAGCCCGGTGTGGTTTTTCTTGTAGCGGCCACAATCACGTTCGGATTCTCTGACTTGGCAGCCTGAACCATACTGTAGACCTTTGTGGCAATTCCGCTCATTCTCTGTATGATGTTGAGGGACACACGCTCGATTTGGAGAAGGATCCTAGCAGGACCTCTGAGCCGCATAACTGCATTCGTTGGGTTCATCCAATTCCCTTCGAACGCTAGGACTTCATGGGTCAGTCCGGATATCTCTGCAATCGCCACGATTTCCTCGACACCTGCCAGAACAGTCTTGCACTTTGCGAAAACCGTGGCAACACCAGTAGCATTCAGAGGACCGATTGCTTTTGTCGTAATATCTCCAGATCTAATGTCCTCCTCAAGGAACATCTTCAGTCGCTCGATGATCTCAGGTGGGGGTCTGTCCATAATCTTCGACTCCATAGTTAGCATTTGGGATGACTTGGATTTCTCGCTATCTGACCTCTTGGGGTTTCTTCACCGAAAATCTCCGCCTGAAATGACATGAATTCGGTCTTGGGGTTTCTCCATGCATCTGGGGGAAGCCACGCCTTATTGCATGTATGTTCCAAAAATTCTCTAACGCTCCATCCCCATTCCACCGGAACTTGTGGCAGGAGGAGCCCTCTCGCATCCCCTCTTGACACAATTAGCCCATCTCTACCAATTTTCACGAGTTCTAGCAGTTCTTCAGGGGTTGAATACTCTAATCCTCTGGGTGGAGTTAGGACACTCAGTTCCACAAGTACATTGTCGAGATCTTTCTCACTGACTGGAGGGAATCTTGGATCATTGGCTGCAGCATCCACTGCAGAGTCTATTGTAGCCTCCACAAGGGGGCGAGTTGGGTATGGTCGTCCAATACACCCTCTCAATGTGACAGTTTCGCTGATTCTGATGTTCAATGTCACAAAGACTCCAGACTTTCCACGAAGTTTGTCTGATACGTCTTCTGGGGACTGGATTTTCGTCTTGTTCATCACATACTGATCGATTGTTTGCCTAGCCAGCCTAACCAAGAAGATACCATCATCATCAGAGTACTCGTAAGACAAGAGCGATCGCCTAAGTTCACCTAAGAAGAAAACACGGTTATGTCTTTCGCACAGGTACCCTGCCCGCGACCCCTCTACCAACAACGAACTTGCCCTCGTCATAGACTAACACTCCCCCTACTATGGTTTTCACAGGACGGGCAACTATGCGTCTTCCTTCAAGAGGGGTGATTTTCGCCTTGGAAACGAAGGACTCACCTGAAATGCCTGATTCTTCCACACTTACTATCATAATATCTGCATCATACCCTCTTGCTAGAACGCCCTTGTCGTTAAGCCCGAAAATCCTCGCGGGGGCCGAACAACAGCATCTGAGATACTCTACCCATGAGAGTCTACCCTGCAAGACCTCCGTCAGAAGTAGGGGAACTGTTGTTTCCAATCCAGGAATTCCAGAGGCCGCCTCTAGGAAGGGTAGGTGTTTTTCCTGCTCCGTGTGAGGTGCATGATCTGAAACAACAATATCAATCGTACATCTGCGAATTGCATCCCACAAAGATGAGGCATCATATGGTGATCTTAGAGGGGGAAGTATCTTTGCTGTCCCGTCTATGTTCTCAAACCCATCCCCGGAGAGAAACAAGTGATGAGGACACGCTTCAGCAGTTAGACTCTCCTCTGCTCTGTGCTCCTCAACGAGTCGAACAGTTGATGCACAGCTCACATGACAAACATGAATCCTTCCGCCGACTTTGTTCTGTGCATCCAAGAATCTTCTCAGTGACTCAACCTCATTCTCACAGCTGTGAAGATGGAAGTACTCATCCAGACTCTCAGGCATTGCCGAAGGACTTGAAGCGTCGGGATGGATTAACAGAGGAAAACCATATTCTGCAGAAATCTTGAGGCACGCCTCCATCCTTGGTTTGGTGTAAGACACACGTTTAACCAAGGGAGAATGCGGGTATACTTTAGCCCCAAGGATGTCAGGTACCATCTCATGGTCAAAGTCAGATGGCTTCTTAGGTACGCCAGCGTAGAAGCCGATGTTTACGAATCTCTTTGCTTGCGCCTCTGCAATCTTTTCATCAAGGTCAGCTCTTGATAGAGTAGGTGGGTCCGAGTTCGGCATATCTACAACGGTAGTGACCCCCCCAGCAGCAGCAGCCATAGTACCTGTAGCGAAATCTTCCTTCTCAGAGAGTTTAAGGTCGCGCAGATGAACGTGTGTGTCAATTGCGCCAGGGAGTATGTACAGATTTTCGCATTCTATAACTTCTCTAGATGCTGGTTCGCTCCCGATTTTGTAAATCCCTTCGATTTTGCCGGCGTTGATGGCTACTGATTGCGTAGCAGTCTTATCTCCGATGACAGTTTTGCCATTCTTGAGTAAGAGGTCAACAGCCATCCGGTACCCACGCCATAAGATCGACTATATTCTACTCTTCCTTAGGGGGGATCTTGTATTTGTGTGCAACGAATCGGGTGAAATCTGTTGCACCGATGATTCCCATGAGCTGGTTGCCCGCTCCTACGACCGGCAGTGTGTTCAATTCAGAATCAAGCATCAACGTAGCCGCCTCGGATATGGAGGCCTCCGGTGAGATTAGCGGGGGCTGCTTCAGCATCGCATCAACAACTCTAATCTGTCTGATTTGACTCGCTCTGTACTTGTCGGGGACTTCAACACTGAATCGCGCCATTGCTTCGGCAACAGTTCGCTCAGTTAGGAGCCCAAGTACGCGGCCGTCATCTATGACAGGCAGTCCAGAGTATCCCGCGGTGAGCATCTCCATTCTCGCTTTAATCAGTCGTTCTACAGGGTTGACGACTAAAAGGCCCTCTGATGTCATTAGATCCTCAACCTTTACGTCTTCGACCTTCTTCACGAGCTCGGAAATCTGTGTCTTTGAGATTACTCCCACCAGCTTGTTCTCTTGATCAATAACCGGACAGCCACTCATTCCACGTTCAATCATTAGCTGTGCAACATCGGTGACATCGTCGCTCGGAGACACTGTTATGACAGTGTCAGTCATTGCACTAGAAACATGGAGGCGTCCTATCGAAACTGCAATGACTTTGCTCACACCAAGCCTGTCTGCAATGTCTGCATAAGTCAGAATCCCCGTCACGTCACCGCCCTCAATAACAACGAGTCGGTCTACTTTCTTCTTTTCCAGAAGACTGAGGGCGTCTGACAATCTTCTATCCTTGTCTATCGTCACAGGTTCAATCATAATTGCACTTACTTCCAATCAGAAACCTCCCATTGCCAAGATGACATAATCATCTGTAAATTGGTGCCATCAGTTAATCACGGCATGCATTGCACAAATACCTGCCGTCTATAAGATCCAGTTCAGTAGAGAACTCTCCGCAGCTGTCGCAGATAGCGCCCGTTTCCGCGAAATCATCCTCATCATCACTTGGTTCTCCATGACTGTTCTGGAGTTTAAGTGACTCTACTAGGATGTCAATGAGCTCGGGCGACCAACGTAGAATATCTCTTGAGGTGATGATTCCCACTAGAGACTCGTTCTTGAGAACAGCAACTCTGCGAATACCACCACGAGCCATAATCCGCATGGTTTCGGTGAGTGCTGCTTCCGGTCTCACGTGTACCAGAGGTGAGCTCATAATTTCTCGAGCCATCGTCGTATTGGGGTCTTTTTCTTCCGCTGTCACTCTTCGGACAATATCTGATTCGGTTATGATACCCAATGGCCTCTCACCCTCTGAGATGATAATGGACCCAATGTCCATAGTGTTCATAGACTTTGCAACCGCAAGGACGGTAGCATCAGGGGGCATGGTGACAACATTGACTGCCATTAGGTCCCGGACGAACATGGAGTGGTTAGGCTCGGGCATTAGATAACCTCGGTTTGCTAGGGATTTGAGGGACACTAGATGAAGTGCTCCTCGACCACCTCGGTTCATAGTTGATTATTAAATGTGTTGCGCGATAGCTGCACTGTCTATCTAACGAGTTTTAGTGACTATCTTGCCACCACCAGCTGGTAGAGCACGCATTAGATCCTCTTGTGTTATACCATCGGCGACTGGTTTCAATTCCTCTGGGAGGAGTCTTCTGAGATGAGCCATAAGTTCCTTCACAAGCTGTCCCTTCTTTCCTTGTCCCGGTGTGATGCGAACATGATAATCCGTCTGACTCTCAATCGCAGAGGGCGGCCCAGACATCGGAAGCGCTTCTTCGTTTTCAATCATTAGACCCACTGCAAGGTCAATTGGAACTCTTCGAATGAAGTTCTTGGAACCATAGATCATCACCGCTCCAGCTGGCAAGTACTCGCCAGATGGTGGTGAGAAGCTGACTTGTTCAGGGGTCACCCAGTAGGCATCTCCACTTGATAACTCGTCCTGCCAAGCTCTTGAGAACGTGACTGCAAACTGGGCGGCTTCAGCGATTGTCTGTTCACCCGGAGGGCTATCAGGCACTTTGATGAGGGTATAGGGGGCGCCATGAAGAACAGCGTGAAGAAACACATCATTCGCTTCCATGTGACGCTTTGCCAGCTGTTCATTCGTTCTGACGTCTCTACCTCCAAGAATCAGATAACCTTCGGATGACACGAACCATCGGAACTTCTCGTACCAGCGTCGCTTTCGGACTCTTACAGGTCTTTTCTTTGTAGGCGTTTCAATCATGACGGATGGCAGGTCTTCTAACTTCTGCTTGGTCTTCTCAATCTGTGTTTTGGCACCCTGCATTTTCGATTTTGTTTTCTTGGATTGATCGTAAGCCCTAGACGCATTATCCTGTGCACTGAGGCGAATATCAAGTGTAACCTCCAAATCACCAAGTCGTACCACAATCTGTCCTTGTGAAGGGATTATCTTCTCAATGAGCAGGGCTGATTGGTTTTCATTTCTCTTGCCCTCTTCAATGGTACTTCGAATCTGTGCCCATGAGAGACCGCTCACTATTCTGGCCTGTCTTATCGTCTCTAAGACCTCCTGTACAGTCTGGAAGTGAGTGTAAATCAGGTCTCCTTCGATTTTCAATTTCTCGACCTTTGTTTCGTGTCGAGTGATGCTCTCCTGCTGCTTGTCAATGATTGTCTGAAGCTTCTTTCTTTCTTGGGCCGCTACATCCACTCTACCGTCATCCGTTTCTTCTGATGCAGCCACCCCAAAGAACTCGTCTATGGCCAGACTGAATGAATCGAAGGTCTTCATATGAAATTCATTGTAGACTTCAAATGGGAATGGTAAGAACGCCTCAAACCCGGGTTCATCTTCCACCTCGGAGTCATCGACAACAACGCCGGGTTCACTGACACCTTGTGTCAGTTTTTCCACAAACTGTTGAAGTCCCATTCTCAGATCCGCTAGTGCCTGCCCATCAAGATCTGAAACCTTGTCTTTGGGAGGTACGCCAGCGAGTGCACAGATTTCTTCACAACTGAGTGAATCCAAATTTAGGCGACTCGCCAGAGTTCTGACAACATTTGCTGCAGAGTCCGAAACAAGCTGTTCGAAAGAACCCGCCTCTAGTGCAAGTACGTCCACCCCCCTTGGAGGAGGGAATTCGTATGCTGCCTTAGGAACTACATCACGGTCTCGCATCTTGCGGTAACGCTTAGCCACAAAGATTGTGTCAGTTTTATCAAGCAGAAGGAGATTACCTGTTCCAAACAGTTCCGCAACAAGTTTGAATGAACCATCCTCATCACCAATCTCCAAAACAACGATTCGATCGAGCTCGTGTTGTGTGATTGATATTACTCTCTTTTCACGAAGATATTTGCGTAGAACCGAGCAGAATTTCGGTGGCACTCGGGGGGCCGCCCGACGGAACTCGGTAAGATGAATCCGGACACCAGGCTGAATCAGTAGTTGTGATGTACCCCCTGCAGGTTTGTAGAGCTTGAGCACAAACACTTCGCCATACTGGTACACATTCTTGACAAACGAGCCTTCTGCGGCCTCCTTTATCTCTGGAAGTATCAGTCTGATGTCAATGTTACTCATTGTTTCCTTCATGCTATCCCTCCAACGAACCGAGGAGTTTTTAACTAAGTCGATTGACGGCCTCCTAGTTGATGGTGATATCTGATGCCCCTCCAAGGTTTTTTCAATCTTCTTTTCGGTAGGTGGGCAGACAATCCAAATGACCAGAACTACTACGTCAAGGTATTCTTCGCGGTTGTTGCTGCTGTAGTCTGCGGGCTTGCTGGTCCCATATTCGCTGGAGTGAGGGGACTGATGTTTGGCCTGCTACTTTACGTTACGAGCCTCTTTGTGATAGTATATGTTTTGGAGATTGAACCTGAAACTCTTGGGGGCCGACAGAAACTTGTCACAAACGCATTGTTCTCTTACCTTCTGCTATGGGTACTGCTGTGGACTCTAATCTATGCCTTCAGTCTCTAGTCGATGATAGCTCCCGCTACAAGCACATCAGAGAATTGCGAGTAGTTGAACCACCAGATATCCAATAGTGAGAAATGGGATTAATGGTGGTGGTCGTGTTTCGACTGAGTCAACACGGTTCTGTGAGGCTCTCCAGTAGAGCATACCCAGAAGCAGCATTACAAGCATCTCCAATCCGCCGATGATGATTGCTTCAAGTACGGGGTTGCCCCAATCCCCCAACTCCATTCCAGGGCTTACAACTGCAATCATGAGGAGCGATTTTGCATCCGCCCCCCCTATTGCACCTGTTCTGAAGAGGAGAAATGATACAATCAGGAGAAAAATCGTTGCTGAAGCGTGAAGAATGAATTGGTCCCTTAGATGCCCAGTAAGGTATACAGCAACGATACCAAGTAGTATTCCACCCACCGAGTATTTGTTCCTGACTTCACGTGCGCGTATGTCCATGACACTGAACAATAGCAGGAGGAGGACTGCCAGCGTCAGTGACACGATTGCTGCTGTATCTGGTTCGGTAATCATCAGAATTTCTACCTATTTGTCAGATATCCGCTATTTAGACTCACGTCATAAAGTCCAGTGCCCGGTAGGAAACTATAGCAATATAGATTAGGCTCCTAATTTCGTAGCCAGCTTGTAAGCGGAAGCATTTTCTCCGCTAATCATTGAAGAAGCTGGTAGTCTACTATGAAGGACCCGTATCAGGTGATTCACGACACAACATTCCGTCTTCTCAAGATGGCAGCTACGAAGCTGCCAGATGATGTTGAAGCTGCCCTAAGGGCCGCCCATGACAATGAGACTGACGCAAACGCAAAGACCCAACTCGCTGCAATACTTGAGAACATCGACATTGCAGTGACTGGAATTCCTATGTGTCAAGACACAGGGATATTGATATTCTATCTCAATGTTGGAGAGAAGTTCCCCTTCATTGGTGAGATCAAGGGCGCTCTTGAAAAGGCAACTCGCAAGGCGACAGCCGAAGTCCCACTGCGACCCAATGCAGTCAATCCAATTGTAGGTGGAAACTCCGGCGACAACACTGGAAAGAAAATCCCTTGGATTAACTGGGAAGTAGTTCCTGGCGACACATTGGAAATCACTGTTTTTCCGAAGGGTGGTGGTAGTGAGAATGTTAGTATTGTTGGGATGCTCAAGCCTGGAGTTGGCCTTACTGGCGTTAAGAAATTGATTGTTGACAATGCTATGAGCTACATGGGGAAGGCTTGCTCTCCAAACATAATTGGTGTTGGTATTGGTGGAGGTGCCGATATCGCTATCAAGATTGCAAAGCAACAACTACAGCGCCCGCTAGATGATAAGCACCCTGAGCCAGAAGTGGCGAAGATTGAGGAAGAACTAATGGACGCAATCAATGCTACTGGAATAGGACCCATGGGCTTGGGGGGAGAAACCACAGTACTTGCTGTGAAGGTTGAATATGCAATGCGACATCCTGCCAGTCTCCCGGTTGGAGTAGCAGTGCAATGCTGGGCGGCCAGAAGGAGCAAGGCGATTATTTCAAAGGACCTAGAAGTGACCTATATGACACATCCTCTGGAGGGGAAATAGTATGGCGGAGCATCATTTCACAACCCCAATCTCCGAAGAAGACGTTCGCAAATTGAAGGTTGGCGATATTGTCTATGTCACTGGTGAACACGTATACACAGCTCGTGATGAGGCACATGAACGCGCGCTGGAGATGTTTGAGAAGGGCGAGAAACCGCCTGTTGACTTCGAGGGCAGTGTTGTATACCATGTTGGACCCGTTGCTTGGCAGAAGGATGGGAAATGGCAGATTGTGTCTGCTGGACCAACCACAAGCATCAGGATGGAGCTCTTTGAAGATGAGTTTCTGAGAAAGTACAAGGCTAGAATCATCATCGGAAAAGGCGGTATGGCTGGTAAGACCTTGGCTGCATTGAAAGAAGTCGGTGCTGTCTACTGTAGTTTCACAGGCGGCTGCGGAGCCCTCGCGGCGAAGGGCCTAAAGGAGGTCCGTGCATATGAGTGGCAAGATTTGGGCATGCCCGAAGCGTTGTGGGTCATAACTGCAGAGAATTTTGGTCCACTACTTGTTACAATGGACAGCCATGGTAACAGTATGCACGCGGAGATGGATAAGAAAGTCGCAGCTAAGAAGGCTGAAGTCTACGCCAAGATTGGCGTCAAAGAGTAGGACCTCTCACTAGGTCATGACTGGCAGGTCTTCCCTGCCAGTTGTCCTTCTTTTCTTACTAAGTTGCCCTCTAACCATACAACGCTTGAAGGATTGGAATTGTAAAGCCATATGCCATCATCAGGATTATGATCAGCATGGCAAGAGCAAGTAACACGTTCTCTGTTTTCAAAGCTCAGACTCCCAACTGTGTTAGATAATGCATTATTGCTTATAGTGATTGGCAGTCCAGCAATGAACTAGGAGAATGGCGCCAAAGCATGTTGACAAATGTCGTTAGAGTACCGGCCCTCAACAGTAAGTCTAATATGGCGCACATGGCCCGACCCCGCCCACGGAACCACATCCCCCATGGAGGACTACACTTGGACCAACTCCAATACAAGACAATCGTGTGTGATGTACTCATAGTTGGAGCGGGCGGCGCTGGCTGCCGAGCAGCAATTGAAGCTGCCCATCACAATCTTGACGTGATAATGCTCAGCAAGGAGCTGCTTGGGAAGGCACATACTGCCATGGCAGAAGGCGGCATCAACGTGTCACTCGGTAACGTTGATCCTGATGATAATCCTGAAACTCATTTCAAGGACACTATTGTCGGAGGTAACTACCTTAACAATCAGGACCTTGCAGAGATACTTGTTCGGGACGCACCAGAGAGAGTACTTGACCTTGAAGAGATGGGTGCTGTCTTTGACAGGACCCCCGAGGGCAAGATTGCCCAACGTGTCTTCGGCAAGCAGAGTTGGCGAAGAACAGCCTATGCATCTGACCGGACCGGGTCTGAGATAATGGTCACGCTCACCGAAGGCGTCAGGAAGAGCTCGGTAAGGGTCTTTGATGAGATCTTCGCAACAAAGTTACTAATCCACGAGGACAAGATCGCTGGAGTCACAGCGATTGACCTGAAGTATGGTGACTACATCATTTTCAGAGCCAAGACGGTAGTGATGGCCACTGGAGGAGCAGGACGCATATTCACGGTCACCAGCAACGCGCAGCTTGATGTTGGGGACGGTTATGCAATGGCCTACGAGGCTGGTTGTGAAATGATCGACATGGAGATGGTTCAATTCCATCCAACTGGAATGGTCAAGCCCGAGTCTGCCCGTGGCCGCTTGGTGACTGAGGCTGTACGAGGAGAAGGCGGAATACTACTCAATAGCGAAGGTGAACGTTTCATGAATAGATACTATCCTGAAGTCATGGAGCTTGCAGGCCGGGATCAGGTAGCACGATCTATCATGACAGAGGTCCTCGAGGGCAGAGGCTCCCCTGATGGTGGCGTCTATCTTAGTATAGCACACCTGCCAAGGTCAATCATCGAGTTCAGACTTGAGAGCATGATTGAACAGTTCGAGGATGCAGGTGTGGACATTCGAGATGAACCCATGCAGGTTTCACCCACGGCTCATCACTTCATGGGAGGCATTAAGATTGACACGAACTCAGAATCCACAATTCCCGGTCTCTTCGCATCCGGTGAATGTACTGGAGGAGTCCATGGTGGAAATCGACTTGGAGGAAATGCTCTTGCAGACACTCAGGTCTACGGTGCGCTATCTGGAGAGAGTGCTGCCAAGTTTGCGAAGGAGAATGATCTACCTGGTCTTCCAAGGGAACAAGCAATGAAGGAGTTCCAGAGGCTCGAGGGACTGCTAAGGCGTGAGAAGGGAATCTCTCCCGCTGCAGCACGCAAAGAACTCACCGACCTCATGTGGAGCAAGGTCCAGATCTTCCGCAAGGAAGAGGATATGGTCTATGCTGTTGAGGAACTCAAACGTATCGAGAAGGAAGTCGTCCCCAACATCAAGGTGGATGTGCCCGAGAAACGCTTCAATCCGGGATGGCATCAGGCCATCG
>JAUVHR010000304.1 GCA_030593165.1 Candidatus Thorarchaeota archaeon
TCATCGAAATATCAGATGTCGGTACCGTTCTGAAAAACGGTGACGAGTGCGGACTAGTGGAGTCAATGAAGGCCTCATCCGAGATATTTACACATATTTCTGGTGAGATCATCGAAATCAACACTGCTCTAGAGGACTCCCCCGAGATTGTCAATGAGTCCCCCTATGACAAGGGCTGGCTTATGAAAATCAAACCATCCAATCTTGAGGCCGAGCTGGCGAAGATGATGGATAGCAAGGCATACCAAGAGTTCATCGCTTCGAAGTAGAACCCACATACGCTTTCATCATCAAGATACAGAGTCGGAGTCTGAAAAGCTCTCCATTCTGTTCTCTGTCTTTTTTGTACTATGCCATGGCCATGTGTACAACCATAAAACTAACAGTAACCTTTTTAGCGCGACCAAGTTTGGCTCCGTTGAAACCGAGTCATATCGGAAGGAGTAGTCCAAATGTCCAGGTTCCGCAGATTCAAGAGGTCCACAATCCGATTCATGAAACAGGTCTTTCATAAACCAAAAGCAAAGATCTCTCGCGGCTCAGTTATGCTAATGATTGCACTCTGTTTCATATTCATTGCTGCACTGGGAATCCGCCTCGCACCTCTTATAGACTCCCAACCTATTGTACGTGCATTTGACCCCTGGTTCCAGTTAAAAGTCACAGACTACATCGCAGAGAATGGTTTTAGTGCGTTCTTCAGCTGGTACGACGACTCAACATGGATACCATTTGGGCGTGACATGACAACCGCAGCATATATTGGTGTACCATTTACGACTGCAATGTTCTACTTCTTTCTAAATGGTCTTGGAATCAGCATTGATATCCTTACAGTTGCTCTGATAATGCCTGCGATCATGGGTGCTCTCACAACTATTGTCGCTTTCTTCCTTGGCCGTGAACTCTCGAACAACACAGTAGGGCTCTTATCTGCTCTTTTCATGGCTTTTATGCCAGCATTCATTCAACGTACAATTGCTGGTTTCTATGACAACGAGATGATTGGAGTATTTGCAATCACATTAACACTGTTCTTCTTCACAAGAAGTCTCAAACGAGGATCCCTCCCCTCAGCAGTCGCAGCAGGTGTTTCATTGGCTTACCTAATGGGGTCATGGGGTGCGGCAGACTTTCTCTTTGACCTATTTGCCATGTATGCCTTTTTCATGCTAGTTGCAGGACGATATAATCGACGTCTGCTTACATCGTATTTGACCACAATTGGATTAGGTTTCTTCCTAGGTAATCTTGTTCCCCGGAATGGTTTCACGAACCTCACCTCATTTCAGGTTCTAGTTCCCATAGGAGTAGCTGCCCTACTCGCAGGCTATGAGATCTGGCTCAGAATTGGAGGTTATCGTGAGGCGACTGCACAAGCACTCACACCCTACACCAAACCGATTCTTCTTGGCATAATCGCACCAGTTTCAGCAGTTGCATCTTACTTCCTATATTCAAATGCAATGGACCTTGATATATCCACAGTCAACACGAACCCGATATTGACAATAGGTGGCAAGTTCCTAACAGTAATCAACCCGTTCTACAGACTTGACCAACGAATATTCGCCTCAGTAGCAGAACATCTACCAAGTCCCTGGGCGAGTTTCTATAACACGCTTCTTATTCTCATCTTCTTCTTCCCACTTGGGATGTACTTCCTGTTCAGGCGCGGAAGGGACGAGGACTATCTTATACTCCTGTTCGGAGTCACAGCAGTCTACTTCACAGGAAGCATGATTCGTCTTAGCTTGATTCTTGCTCCTGCTGTAGCAGTTCTCGCTGCTGTTGCAGTTACCAGTTCACTGACACCATTTGCGAAGGTATTCACGCAAAAGACTGTGTTTGAACGGCGGCGGTTCAGGATGAGTTCATCTCTAACCTCTGAACACGCCTTTGGCGCATTTGCTTTCATCGCGCTATTGCTCTCTGTTAACGTGTTTCTGGGTGTCAATTATGGATCCATTATGATTGGAAATCCAGAGTTTGCTCCATCCCCCTTATCCGCACCACAGCAGTCAACTGATTGGCAAACCGGAATGAACTTTGTCCGAAATGTTTTGCCGGATGATGCTATCATAGCAAGCTGGTGGGACTATGGGTATTGGATAAACAATGCTGGCGGGAAAAACACGATAGTAGATAATGCCACGTGGAATAGTACGCAAATAGCATTGATGGGCTATGGCTTGATGGCGTTAAACCTGACAGAATCACTCAAAACGTTCAAGCAATGGAATGCTTCGCATGTCCTAGTCTACTGGGGTCACAGGATATCGTCCGTTGGTGGCGATGACGGCAAGTGGCCTTGGATGGTCAGGATTGCAGAGGACAAGCTTGGCAGCGATGTCATTGATGATGCCACATATCTGGGTGACAATCCCGCCACTCCGGATAACGTGGAAACAGAGTTCACTCTGCCAGCATTCTTCGCTTCTACGCTGTACAAGCTTATGCTTTGGGGTGAACCTCGTGACCAGGACGATGCTGTTACGTTGAATATCCCGGATTCACGACTTTCGTACGATTTGTATCAATATGGTTACATGTCAGATCCTGTATGGACGTCTTACATTCCGGAATCACTATTCGGTGCGTTCGAGCTGGCATTCATCAGCTCGGCCTGGGGAACGGTCAAAATCTATGAGATTGACTACACGATGCACGAACAGAATCTTAACCGTTCCGTAGCGGATTGGACCCCTAAGCAAAGTACCTTAGGAGCCATGAGCATGGACGGAAATATTTCTGGATTCGAAGAGAGATACAATAACTACAATGTTATCTTTGGAGGCGGCTACGAGGCCAAAGTATACACACAGGCCAACGAAACCCATGTCTATTATGGCATTCAAATGGACAACTACACAGTGGGTGAAGATGCATTTGGTATTCAGATTGCACCCACCGACTCAACGGCTGACCCAGATATTCGCATCGTGAACTATGGAAACCAAGAGTATTTCGATGGCCACGTTGACTACAATGGTGACTGGTCAGCTGATTCGGGTGGTGCTAACTCAACCGAATTCGCCACGGGCGAAGGAGTTATCGAGTTCATCATTCCAATAAGTTCCTCTGACTCACAAGATGTACATCTGCAGCCTGGAATGAACTACCAGATTAAACTAATGTGGTGGGACAATGTCAAGAGCGGAGAGCCAACCTTCTCAGCAGAGTGGGTCGAGTTCTGGGTACCTGTTCTCCTGCACTAGTCAATGCGAAGCATGAAAGAAGTGTCATTCATCCGTAGAGATGCGTGACCTTCTCTTAGCCCTCCTACGATATGCACCATACTTGTCCTGCGGAGAATATCGTGGTGGTCGAGGGTCTCTGACCCTGCCCCCACATTTTGGACATCTAGTGTCATCTAGGGTATAATAATCACAATCAACGCACTTCATAAGATGAGTCATCTTACGACGCTATTTGCGTTTCCAGCTTATAGTTCCACCGCTGCCTTCTACAGCACCTGTCACACTGTTGAGAATCAATGATAGTATATCTTCTGCTTCCTTGTAATCTGGGCTTACTATTCGAAGCTTGTAGCGGGGCGAACCAAGCGCGTAAATCTCCACCGAGGAGCCCTTCTTATCCTGTCCCTTCTCAAGTCCGTCGGATAGTGCACCCCTAATCACTTCAATACCAACGGGGCCTGGTACGTGAATGGTCATCTCACCATCAATCTCAACCGACGGTATCTCGATTCTTGCCTTTGCAAGCTCTGCAACCTGCCTGCGGAGCTCCTTGTCAGCCTTTACCTCAGCGAATGCTGCTTCACCTTGATCGGCTGCTCTCTCTAGTCCCCTATAGATCTCCCCGAAGAAGTCTTCGATGGGCCAGCCAATCGATTCATAGATCTCGTCGATTGTCATCTCATGCTCCTTGGCGACGAGTTCGAGGAGTTTCTCGGCCTTCTGAGCCCGCTTCCATTCGTTGTTCTTTATTCTTCGAGCCTCTGTAGACACTCGTCTGAGCGAACAGTCAATGTGCTTTTTGTGAGTATCTACTTGGAGAACCTTCACTACAACTCGCTGTTTCTCATGAATGTGATTCCGAATGTTCCTTACCCACGTGCTGCTAACCTCTGAGATGTGGATGAAGCCTTCCTTATCGCCGTATGCCGGCAGAAGTACATATGCACCATAATTCGCAACTTTTGATGCTATAGCTATCGCATACTCATCAGGCTCAGGCCATTCAGCACGCTTCAAGACCATTCTTCATTTTCTCCGTGGTTTCTTCGGCACAGTTCAGTTTATGGAAGTACTTCGATCTCTCTGGCAATGGGCTCCAACTTGGCCTTTCCGCCAGTAGGCTTTGCCAGGACTTTTCCGCACTTCAGACATGTCACCTCAGTGGTGGCATAACCGAACATGATTTGTTCATTCTCACAGTCAAGGCACTTCACTTTCAGGAACTTTGACCTTGGCTGCTGAACGATCTCTCTTTTGACCAATCTAATCACCGCTGTAAGTCAAGATGTCATTGCTGCCGAGGACCGGCAGGAAAAGGCCACCCATGGGACTTGGCTCGACCTTGTGAGGTCTAATTATAACTCTATCGACAAGGTGCAAAGAACTAGACAAGTATTCTTGGAGACGAACCGCAAATC
>JAUVHR010000115.1 GCA_030593165.1 Candidatus Thorarchaeota archaeon
ATTCAGCAGTAGTTTCCTCTTTGATTCTTCGGATGTCTGCATCCGTGTCAAGTATTCTTCCCAATTCGACATCATCTGTTCTCAAGAGGGTCTCAATATCCCTAATCCCAGCAGCTCTTAGCTTTTGAGCTCGAGCGATACCAATGCCAGGGATTTTTTGTAGTTGTCTCTCTTTGAGCAGTGTTCCTAGGAACTGAACAGTTCCTTGGTGCTTTGCCAGTAAACCCATGTAGGACTCCGCGCTCTTCTTGGCTCTCCGATAAGGACTCTCCCACTCCAAGCCTTCAGCAAGCTTTCTTAATCTGCGGGCAAGAGACCTGTCTTTTGATGGCATTACGTTGTCCAATAGATAGACCAGTTTTGGACGTAGTGTTCTCGCGAGGTCTATCTTCTTTTGGAGCTCTTTTGGTAGCTTACTCTGAACCTCTATTCTTCTTGCGTACTTATCCAGTTCGCCTATCAAAACAAGAACTTGTGTGCCCACTCTTGGGTCATACACAAGGTCAAGCAATAGATCTGGGTCACCAATGATATCACAAAATTCTGGACCCCAAGGAAGGTCAATAATTCGAGGACAGAGGATTTTGATGATCTTGTCCATGTTCATAAGAATCCCAAAGACCCCGTCTAACTGTAGCAATCCTGGAACCCATTTGCCTAAAGTGTCGCATTTTGGTATGGTTTTCGAAAGAGGTTGGCCATATATCCCATCGACAAAGAGCCCATCCCTGACTGCCTGCCAGAACACACCATTGTTGCTCGAATAGTAGTCAGACCTCGTGAAAGTTATCTTATAATCCCCGAAGCCGCTGTGGTGAACAATGGAGATTTCCTCCACCCTTTCTGAGGACACTGTAACACGAAACAGGGATGATGAGATGTTACTGTCTCGGAAATATCCCGTTGTCGACACCAAGAACTCGGCAACAGTATCGCATCTTCGCAAGACCTCTTGAACTGACATCCTTACATCTTCTCTCAAGTCAGGAAACAGAATCGGTTTGAATGAGATGGTCGAACTGTCTACTGTGCACTGTTCAATTGTGAAAGTCGCATATTGAGGCGGAATGTCCCCAACCTCCGGTGATGATGCCATTAATATCAACTTTGGTGGGTCTTCTTTCAGAACTGCACCCTGATATCGAAGTGCACCCCAGTCCAGGCTTACAGTAGAGACCTCTGTAGAAGAGCCATCTGGAGTGAAATTGACAACAAATACTGTTCCGGCTGGTCTGGACCGGGTAACTAGAGCAATGAACCTACCCTCAGATTCTGCCGGGAACAGATCATGGAGTACCAGTGCTTTGTCTTCCGGGGGTGAGATCGACGTGTCGAATCCGGGTATTGTGGGGGGGGGTGACGGAAATATCTCAATGGCCTTTATGTCCGGGTTACCTTCGTTGTCAACTTCTGGTGTCAAAGAAGTGTCAGTAGAAACTATGTAGAGATTATACGGAGACCCACCTGTAGCAGCGAAAACGAAACCCTCATTGTGTGAGACAAACCTTGGCGGTTCGATAGGAGGGTTGAACATGTTGAAATAGCATTCTGTACCCTGTCTCACATACAGCTCTCTAAGCGGAATGATCTCCTTTATCGATGTTGCGACACCATCCTCATCGAAGATTCCTGCCTTGAGACGGAACAAGTATTGGCACAAGTCGGTTTGGATTACAACACCTGGTACGTGAAGGCCAGGTCCTCCCTCTTCACCGGCAGCTGGTGTTGGTCCGTAAGGATCAGACCAAGGTATTGTAGTACCCGGTTGGTCACCGCCAAGAGGCACGACAGCATATTCAACCCAAGCGGCAATGCAATGATTTTTGTCGTCCTTGGGGGTTGAAGCGTATGGTTCTGAGAATCTGAATTGAGGCTCTTGGTCTTCTTCCTCTGACTCTACATCATTCTGTGTAATATTCAATCGGTCTCTCAAAGGAACAAGGTCATATCCAATACAATCGCTCAGTAAATCAATAGGTGAAACACTGAAGACTATGTACCTACCACCAACCATTGACGCTGCCAACCGGATTCGATTGTCGATGGCCTCCTGACCTTCGCTAGGCTGGCAGTTCTTGATAGTAACAGGACAGCTTCCAACGCTGACAGCCTCCATGAAGGCCAGCTCATCAATTTCATGAGCCCAGTCCCCAGTATCTGCAAACTGGTAAGAGATCAAGTACTTCATCATCCCAACATACTCGACTAGATCATAGTACAGTGTTTCTTGGGATGTCAACGAAGGTGAACGCGGCACACCCACAAAACTGTCACCTTCGAATCTGACCACTCGATATTGAGAGTAGTGCGGATTGCTGTCCCAATCAAGTTCTACTATGTTATCGCCGAGCCTGAACTCAAACAAAGGATAGCAGAAACTGATTGGGATTTGGCTTTCAATGAAGGACTTGTATCCCGGGTCCCACAGGGGATGGCCATGATGTTTAGGGATATTCCTGTGAGCCGAATAGGGCATAATCGCTGATAAGGCTGAAACCAAAGAATCCCCTCCAGGAATGCCTGGTCGTGATGCATGTAATTCTGGAAATGGAACAGGAATGGGGGGAATAAGTCCAGGGGCTATTAAGCCCCCTTGGACCCAATCCAGCAACGAGAGAGGCTTAGTTTCATCGATGATTGGTGAGAATGGTAGTTCAACTCTCTCCCTTTTATGATGAAAGCATTTTGGTAGAGGGTCAAAAGGATCTGGGATCAGGCTGTCGACAAGACCTTCCACTGAAGGAATACAACTGTACGAGCCTAGCGTGTACACATATGGGGTATAGTACCGTCGCAAGACTGGTTGGTCACCTCCAGTCGACGCACGCCGTATTCTCTTCATTCTCGGGTCGCCAGACAAGGAGATTCGAATATCAGAAGGTCCAGGGATAACTGGAATATTTGGAGGAGTGAAGTCGACATCCAGACCCAAGAGCATGAAATCTTTGAAAATGAGTTCCACGATAAGGTCTGAAACTGGACTAAGCTCCTCCTTTGCCTGCCGTTCTTGTATATTTTGAATTCCGAAGAAACTAAGCAATAGACCAGTCAACATTTCAGCGATGATTGGTATTGGGACGGAGTAGGCCACAACGGCTTCGAAGATGTTTGTGATTTCTCCTAACATAGTACCCCAGTGGGGGCTATTGAGACTTCCAAGGAATCTGACCCGCTGCTCGACGATCTGCTCATGGACAGGTCCTAGCTCGCCCTTCAATGCCTCAACGATATAACGCCTAGCCATCAGACCCCCGCGGCTATGTCCTACGAGAGCAATCTTGCGACAACTATAAGGACCAAGGATGACTTCGTGAATATCCTGCATGATGCCACGGAATTGTGCATATGCTCCGTTCTCGTCATCCAACGGAATCGTTGGACCTTGCTGGCTATATGAAAGCACTGGAAAACCCTTGTCTCTAAAGAACGAAAACCAGCTTGGGTCCGTAATGCTTACTTCTGGAGACCCTATGAAATCGACCAAGTCCCCGAGTAGGTCTAGAATCGCGTCTCCAGTGTCCTCTCCACGAAAAAGTGCGAACCCCAATTTCTGAAGATCATCAATATCATCGAGGGGACTTGGTGGAAGGCTGTGCCAATGTTCATCCTGCACAGGCGGTGAGTCGTCTACATCGTAGGCCCAATATTCTTCAGCCTTTGCGAGGGGGTCAGTCATGTCTATTATATCCCCACTAAGGCCGTGAAGCAATACAACGAACGGGCGAGCTAGGTCTGCATCATTGATATTATGTTTTGGCCAAATCTCGACATCATTAGAGTCAAGCTGGCTCAGCTCCTGTGTCTCGTCTAGTATGCTAGGCAATGGCAATGACACTCCTCCCTCAATCTCTTCTGAGAACCCATGTAACTACACGGACAGTAGAACCCTCTTCCGTGACCTCTGCAGTTGTTTGCCACACAATGTGGAGGTCAGAAACATCTGGCAGAGGAAACCCATCATCGAAGTACGCAATCAGTCGACTGTTCTCCATAGAATACCACTTGATAAGTCTTGAATCATCAAGAGCAGTGTATCCATCTGGTATGGGAGGTATTTTCTCCAATTCATGGACCTGTCTCACCGACTTGCTAAGAGACGGGATAGCCTCTACGAGCTTGGAAGGATTGCGGTATTTATCAGTAAAGTGTTTCAAAAACGAAACTGAACTGGACTCTTTTCTTTGCATTGGACTTCTCTCTCCATCTATCACTAGAAATCAAGTGCGATACTATCTTCTAGCGCACAATAGTCCCAAATGCATTCTATCCGTGAATGAATTTAAATCCTTAGGCGGACTAGACTGGGAGTCGTCAGTGAAACGGGAGCTCTTCACATGTATTATTCTCGCGACAACATTGTTGAGTACAGCCATGACCCTATTGCCTTGAAATAGGGGGCCTCAACCCTTCATCAGTGCCCACGCAGCACGCAATATAATCAAGGTCAGAAAAAAGCCTAGTGCCGTGCCTGGGCGGACAGGACGGCAATGTCCAAGATTGTCCAACTTTCAATGAACGGTAGTTAGGAGCTTGAAGCAAGACCCAACGTAATAGAACCCCTCACGCTGCGACAAGACATAAGTATCTCGAACCATCATGATTGAAGAGTTGCTGCTTCAGGAAGTCATCACGTGAAGAGGCTATTTGCAGCCTTAGTTGTGCTGTCTGTATTGGTCTATCTCCCCACAGGAACAACATCATCCAGCATGGATACACTGCACATGAATCCTTTGAGCACACACAACTTCTGGATAGGTCCACTTTCCTCGAAGATATATCAATTTCATTGTGAGGCTGGCGATACATTGGATGGGGCTTTCACGGTGACTCTTGATGGTGACCAGTACAGAGGTGATCAGCAGAAGTACGACCATTGGGTAGGTTGGGGCGGAGGCGTTGACTTCTACATACTTGATCAAATTGAGTATAGCTCATGGAGCGAGGAGGAGAACTTCACTGCTGCCTTTGTGATGAGCGATGTAACCACGCTATCATGGAGTTTTGACATTTCTAGGTCAGGTGAGTGGTATGTTGTATACGACAATGATTCCTCTGTCTATGGCAAGCAAGTTGAAGGATCAATAAATCACAATGATATCGGTCTGGTCAATTCATTTCTACTGCTTACGATTGTCGGAAGCACACTCGTTCTTGTCACGATGGCAGTCTATGCTCGAAGGTTCTTTGCACATCCGAAATAGAGGAGGCCATGGCATCTTGGCCATGGTTATGCTACATCATTCGACTCTTCTTCAGGTTCAGGAGTTTCCTCTTCCGGTTCTGGATACGCGGGTGTTTCATGGTCTATGTCAGGAGGAAGGAACTCATCTATTAGCTCAACCAGTGACCTTCCAAACAGACCACCAAACCCGCCTAGGAGGGATCCCAGCAGGACGCTAATCACGATGACTAGTATTCCTCCTGATATCCCCAATAGGCTAATGAAGAACTCGGCAACAGCTAACGCTTGCGCGGTCACTGTCAAGTAGACGAAGAAAACTGTCCATGCAATTCCGACACCCAGAAGACCAACCAAGAATGAGTGTCGATGTCTTCTTGTGAAGAACGCGCCGAACACGCCAACAATGATCATTGTCATCCAAACGCCGCTCAGCTGAAACACCAATCCAAGTACAATGACAACCATCAAAGCTCGGAGAAACCCAAGATCCGGAAACATATCGTCAATCTTTCTCATCGCAAAACCTCCTAAGGAATGAATGTGATTGTTGCTTCAATCACCGTTCCATCCGCATCCGCAGTTCGGAATGCAGCGGCAGTGGAATAGAAGTAGAGCAAGTGGTATGCATATTGCTCAGTTTCTTCATCGAAAGCATACTGGATTGCGAATAGGTCGTCAAAGTGCGGGCTGAATGGGTTACCACTCTGTCCTGGTGCGAAGATACCGTACGACATCTGGATGTTGTCCATGTCTGCCACTAGTCTCCACGAAGGTCCATGAGTCACACGCCACCCACCTGCATTTGCCAGTGTATTCTGTCCACGATGGGGGATTCCACCCACAGTGGTAAGGTCCATCAGATGATCATAGTAGACCATGTGTTTGTTGCCATATATCCAGTCTGCTGTATCACTGCCAAAGTCGGGGTCTGCCACAATCGCATCTAACGCGCGGTATATAGCTCTTACTAGGATTTCATCTCGCGTTTCCACGATGCCCGTTGTAGTGTGGTCATCAAGGAAGTATGCATTATTCTCCCTAATCATCATCTCCAATACGGGTGTTCGCGACAGAGGTAAGCTGCTATCGAGTGACCTGATTTCATCGAACACTTCGTAATGGATGGCTTCTCGCAAGTACATCCATACGGTCGGGGCTTTGCCGTCCGCTTCCATCACATAGTCCCAATCGTCCAGCCAGCCAACAATCTCGTCTACGGTTGTATTGCCATCAACTGCATTGTTCCACGCATCTACGACATAAGGTACAATCTCTTGAGCCCTGACCTCCAACGCATCAGCTTGGAATCTCTTCATATCATCCATCGTGATGCTGTTGTCATTCCCGAGCAAGTAGTCAATCCTTCGACCTCTATATCCATCAGCAAATGGTCCGACCAAGTCAAAGCCGTATGCAGTCAAATCAATTGATAACTGATTTGCAGACTGAAGGTATCCTTGCGAGGGATTTACAGAACGAGGTATGTAAGCGTAGGGTATGTTGCTCACCATTCCCACAGAGTCATTTAGTGCTTGCACTGGGTATCTTCCAGAATACCCCGACCTGATAGGAAGCCGCCCACATACAGTCATAGCAATGTTGCCATGAACATCTGCATAGATTAAATTCTGAGCAGGGTTGTCCCACCAGTATAGCGCATCATAGTAGTCTTGGATATTCTCAACTTTATCGAGCAGCAGTATGGCCAAGACGATGTGTGAAACACCGCTGCCAGTCCAATTCATCGCGATGTTGGGAGCGCTTCCTGCAGCCAAGTCATATGTGTTGGTGACTGAATCAATTAGCGGTCCATGAACAGACAACTTGACCTCAAACGGGATGTCAACTCCTTCACTTGTATGAATGGTCTCGTCCACTATCTCGAAGTCTCTGTATGCTCCGTTGTACATGTATTGACTTGAGTTGCTGGGATTGAGTTGCTCAACGAATATGTCTAACACATCAGCACCAACATTGGTCGCACCCCAAGCAGCGTATTCGTTATGCCCAAGTACAATGCCTGGCATCCCTGGGAATGTAACGCCAGTCACATCGAGTTCACCTGGTACAACAATGTGTGCCTCATGCCATATGCTCGGTGTCTGGAAACCTAGGTGAGGGTCGTTGCAGAGAATGGGGAGTCCCGTTGAAGTCCTTGATCCATGCGCCACCCAGCTGTTGCTACCGACAAATTCCATGTTTCCGAAGGGCATGACAATCTCGTTCATCATCTCGATGAGCGCATCTAGTTTCTCCAGAGGTATGAATACCTCTGCAAGAACAGCATCGCCCATGACGCTCAGGGGGTCTGGCGTTGCAGGATATCCACCATTCGCATCAGGGTATTCAGAGTAACTCAGATTGAACTGTTCTGGTATGATTGGAACAGTGTAAGGCATTACATTGGGAACGAGTTCGTAGAACATAGTATCATTGCCCATACTGGACTTTATCCACTGCATGGACAAATCGCTGATACCTCCCGAGAGCCCCCAAGTCATCATATTCGCAAAAATGAAGACATCCAACCGTCTCCAGGGCTCAGGAGTGAATTTGAGTATCGTGAACTCTATGGGTGTTGTTGCACTTGTCATTGTGTCAATGTACGCATTCACCCCTCTCACCTCTGCATCAATGAGGGCAAGTGCATACGCAACATCCGAATTGGCTGTGTTTGCCTCAAACCAATCGAGTGATTTCTGAGCATCCCTAGCTAGTCCTATCGTGCGATAGAACCTATCAGAGCTGTTAGCAAAGCCGCCAACAATCTCGCTGACTCTACCAGCAGCCATGTAGTTCTGCATTACCATCTGAAACAGACGGTCTCTGGCATGCAAGTAACCCAACGCCGTGAACGCGTCTTCTGCTGAGTCTGCATAAATATGAGGAATACCCCATTGGTCCTGTAGTACCTCCACGTTGGCGTCCAATCCAGGAAGTTGGATTGTCTGCAGTTCAGGTTGATTCGCACCTACTCCAACGTCGAAAATGCCCCCGGTGGGAGCTATAATCCCCAGTCCTCCCGCAAGCGGACCTATTGGCATGGTCAAGATGACAATCAGTGCAATAGGACCGATTAGTGAGAGACCGAAGTTGATTATCTTTCGCTTCATTCCGCTCAATCCTAGTAGATGAATAATCTTAGAGTAACAGCAATCTGACACTTAAGCATTGACACTCGATTGGAACAGTGGTTCAGTGCATTGGAAATCCCTCTCACAGGGCGCCTTGCAGTCTTGGGCAAGCTTTTTCTGTGATTAGCATCGGTGATAGGCGGTCGTGAGACAAATGGTGAAGACCGACGGATTTAGAGGCAGAGACTTCATCTCTCTGCTGGATTATACAAGAGAGGAGATCGATACCATCATTGATGTGGCCATCGACCTCAAGAAGAAGTTCGCCGTTTGGGAGCCTCATAAGCTTCTCGACGCGAAGACACTGTTCATGATCTTTTACAATCAGTCGTTGCGTACTCGCAACTCCTTCGAGGCTGGAATGACTCAACTCGGTGGTCATGCTCATTTCCTAGACCCCAGCAAGATCTACGCACCTGCCCTTGAGGGAGATGAGAAAGCGTACTCTACGGAACGTGTTTCTGATGTTGCTCGGGTTCTTGCTCGCATGGGTCACGCAATTGCCATCCGATGTTACGGTGATCCAGTAGGTTGGATTTATGGCAGAGCTAATGAGGTCATCAACAACTTTGCTTACTGGGCTGATATACCAGTCATCAACATGGAGTGTGACAAGTATCATCCCTGTCAAGGACTTGCTGATGTTATGACTGTGAAAGAGAAGTTCGGTGGTTAC
>JAUVHR010000002.1 GCA_030593165.1 Candidatus Thorarchaeota archaeon
GACCCTTTTGTACGAATGGCTATGAAACTAGGTTTCTCAGGGATTGCAGTTAGCTCCAAGCTGGACCATCCAATCGTCAGGTTGGAAAACGGTTTCTTGATTTTAAAAAGAACCCAGTTGAACACTGAATCACTCGCATCTGCCAAGAAACAGATAGGTCATGTCCGCAGAAAATCTGCCATTGTAACGGTTCCGTTAGACAATATTCAGGTTTCAAACTGGGCAGCAGAAGATACTAGAGTGGACCTCCTGACTATAACCCATAATCAAGGTATCTCACTCAAACACACCACCGCAAAGCTCGCCTCAGCATCAGGGACAGCACTGGAGATACCTATAGCACCATTGCTTCTGAAGAATGGTCTTGATAGATCCAAGGTCATCAAGGTCTATCGAGAAACTGCAAGAACTGCTGCCAGTGCAGGGATGCGAATTGTCCTGACAAGTGGATCTAATCAGCCAATACTCATGAGATCATCAATGGCAATGCGATACATTGGACTACTTCTTGGTCTTGATTTTGCCTTTTTGGGAACTGTGGTTAATGAAATACCCGACTTGATTGTCAAGCAGAACCAGCGAAAACTGGATGATGACTTTATTGCGCCAGGGGTAGAAGTTGTCAAGGAGGGCGCTGAAGAGTGACGAAGAACAATAAACGCTATGTCAGATTCTTATTGCACCGCGAAGGTACTCTGGTGAGCAATCGACAACTGACAACAGCAATCCGCAGGATACTGCTCTCTCTCTTCGGCGAAGTGTCTGTTGCAGATTCCAAGTTCTTTCTCACCGAATATGATGAGGAAACTGGAATTGGAGTGCTTCAATGCAGTACACTTTCCCTAGCGCAAGTGATGACTTCGACCGCATTAATCAGCTTAATCGGCGAATCCCGTGTATCATTTCAGCCCAAGAAGACCTCTGGAACCATCAAAGGTCTAAGATAGTCGTACTGTTCAGTGGAGAACGATTGGAATCTCCATCGGGGAACCATTGGCAAGAATGAAAGCTCTGTAAACCCACTCGCCTGTGCTCTTTGATGCAATCAGCCAGATAACTGGATTGAGCTGCATGTTTCGAATGTCCCTTGACGAAGGTTGTGGTAGAGCAGGATGAGAATGGAAGATTGCGACCAAGTGCTCGTCACGGGATTCGGCATTCAGCATAAGTTTCCACTGTTCTTCAGGGTTCACCATGAATGATGTCCTACCTGAATCGGAAACATTCTGCACTTGTTCCACACCGGTGACTACACAGGTGCTTTGTTCATACCTTCCAAAGAGAAGGGCGACAGACTCCAGTGGCAAATCCGCTTCTGCGTAAAGCAGCAGTTGTTGGATGTCCTTGCCGCAGATTCGTAGCTTGGTTTGTTTCAACTGCGATTCCAAGCCTTAGAATACGGATTTTATGTCCTCAAGGACTATACATGTTTCAACCTCGCCAACACCAGGTAGTCGTCCAAGCCGCTTTTCCAAGAACTGTCTGAGCTCGGAGAGGTCTTTTACTGTCACCTTCAACATGAGTCCACATGCACCATCAAGGAAGAAAGCCTCACTTACCTCTTCGAAGTCCTTGACCTTGTCGGCAATTGCAGATGCTTGTTTCATCATTGTCTTGACCCTAATCACTGCACGAATCTGTTTGCCAGTCTTCAGTGGATCAATCACAACAGTGAATCTTATGATTATCCCTTGTTTGAGAAGACGTCTTACGCGACGTCGTATTGTGACTTCAGTGCGCTCCGTCTTCTCAGCAATGTCTGAAAAGGATCTTCTCCCATCCTCCTGCAGCATGGAGATTATTTGTTCGTCTATTGGATCAAGCTTCAAGATGATAGCCTCGATTCTAGAACGGATTGGCGCGAGCTAGTTATCGTACATATACCTTCCGAAATATGAACGATTCCGAAAGCTTTGATGTATCATATAGAACAGAACCTAGTGTCTGCCTTAGAGAACTCGCATCTCATCGTGCAGAATTCTATCCTCTCTACTGGCCATCACAGCATATAGTTCAATGTGCTCAACAAGCTGGGTTGCGCTTCGAATCTTACGCTCTAGGAGCTCCTGTATCTGGAAGATTCCTGATACGTTGTTCATCACGACCTCAATTCTTACGGTCTTCTCCTCGCCCTTCTTTATGATGACTCGTTCGATTGACATAGCTGATGCTGAATGGATGTTCACACTACCTGCCTCAAAGGGTATTCGTGCCCGACCCTTTGTCATGTCAGTTGCATCAGCGATTCCTGTTACGCCTGCTTCAACTGTTTCGGGACGAACGTGCTTGTCATGACAGTAAATCGCATGGAGAATCTGTCCTCTGACGTGCACACATTTGTGGATGTTTCGTGGGTAGACCTTTGCCAGAATTCTATCCAAGATTGGTGTTGCCAAGGCCACTGAGAATATGTGATGTTCATCTCTGTGTATTCCCATTCCTATGTCGTGTAGGTAGCAGGACATCAGTACTATGAGCTGTGCATCTTCAAATGAGCCAGTCCCTTCCTTAACAATTGTCGGCTCAATTCCTGAGCGAAGTGTGTTCAAGAGTTTCATGCCGTTCATACTCACTATGAGTGAGTGAGTATGGCCATGGTCTGAGTAGCCCATCCGGTCAATTGCCATTCTGTTTGAGTCTTCCAACATTGTTTGGACTTCTATATCTCTCTCAAGTAAATCGAATGCAGTGGTACAGAGTTTGTTGTCCTTGAAGAGTTTCCTAACTCTCTCCTTCAGGGGATGCTTTGTCTTATTCCTTGATTTCTTAGGTTGTTTCCTAGTCATATTGCTGGTACCCCCTCGTTCTTTTCTAATGTATCCTGCCCCTCTTAGAGATATTTCTTTGCACAACCAAATAGTAGTGTACGTTTTCGATCTTGGTCCAGAATTCTATCAGATTCTGTTTGGGAGTTATTCATTGGACCCAAGGAGTAGGGTGGATTGATTACGAGTATTTCCAGTTACATGAAAATTATGTTTTTGATTGCTTTATTATCTATAGGTTGGTGCACACCTTCACTCTGCATTTCTAGGAGTGAAACTGATCACGTACATCCCATTAGTACATCTAATCAACATGAATCAAGAGAAGGGAGTTGTCCTGAAGTCAGTTGATATTCAACTACGCAGATTGTACCTGTACTGGTTTTTCCTCTTAATCTGACTGAGACTTCGACTTGGTACTAGAGGTCCTCACAAAATAGACAGTGATGAGTGTAAGATAAGCAGCATAGGCAATGACTTCCAGAGCGGATGGGTTCCCATTGTATCCAAGGAGTGCCTTTGCTAGTCCTCCGATTAGCCCTTTGTCATGCAAGAGAGGATAACTTCCATCAGGAAGTAGTGGAGGATTGATGTTCCACACCTCAAGTGGACCGATTAGAAGTAATCCTGCCTCCTGCAACTCATGTATGCCATATGCAATCATCCCAGCTGCAAAGAGAACAAGGAGAACAGATGTCCAGTGGAAGAATGATTTGAAACTTATCCTTAGAGAACCTTGGTATAATGCCGCACCTGTTATGGCGGCCAAAGCTAGACCTAGGGCCACACCCACATATGTTACAGCTCCATCTTGTATAGCAAGAGCAGCAGCAAAGAGTACAATCTCCACACCTTCACGCAGGACTAGGGCAAATGCCAGCATTGCCAGGCCAAGACCACTCTCACGTTTGGTACTTGTTCTCATTGAGTCTTCAATCTCAGAAGTTATTCGTGAACCTGCGTTCCGCATCCATATTATCATAGTCGTCAGTAGAAGTGCAGCAATTAGGACTACAGAACCTTCAAACATATTGAGCATTGGTCCTTCAAAGACTCCCCATACCATGGCCATTATGAGAGCAATCGAGATACTTGCTGCAATAGCCAGTACCGTTCCAGCCAATACGTAACGTTTCAGATCAGTCCGATTTATTTTCCTTAGGTAGAGTAGCATTATCGAAAGGACCAAAGCTATCTCGATACCCTCGCGTAGTGCAATAATTGTGGGTGTGATTATCATTTTGACCAGTTCCTGTGTTCAGTTATGTTCACTATAGTTAAATATTATTGGATTAGTCCTAATTGGCTTACATTATTGTCATCTCTTTGACTCTTAGGTCGAAAGAAATAGTGATTGTTTGATTAAAGCGTGAAAAATACCCCTATTATAGGAAAAACGACTCAGAGTAGATGACAGGTGATTGTGTTGAATGAATTGAGTGGCTCAATAAGCAAATCTCGATATCTTTTCGAGGTTATCTACAGACCAATTATGTGGGGAGTGGGAACAGCAGCTCTGGTGTGGATTGGGTTCTCAGAAATTGATATGTTAACTGCATTCTTTGTAGGACTCTGTGTTGGTCTGGTACATGATTTGTATCTTGTGAGCATTGGAGTAATGGCGTATAAGCCGAGGATAGTTGGAATAGCTTATCATAACAAATTTGTTGAAGCGATGAAACTCTTTGAAGCAAGGAAATGGCAGCAAGCATTAGATTTGCTTGAGGAAATCTTGGAAGTGGACCCTCTGGCCAAAGAACCATTGTATTTCGCGATAAAGTGTTCGGAAAACTTGGAAAGGTGGGACCTATTATCAATGTACTCTGAAAGATATCTGAAACAATACCCTGATGATCAAGAAGTGCAAGACAGACTGAGATTGGCCTTGGATTGGATGAATAATACCTGAAGGGCATTAGTGTTATTGTTAGAGTCTAATCGGGTTCGGTCCTATCGCTCTTATCTCATCTGCGAACTCGTTGATATACGCCGCAAACTTGTCACCCTCCGCCGCTGACACCATCACCATCCTCACGCGACCCTCATTCATTCCTAACTGGCCAACAAGCTTCTTTGCGAATCTGACTCTCCGTTCTGCCCCCAAGTTACCAGTCTTGTACGCACAGTCGCCAGGATGACACCCTATGACCAGCACGCCGTCCGCACCCTCCTGCAGCGCCTTCAAGATGAAGTTGATGTCCAGCCTCGCGGTGCACGGCATTCTGATTATCCGCACAGTGCCGTCGTACTGTAACTTCATCGTCCCCGCTAAATCGCTCGCTGCATACATACATTGCATACATCCCATGGCTATGATTTTCATGTCCTTCGGGGGCATAATGAAGTCATTCCTTTAGCAGATGGATTTACGCTCATCTCTACCCGCCATATAATCTTTCAGATTAGTAGGAGGATTTTGATACGATCGGCTGCATGCACTGACCTGTTTTAAGAGTCTAAGAAAGGTGAGTGAACACCCTCTAGAACCTTCGACTTCCGTGTTCCACCCTTCCCATGACAGTCGTCACCAACTGGAACCAAGGCCGCCCCTGGTCCTTCGTCACAGGCTTCATCCGAATTCATTGGAGCTTCACTCCTCTTTGCAGATTGAGCTTCTGTTCGCTGCACTGAGTTACCACTGCTGTCAGATGCCTTTTGGGCGTCAATGGTGGCAGACGATGTTTCCACGGTTTTTTCCATGGCAGGATCGGTAGTGTCGTCAAACGACTCAAGAGCGGCTTGAATATGACACTCAACCACGGACCGTCCCCTTGAAGCTGACAGCTTCGAGGACGATGAGGACTTCCCTTTAGAGCGCGAACTCCTCCAGGTCTTCGGGGGATATCTCTCCTTCTCGCGAGGGAGAAGCCAACCCCCTAGTCCATTGGTCTCATCCCGTAAACGGGGAATGAGCTTGATGAGGCGCCTAGCTATGTTGATGGCACCATTCTTGTCGGCATTGTCGCGATAGCCGCAGGTGTGACAGATGAACAGGGACTGTTTCGGACGGATTCCGATGTGTCCACATTTGTGACAGGTCTTGCTTGTCCAATACTCCAAGACTGGAATGAATCGAGAATCTCTCCCCTTCACCTTCCAACCGTGCCTTGTGAGGGAGTGTTTCAAGCCATCGCTGATTCTAGCAAATGACCATCTCGCCATCAATGCACGAAAGGCTTTGGGTTTCTTACTATCCCTACCAGCTTTCCTCCGAATGTGGGTCAGCTTGCCTATGGCCACGTAGAGGTCATACTTCTCGGACAACTCAATGATATGGTCTGTGAGTCGTTTGACAAGTACTCTGTCGTGGTCAACACTGATTCGGAGTCTTCGACCGCGCAAGCTGCGAAGCTTTCTGACGACCCCGTCTGCTGGTTGACCATTGTTCAGGTGGGTATCCATCTCTCTCTGGAGAGTTGACACGAGATCATCGTACTTCTTGATTCTCTTGGCCTTCTCAGGTTGCGTGAAATATCTCACATGTCTGAGCCTAGTCTGAGTCAGAAGAACGGAACAGACGGCTTTGTTGATTCCGAGATCGATACCCAGTACTGCGGGCGGCTTGTGTGAGCTGTCTTTCTGTGCAGTTTCAACTCTTACAGAGAATACTACCCACCACTTCCGTCTTGAGTCCTTGAAGAAACGAAGTGATGTCACCCGTCCCTCTTTCAGTCTGTTGAGATGGTAGGAAGACGGGTTCAAGGGAATCATTAGCTTGTCGTGTAACCGTCCCTCTCTTTGGGCCGAATCAAGGGAGTCCTGAAGCTCGACCCAGTGTTTAACTTCCGATTTTGGAGTATAGACTATCTTGAACCGTCTGTTGAAGACATAGCGCGGTAGCTTGTGTGGTTTGTAACCACGGGACTTGAGGGGAGGTTCACCCCCGAGTTCAAGATAGCTCTGCCACATGGCGACTGCTACCTGTCTGCATTCCTGTAGCTCATTCAGTGAGATATTCGGAAATCGCTCCTTGAAGTCGTGAGGGACAACCAGTCTTCGTTGTGATTCCTTCTTGAACCTCTTCGCAGTGAGAGTCAGCTTCTCGAGCTTTGCTCCACTGATTCTCTTTTTCCTTTTGCCGACAATTAGTTCATCTTCGCGACGCGCAATCACCCCAAGAAAAGCACGAATCACCCGAGTGTCCCTGCCGGTTATCCTTGACAGACGAGTACGTTGCCTCTCTGTCATGGATTCCCACTTGATAGGAACCTTAACACTGATGATTGTCTTACTGGAATGACCCAAGCGTTTCACCTTTCCATATAAATCTCCGACCTGTTTCCGGTCAGAGGGTTTCACTCAACATCCTTTGTGGATGTTAGGTGATAATCTCCACACTTTCATAGAATCAATACCATATAAATCTATGAAGATTATTTGATTAAACTGTGATGTGATGGGCCCACATGGCGCCTAGCTAGGTAATTTGACTACGAAAAGACCGCGCCTTTATATAATAAGACATGAAATGTTATCCTATGGCCTCAGAGGGCACAGAGAAGAGCAGTCCGTCATACCCCTATAGTCCAGCCCGGGTCATAGCCCGAGCCTACCTCAACGGTCTCTCATCCCTCAGGAATCTTCTACGCGAGCGAGTCACAAAGGACACGAAGGATGTCTACACCCGCACTCAGAATCTATGGACCGGGGCCATGAAGAAATGGGAGGAGAGCAAGAAGAGTGGTGACCGTGACTTCTCACACATAACTGGTGTAGAGAGGCACATGAGGCGAAACTTCTACGAGATGATCTGGAAGACCACAGCCCCGTTTGGGAACAAGGAGTACAAGCGGGTCCGGAGTGAGAGAACGGGGCAGGTCGGTCGAATGAACCGGCTGATAAACATGGCCGGGGCGCAGCTGAGAAACTACGTGGTGACACGGTTCCCCTTCCCTGAACCTGAGGTGATTGGACAGAGAGGCGGGAAGCCCATCTTCGGGTACGGTGAGGATAGTACATTTGGATGGGTCGAGGTGTCACATGCGACTCTGGGAGAGCTTGACTTTGCGGACATGATCAGGTCACATGTTCTCGAGCTCTGTCGTAAGTGTTTCATCTATGATGTGCCGATGAACGCAGCCAGAAGGTATGTGAGTCTCCTCATCTGGCGGCTGTCACCATTCCTGGAGTATCTCTACACCTCTGGTGAGTCGGGAAGGTGGGGATTCGCAAGGTCGAGAAGAAAGGAGGGTAGAAAGAAGACAGGACCTGATGCGGATAAGATTCTGAGAGAGATTGTGGCTGAGATCGAGTCGATCTATGGCACACGCACTGGTCGACCCAAGGTGGTCACCGAGTCTGTTGAGGCGTCCAGACAGACTCTGAACAAGTCCTTCTTCAAGGAACAGATAGAGGAGTTGAGGAGGGTCAAGAAGGATGTTTCAAGAGAAGAGAAGGAGTGCAAAGAGATCTGGGCGGACCTCTTGGACTGTTACTGCAGGCGTGGTATTCTTCGTGATGAAGATGCCAAGAGGATGCAGGAGGAAACTGTCAGACGTGCCAGATGGCAAGGTATTCGCTGGCACAGGTTGATGTCGAACGGACTCCCACAACCATTCGGTCTGGAGTCTGTGGTTCTTGACGGGGACTCTCTGGCAGACGAGGGTGATGAGTGGCTGCTGGTAGCCGAGGTTCCTGTGACAACAGAGCTGGGAGAGGGGCGTGCGGACTTGGTCATGTTCAAGCGGTATGTGATCCAGAATCCAAGACTGCCATCTCAACTGGTAGTCTGGAAACCTGTGGCAGTGTTTGACATCAAGAGTAAGACTGCTTTTGACTGGGAGATTATATCGAAGGAAAAGGTTTCAAAGAAGCATGGCAAGATGGCCATACCCGGATTCATCCTTCGGAGACGTTCTCTCACTGAGAGCGAGTGGGATGCCGCAGTCAAGGATACTCCCAGAAAGGATGAGAAACAACAGCTTGAAGCGTACGCCAAAGGGCTTGCGAAAGAATATGGTAAAATCACTGGTGATGTAACTCCGGTTTCGTCACTCACTGGGGTAATCGTTCTCGATACTACTCAGGACTCGGCTCAAGTTCGTCCTGTAATGTGGAAACTAGTCAAGGAGCTTTGTAGGAATGCTCCAGCTCAATTGCGACGTCGTCTGGATAAACATGTACTGATTGTCATTAAGGACGAAACCCTAGACTTGTTGAAACTCACAGCCGTGGTAAAGAGCAGTAAGGACCAGCTTGAGTTGATTAGTGAGAAGGGTCATCCACTGGAGACTGTAAGTCCCTATAGTCCCCATGACGAGTCTACCCAGAGCAGAAACGGGCGTTTCGTCCTATATCTTGCTGTTAACTCGGCATCAAGGTCTGGAATCTCTGCTACGTGGATAGCAAGATACTGGCATGGGTTAAGGCTAGTTCAAGACCTCAAATCGGAGGTGTCCTGCTCCAAAGTGATATGGTTGGACCTAGCCGGAGATCTTGGACATGGACCCTTGGCTGAAACAAGATTGGGATTATCCCAACACCTTCAACAGATTCGTGAGCTGTTTCGCACATCCAAGATCCGGGACCTCTCTTCAGTTGTTCATGATTTTCTCTTCAGAGGACAATCACTACCCACCCTTGAGGAGATGATAGGAGAGGAGTTGGAGGGATTACGTGATCAAATCGTAGTTGTCAGTGGATGGAGTCTGTTAAGGAGTGTAGTGCCGCCTAGGCTTCGCTCCGCGCTCTCTGAGTTGGAACGTATCTTGGCTGTTGAGTTGAGGCAGACAGGAACCACTGTAGTATGGTTTGGTGAGCCTGAGATAACAGAGCTCACTTCATCCCTGCATCAGAGAAGGTCAGTAATACCATTTGCCGACAGGTCATTTCTTAGTGGTGTGACCACAGACATTGTCTGGAATCTGCCCATCCGACCCTATGCTTCGGGCCAATTGACTCCTCTGCTTGATGACCTCAGAGTCATAGTCAGTGAGGATGGAACCAATGCATCCTTTGATCTGGTGGAGATTCAACCTCTTCAGAATTGGTCGTCGAGATTCTGGAATGTTACAAGGGAGTCTATCAGTTATTCACCCCGCAAGAGGAGAGGTAGAAGTCCTATTCGAACAATCGATGTGTTGCAGGATGCTGCACTTCAAGAACAACTCATTCGAGATTCTTTGGAACTCGTACCATGGTGTAGGAATTACTTGGAGGAGGAAGTAGTACAGGACGGCTCTTCAATGACTACCAAGCTGAAGACGTATTCCTTGAAAAGAGGTCTTGGAACACGTACATCTGGGGGACATCGTCTGACATACAGGACGAGGATGCCAACTTCTAGACACGGGAAGTCCTACATGCCTCTGAGAGATATTATCCCAAAGGCACTGATTACACATCATCGCGGCTACAGGGAGATTCTAACTCCTACCAGCAACAAGAAGAGCGTTCATAGGCCGCCTAATGAGGCTCTGGTGAGATTTCACGGATTCAGCGAGAAGAGAGCTGAGTACATTGAACTCAAACACATCTCGCAGGTTGTCAAGACGCTCCTGCAATCATGCGAGAAAAACACCACGGATATAGAAGAGGATTGGACTGGATTCTTGAAGAGATTAGGATCACTTGTAACAACAGATCAGAAAGCAAATCGTAGTAGAGTCTTGAATGATATTGTGAATCTCCTGCAGACGGACCCAATATCCGTTCAATTATGGGACACTATGGGATGGATGCGTGGGACTCGAATGACGGAGGGGTTGAACCCACAAGACCATGAGATGTTGGAGGACCTGTTGAGTGCCAGACCGCATCTTACTCTCTCTTACGGCAACTATCTGTTCCTTATGCTTCTGGGACTTGTAAGGGAGTTTCCGTCACTGACTGAAGAGCATCTCAAACAATTATGGGACATGTTGAGACCTTGGCAACTCAAACAGATGAGTTTCAGACATACTATGGAAGAGGAATCAGAAGAGAGTGTGTCAAGATTCGACATTCGAGCGGTCTGGGCTAACTTGAGAAAGCGAGTGAAGACAATGGTCGCTCGGCCTGTTCCGGAATCCGCCTCTATTAGGTATGGTCAGTTCTTGGTGTATACAAAGGATGAGGACGAATCCGCGTATAGTATGGTACTCGAGGAGAGGTACAATCGAGAAAGGATGCTTGTTGGAGTTTGGGTGGGATCCGAGCCCCTTATGCTCAAGTCTTCTATGAGCTGGGCCACGACTAATAGGGATGAGATTGTGGGATGTCTGTTGAACCATAGTAGTCCATCTGGGACTTACGATATCGCAGTGAGCAATCATTCAGGGGATGACTACCTCTGGATATGTAATGAGGGTGAATGGGCCCTTCAGGGGAAACTTGATCTTGTCAGACAGAAGAGAGGTTCAGTTACTGGAATCCGTGGATTGTGTGTGTCGGAATTCACTCAGCAGGGTATCTCAGTAGTGCCAAGGGGGCTTCAGGCTCCATCAGAACTTGGCACGAAAGTGCAGCGAAGGCTTACTCAAGTCTTTGACTGTTTCAAGTTGTGTGTAGCAAGTTGTGTTTCGTTGGATATTGACTCGGAGGGTTATGTGGTCAGTTTCTGCGACCTAGATGACGGTGAGCTAGTCGACAAAAGGGTCATCCAACGAACCTCAGAGCTCATTGCCTTACTTCGCACTCCAGTTGTGACAGGACTCCCATTACGAAGCTCAAGAGATTCAGAGGTTTACTTGACTTGGAGGTTGTATGATGATATTGACTATGGTGAGCTTCAACTCTTCAAGCCATATGTTGAGCGGAAGACTCCATTTGTACATGTACGAATGATATTGCCTCAGACAGCATCTGATCTGATGAGCCGTGATGTGGAACATATTACTCTGACAGTAACACATGACGAGTCATTATGTCCCGTCAAGAACAATGGTACAGACAGACATGATGCATGCTGGCGCATTGGAATTCCTGATGATGTTGATGATTCCTTTCTGAAGGAACTCAGTACCAGGGGGATGGCCGATAACGAGATTCTGAGTCTGATATCTTCAGGCAAGGTGTTTCTTGAGGGTGCGAGCTATGATTTTGATCACATATTTGACCCTGAGCTTCATACAAGAGAAGCTGTGGTGTTCAGAGAGAGCAGCTACTTCGCCCGCAAGTTCGAAACAAAAAGAGTGAGTGCTGGTACGTACCTTCAGATAGAGTCAGAGAAACTGGTCTGTATCTTACGCAAAGAGAATCGGGATATAGTGCTCAATGTCAGGTCAGACATAACTGGTGAAGAGGTCTATTCATGGATACTAGTGACGATGGAAGAGGGTGTGGGAATTCAAGATGCAATGATAGACGCTGAGGCCAGACTTCAACAGATTGTAGATGACCACTTTGGAGAGGGTCATGGGCTTGGAACTCGAATAGACGATTATGAGCAGGTTGCTGAGAACATCAGGGAAATGCTTCAGACGATGTATGTTTCAGACCTTAGAGAGTCTGTCTTTGCGGATAGTGGAATGGACCATGGTGCACTTGAAGAACTTCTTCAGTACTACAGGGACCAGGCGGAAGAAGACCCGACCCTTGAGATAGAAACCGCTTCAGTCCTTCATGAGGTTGCACAACTGTTGATTGAACAGGACGAACTAGATGAGGCAAGTGCTGTGATTGAGGAGTGTATTGAAATTCTCGAGAGTTACCTGAATAAATGGGACACTGATTCCGTCCGAATAGATCTCTCAGAGATGTTGGTATTGGGAGTAAGAGTAATGATGTCGAGGGAGGGTGAAAATCTAGACAGTGATTCAGTAGAGCGGAACCTCAAGAGAGCAGTGAAACTCAGCGAGGGGATTACTACTCATGGTCATCCTCATTCTCAGGCCAAGAGAATTGTTGCTGAAGCAAAAGAATTGCTTGTACAGATTGGAGAATAGCAGACGACTTTGTTTACTGTGATATCATGATAACTATCACCCAAGAATAATTTCATCGGGACTTTTGTAGGTCTTAGTGGCCTAATAGCCTAACCATAAGTTTATTAGGCGTCGAAGGTACCTAACGCTTAGGTGTGTACTTTGGACCGTGATTATGAAAGTGTACAAATCGCAACTCCTGCAGTGACAATGGAAACAGTGGGAAAAGTTACGAGAGGACTATTCTCCTTCAAAAAACGTGCCACATACAAGGATTTAGCAAAACTAGTCGGTTTGCACGAAATCACTGTGAGTAAAGGTTTTAGTGCTGCGAGAGACCTTGGCCTAATGGAAACGACAGGTGGCAGAGGAGTATACATACTAACAAGTGTGGGCGAGAATTTTGCAAGGCTACTGGATTTTGGGAAAGAGGTGGATTGTCGAACACTGATTGCTAAGCAGATTATCGAATTGGAGAACTGGAGTGAGATAGTCACGTTTCTGGAGATTAATCGGGGCATTCCCAAGAATCCCCTAGATTTGGTTTTGCATGTAGAAGGAAGACTAGGGAAGCGATGGAAGAGTAGAATGCGCACGAAGATTGCCAGATCGTACAGGTCGATTCTTGAATATGCAGGCCTGATAGAAATTGATGATGGGAACATTATATCGATACTATCTATGGGGGGAGAATCCGAATTACTGGGCCCATCTGATGGCCAAGAACCTGCAAAATCACCAACTGAAACCGGAACCTATTCTTCATCTATTTCTAATGTAAGGATGTTGACAGATTACGCTGAGTTCGGTATTCCCGACTTCTTTGTCGTATTTGTTAAGAAAACACCTAGTGCTGTAGACTTCTTTCGAAAGCAAATTGCGAATAGTAGTCTCTTTGTGGCATGGCTTGATACCTTACAAAATGAGCTTGAAAAGAAATCATTGGAAGAGAATTTTGATAATGAGGAAGGGGACTAATGACAGAAGAAGAGAAGCCAACCTTAGTTCCTACTTCAAGTATGAAGTTTGAGAAACATGTCTTGATTCTCAGAGCATATGTCGTCTTGACTGATAATGGGAAATCACCGGTCCACTACAAGACTGTGATGAAGATGACACGACTTGCAAGAACGCAAATCTCTGGTACTAACGCCTTCTTTGTTGGACTAGGCCTTCTTCGAAAGGTCGATGAAGGAATATACAATCCAGTTGATCAATCCGTTCTCTTTATTGGTGAAAAACCTGGAGATGAGGACTTTTCCGTTCTGAAACCAGTTCTACAATATTCTGCTTTATACCGATTTATTAAGGGATTGATAAGAATACACGGGACTGTCACTGTTGATGATGCTGTTTCCTTCTTACTTGAGGAGTCTGGAGAGAAGTCGCCCGAGCGCGCGAAACGGGCCCTTGAGTGGTTGGAAAAGTGTGGTCTCATGTCGACTGTGGACGATGAAATCACATTAATTGATATCAAGGAGGGGATAGGAAGTGTCTGATGAGAAGACCTCGCCTAGGATTGCGACACCAATCCAGACAATGGGAACAATTAGACGTGTGATTGAAGGCCTCTACAGGTACAAGAAAACGGCTAAAGGAACAGAATTCTCGACGCACGTGGGGATGCATTATAGTGAAGTAGGCAAAGCCCTAGGAGATGCTAGAAGTCTTGGGCTTGTTGCAGATGGGGAAGAGTATGGATCATTCATTCTGACTGACGAAGGAAGAAAGTTCGCAATACTTCTGGGCCATGAAAAAGATGATGAGTGTGGGCAGTTGCTTGCAGAACTGATTCTGAGTTCCCCTGAGTGGATTGAGATTGTCCTATTCCTGAAAGAACGTATCGGACAGCCTTTTGACATTGCTGACTTGGTGGTACATGTCGAGCAAAAACACGATAAATCATGGAGCAGTGGTAGACGTAAGAAGGCGGAAAGAGCATATAGAACAATTCTCAGCTTTGCCAATATCGTTCGGATTGAGGGGGGCATGTTGGTGCCAACATCAATTCTGGATGACAGCCACCAGTCAGAACAAATTACTATAGATAGTATTGATACTGGTTTGGCACACACGCTTCACGCAAGCTTCAGATCATTGCAGTCCACACTGACTAAGACTAAAAATCCGGATTATGCAGAAGTCACTATTCCAAAATTGTTCACATTGAGCGTGAATATGTCCAGAGAAGCTGTAGAGTATGTTCGGGAACAACTGTCCAAAGAGAGTATGTTGAACGTGTGGCTCGATGAAATCGAAAGTTGTTTGGAATCCGAAAGTGAAATAGATTGACGAAACAAGCAGTACATTCATTCGGATTTCAATTGCTTGAAACCCAGAGTCTGAAATAGTGCTATCAATCGATTGGTAATTTCGTGTGCTGTATCATCAGATGATTTTGATTTCACTGTAAAGGTAATTCTGATATCCAGCTCCACTTCTGTTTCTCGCGTAGATCCTTCTTCATGCTTTTTGAAAAGGCATCAATAGAAATATGAGTTAGTGATGTAAGTTTGAGGAAGGGGACTTTATGGAAAAACTTCGGATTCCAATAGGGATTTCTTCAGATAGGTTGCTTTCTGTTTTGTCAGCATGGTTCAGAACAGCGGGAGAAAGTGGAGAGTACTCAACAAGTGAAGTAGAGAAGAAGACCAAAGAAAAGAAACAAACCCTTCAGAGACAGAGCCCGTTCCTTGTTCAAATCGGGATTCTTGAACAAGTTGGTTCTAAATACAAGCTAACAGATAGAGGAAAACAAGTTACAAGATACGTGGAGTATGAACAATGGAATGACTTCAAAGAAGTAATGAATAATCTAGTATTTGATTGGAAAGAATCTCAAGTTCTTTTTGAATACATTCACGAAAATGAACCTATTGAAATCACGACCTTGACGAAACGTATCATGATGTATTCAGGGCGTGCTTCTTCCGATACGAATGTGTGGATGGGAGCGAATGCACTTCTGGGTATTCTGGAAAAAGCTGAAATTCTACAAATTTCCGAAAGTAGAGTCAGCCTTTCGGATGATTTTTTGAGAAAACGTCAAGGTGGAGTGGATGATTGGGGTCGTTCAGGTTTCACGAAACCTGAGGACAAGATTTCGATAACTAGTATTGTTATTCAGAATATTAAATCTCTCTTAAAAGTTGAATTTCCTGTCAAGAAAATGAACATCCTTATCGGGAAAAATTCATCTGGAAAGTCATCTGTATTGCATGCTTTACTTGCTCTTAGATGCTTAAAATGGGGATCTACTCATGCCAGTAGTTCCTTTCATGATTTTCGCTGGCTTCATCGAAAGAACGCAATTGGACCAATGTTTCTGTCACTGAATGGTTCTGTAACAAATAGGAATGAGATTACTCCATTCAAGTTTAGAGTGTCATTCTCTATCACAGGATCATACTGCACCCAATTGTGCATTTATGATGGGTTGGATAGATTATGTGACACTTCCCTGTTTTATAGAAGACAAGATTTGTGGATACCCTTCAACCAGTATGATGGTTTAGAGGAACTAGAGGAATTGCGGGATAATATGCAGGAAGGCCTCATTCAGCTTTCTGAAATGTTGGAGAAGTATACTGATACAGACCCAGCGAGTGAAACATCCTCGGATTCTAATGATGAACATAACTTCTCACTAATGATGGATAACAAAGGGAGTAGAGAGCAGACCTATCTTCCACGACGTTTTCTGGGAGCATGGACAGGAATCTTACCTGAGTATCTGAGAGAAACCACAATGGAATCTCTGCGACTTGGTTACATGGTAAGTAGATCAGGATTAAGTAGATTTGTTGATAATATCGAGTTTATTCCCGCAGTGAGAGGCTTCTTTTCTATTGATTATCAACAAAGAGATACCCCCCCCGAGAGAATTCCTGATGATTTGAGTTTCGTCACATATTTCCTCAGTAAGCTGATTTACAGCGATCATATTGTTGATGATGATTTAGAGGATATTAAAAAATGGGCAGCAATGTTTGGAATTCCTGGATTTGAGGCATTAGTACAACCAGGTCCAAAAGTAGAAGGCAGGGGTCGAATTTATGATGGCAATGAAACATTGCCAGTCGCATTGTATGGATTTGGATCTAATCAGTTTTTGACTGTGGTTGGCAAATGCATTCTTGCACCGAGAAATGCGCCAATTCTCATAGAGGAACCCGAGATACATCTTCATCCTGAACTTCAAGCACTATCGGCTGATTTCTTGATTGAAATGATGCAAAGGGGGCACCAAGTTTTTGCAGCAACGCATTCAGAACATCTAATCGCAAGAATTCAGAGGAGAATTGCTGATGGGACGATAACTCCAGATGATGTCGCTATTCTTTGGATACACTTGGACGATGAGAGTCAAGGTACATCAATTGAAGAAGTGAATATCAGTGATGATGGTATAATTTATGGAGGACTGCAAACATACCTTCGATTTCTTGAGAGTGAGTTAGTGGAAATTGAACTTGCAAGACAGGCTAGAGAACAGGAAGAGGAATGAATTCTATGGCCTGCAATGGTTTGGCAGTCATCCTTGATACATCAGTTTTTGTTTGCTGTTTCAAGCTAAGAGAAGATTATGGAAATATAATAAATAAAATTAGAGAGGACGGTTTCTATATCGTGATTTGCCCTTCTATACGGCAAGAGTATGTAAGACATATGTATGGAAGATCTGCATCATCTCATTGGTTAGTGCGGCAGCATCTAGATGATTTACAAAAAGATGGGGTTCTGGTTTATGCAAGACCTATAGAGGAGAACGAAATAGAGATTCAAAGGAAAGATCAACATGTGATAGATTGTGCTTTTAATAAGACATGCAGAGTTCACTTGATTATCACTGATAACGCAAAAGATTTTGTTTCAAAAACTAAGCAGTTTAGAATTCCAGTGATAGTTCAACCAAGGAATTTTCTTGAGAAGAATAATAGAGAAAATCTTTGTAGTGAAATACGACGGTTACTATCTGAAGAGAAAAAGATTGGGAAGTCTGTAGTAATTCACTAGTTCGTCAAAGTTCAACAGCTTCTTGAGCTTTCAACGCCACTTTATCATTAGTTCACTGTGGTGGTTGATGTAAGGAAGATTGCTAGCCAACAAGTAATTGAAAGCACAACGATTCGTTTTGTTGAAAATCCACTATCAGTCTGCGTAGGTGTTTCACTTCCCACTAAACATCACTCCCTAATTTGAATGTATTTTCGGTCCTCATCTGCTGGCTGATTATTATCCAAGATGATACTGAAAGACGGAGTGAATTGCATCAACGAGACCGTCAAGTGCATCCCCCGGCTCCAGTATGTAGCCGTCTAGGAGGTTCTGGTTTATGGGTCCGGTTCCGCTCATAAGAATAAGATGACCTTCTGAATCCAGTAGAGTTAGAAGTGATATCCAAGAACCATCTGTGTACATGATATCTAGACTGAATCCCATGGGAGTGTACATGATATCGTCATGTGTAGCATTTGAGGCGTATGTCATACTTAGACCATCATACAAAGCTGTGTTGATACTCACAACTTCCGTGAGATTTGCAGTGAAAGACCGTTCATAGATTTCGATTTCGTAATATCCACCTGAATCATCAACAAAGGATGCTGTTAATTGCCATTCACCACTTGGAAGAGGGACAAAACTGGCCTCCATCAACTCAGGAAATATGATATCAGTACTGTTTCCGCAGATGCTCATTGATGCTATCTGCGGTTCCCTGTCTTCAAGGTATCCGGACAATGCCAACCCAGCAAGCTGGATACGACTACCACCGAAAGGAGTTCCTCCACGCTGGAGAATAACTAATGCCAGTAATCCTCCTGTGACGATGATTATCATTACGAAGGCAATCGAAGTCCGTTTCTCCATTCTTTGCCAATCTCCCGAGGAATAGTATGTATTCGGTCCGTATGCTTAAGCATGTTCTCATTTCCGCTTGCTTGTGATGTTAATGCTGTCCAGAATAGTTAAATCGAAACGTTAACGTTAGCAGTATGGTGGTAGTATGGCGGAGATTCCTCTAGGTCCTGGCGGACATGATCCAGGGCGATTATATCGTTCACGGACCAACAGGGTCATTGTAGGTGTCTGTGGTGGTCTTGCGGAGCATTTCAATATCGATCCGATAATTATACGGATACTATGGGTGCTGTAGTCACTGGGCTATGGGACCGGCCTCATTTTGTACTTGGTGCTGGCAATTATCATTCCTGAGGAGCCGGGTGGGCAGTAGTATCTGATTAGCGGCTTTCGACCCTCAATCTTCTTGATTTTAGTGATTATTCTACAAGCTCTTCTGCATCCGGCTGCCATGATGGATAGACTATACAGAGAAACTCGAGAGTTTCAGCGCCACTATTCTCAATATATTGTGTTCCCATAGGGGGAATGTAGATTGTATCACCAACGCCCACTTCGGCAGAATCATCGTCTATGTACATGATACCCTGACCCTTTGTGATGCAGTATACCTCAGAGGCCTCCTTGAATCTATGAGGTAATGAGGATTGCCCAGGCTTGAGAACTGCATGTGCCAGACTGTACCCAAGATGGAGGTGGTTATCATCATGGAGCGGGTTTAGAATCTCCCGGACTTTGGTGTCGTCAAGTGCCGTGATTTCTTTGCGTTCATTCAGTCTTCTGATTAGCATCGTGATACGCCTCTTGATTAGGGCTATGACCATACTTTGTCATAAGTGTGTTCGATTCAGAAGTCGGGCTTGCCCTTTGCTCTCCAGCTCGGGCTTTTTTCCATAGCAGGCGTGTATCCATCTAGAGCATACCTTCCGAGAATGAGGCGTTGGATTTCGCTGGTGCCCTCGTATATCTGGTAGAGTTTAGCATCCCGGAAAAACTTCTCGAGAGGATACTGGTCAATGTACCCATATCCCCCATGTATTTGTAGAGCCTCACTGGTAACTTCCATAGCTGCATCTGTTGCATATGCCTTTGCTACACTAGCAGGAATAGTTGCATCTTCACCTTTGTCAGCTGTCCAAGCGGCTTTCAGGTATAGGACTCTAGCAGTCTCTATTTTCATATACATCTCAGCCAGTTTGAACTGAATTACTTGAAAGTCACGAAGTTTTTGCGCAAAAGCCTCTCTCTTGTTGACATATTCACGAGCGTATTCCATCGCAACTCGTGCTAATCCAGTTGAAAATGCAGAGATTGCTGGACGAGTAAGGGAAAATGTCTTCATGGCAATACGGAATCCATGTCCCTCCTCACCTAGCATATTCTCCATCGGAACCTTCGCATCCTTGAATATCACGGATGTTGTTGCTGATGCCCTGTGGCCCATCTTCTTCACAGGTGGTCCCGTCTTAACTCCGGGAGTATCTGCGTCAACTATGAATGCACATAGTGCCTTGTGGCGCTTGCTAGGACCAAGACTTGCAAACACCGTAAAGTAGTCCGCATATGGGGCATTGGTAATCCAAAACTTCGAGCCATTCAGGATATAGTAGTCACCCTCCTTATTGACACACGTTCTGATACCTGCGACATCACTCCCCATGTACGGTTCACTGCATGCAAAAGAAGCGAATTTTAAGTCATTAGTGAGTGGTCGCAGATACTTCTCCTTCTGTTCATCTGTGCCTGCAACCAGAATTGGTTCGACACCAAGACTATTCACATAGATGCTAGTGGTCATTCCAGCACATCCAGCAGCCATCTCTTCAACCACCAAACACTGTTCAACCACACCTAGACCAGGACCACCGTACTCTTTCGGAATGGCCAAGTTCATCAATCCTGCCTCCCAGCACTTCCTTATGATTGGGAGTGGGAAGTCACCCGTTTCATCATAGTAGTGAGCATAAGGGAGCATGTACTGTTGAGCGAATTCCCTAGCCTTTCTTTGGAGTTCTAGTTGTGCATCTGTAAACGAGAAATCAATCATGTGATAGTTCAACCCCGTTTTGAATCTCGGAAACTGAAATGGTGCGCCAGTTTAAGATAGTTGCTAACTGTACGGATTCTTTTGTGGTTTGTAGTGATAATGTCAGTGTTCTGTGGTCATCTGACGTACAACCTCGGGCAAACTCCACTTCAATTCGAGATCTAGAGCACCGCCATCAGGTCCAGGACAGGTTCTAACACAGGTTCTGCAAGCCACACATAACCAAAGGTCCACTTCTACAGTGCCGAACCCAGGTGATTCCTTCTCCAAGATGATATCTTGAGTCGGTTTCTCTGTAGCAAGTTCCCTTACAGTTTGGTAGAACAGTGCCCTATTCGAAGGTAGCTCCTCAATCGATTCAGGGGAGAACTCGAAGAACATCGGTATCTCAATCTTGGGTTTCAACAGGATTGCATCCTCTGGACAGGATATCTCACAAGATTTGCACCCTAGGCACTTGGCCTGCTCCCAGTTGATTGTTCCGAAGCCGAGAATCGGAGCGTATCCCATCTGATCACGATATTCATCGAGTACAGATGGAACATCTATGTCCATCAGGTCATCAAGAGTGACTTTGGATCGCGTACTGGGAATCTTTGCACGGGTTCGGTAGGTCAGTAGTACAGCAGACTTGAGTTTCTCTTCAACACTACTAAGAACCGTAGCACCTACTACAGTCCCACTTACCTCAATCTTCGTTAGCTTTTCAAGTGCCTTGGAAAAGACTTCCAGAGCCGTAGCAAGTCTACCAATATCTTGTGGTTTCAAATCACCTAGAATCTGTTTAAGGTCAGAACTCGCTTGCGATAGCTGAAGTGCAAGACCTGTCACCGTTTTGATTGTCACCTCGGCCTCACTAAGAGTTCGTGGGACATCGTACAAAACATAACCATGGGCTTCGCCCGCAATCAAGAGTAGCTCGTCCCGTTTCAATCTTAGAAGGTGTTGGAATACTCTGTCTTGAGGAATATTCGTTTTCTCCGCGAGATCGTGAGCGGTCATCGCACCCAGTTCGCGGATTAATATCAGAAGTGTCCCTCGTTCCATCTCATTCTCCAAGTAAGTGTCCATTAATTGCCTGTAGACTTCGGGGTCAAGCTTTTCCCCATAGACATTGAATCCTGATACAAGATTGGGTCCCTTTTCTAGAGTGATTTTCAATCTGAATCGTGTGAATGCCTCCAGTCCAGCAGAAACAAGTAGATGTAGGTCGTCTGATCTCTCAGATAGCTGACCACCTAGAACAGCCTCAGTCGCTGAATCGACGGTTTCTCTGAGTGTGGTTATAGTTTCTGCGAGAGGCGACTCATCATATTCGCCAAGAATCTGTAGTCGCTCAAAAACTGTGTCAAGTCGACTAAGTGAATCATCTACAATCTGAAGGTTTTTGCCCTCAATTGAGCCGCGTATTCCGCGAAGTTGTTGAGCGATTTTTTTGATGATCAATGTGGTGTCTGGCTGTTTCCCGAGAACTCTGGTGAAAACAGGAGCGTTCTCATCAAGACCCACCATCTCTACCTCGCTGCGTTGAAGCATTGATACTACCGCCTTCTGAACTACAAGGGGTGAGGCTCTCATGAGTGTAGCAAGTTGAATAGCTGTCTTGGAACCCATGTTATTGAGGATGAACATCATGACCCCACGCTGAAACTCGATCACAAGGTTATCCGAGAGCAGCTCCTTCATTCGTTCGGGAGTGATTCGCTCTTCTCGGACCCCACGTTTCACTTGTGCTGCAGCTCGAAGAAATGGTCCATACCGGGTCTTGGTGCCAAGCTTCTGTAGGGAATCGAGTTCTACACCATAATCGGATTCCATCTCCGTAAGGATGTCTTGGAATGAATCAATCAGTTTGTTCAGTTCCTCTATTGCAGCTTGTGCTTCTGTTTCGGCTGTCTTCACATGTAATTCCACAACTTCCTCGATGCTAGAAACTAGGTCCGAAATTGAGCCCAGTTCATTTTCGAGATTGATTGAGGAACCCGACGTTTCTGTTTCATGGGTCACAGTCTTCGCATTGAGTGTGTTCCTCAGGATTTCAAGTAGTCCTCGGAGACCTTCGGAATCTATTCCTGTGACTGCACTCTCTAGACTGACGATTGCCTCGTTGAGGATTCCTTTGTCGCCAATCTGTGCAATGAGATCCGATTTCGAGATGGTTTCATAGAACTGATCAAAGTAAGATGATGGAAATGCGAGGATATTTTCAGTAAGTGGTCCAATTTCCGACTTGAGGTTGGCGATTTCCTCATTTACCTTACTGAGTGGAACTACAGATTCTTCTTTCAAACCTCCAAGTGTCATAATCATTTCCATCATACGGCGGCGTTTGGGAGCCATCTCTCTCTCAAGAGCAGTTTCACTCACTCGCTAACCTCCTTAGATTGCAGTGTAAGGTCTTGGGTTTCGGATTTCCACTTACCAGCGGTCCCTTGGTGAACAGGAGTAGGACCGAATTCCGTAGCTCGACGCGCCATTTCTTTGATGGCATCTGTAAATCGTTCTGGTTCAGCACTGAACATTCTGAACATGTCCACCCGTTCGCCCTTCCAACCTATTGCATTCAGGATGTCGCGGGCTACATCAACCTGAACCTGTGCTATCTCATTGCCAGTACCGCCAATATGGCATCGATCTTTCTCACAGGCTGCAATCATCACAGTACTTGCACCGTGCTCAAGAGCCTTCAGAATATCAATAATCGAAACCCTACCCGCGCAGGGAACAGGAATCAGACGGGTGCTTGCAGGATACTTCATCTTCCTCGTGCCGACAATGTCTATGGTCGATACGGCACACTCTTCACAGTAGAAACAGAGAGTAATTGGTTCGTCAGGTCCTGCATCAGTTAGTGTGACCTCAATCTGGGTCCAGAGCTGTTCATTTGTTAGGAAGTTCAACTGTGTTGCTCCTGAGGGGCACAGACTCTGACAAACACCACATGAGTGACAATTCAGGATTTCAATTGCAGCCTTGAATATGAACTTCTGCTCTTCGTCTTCCGCCTCTTCCTCGGTTTGTTGGATCATTAGAGGTACTCCACGGGGGCATTGTTGTGCACACAGGCTGCATCCCACACAATCATCAACATTCAGTACCGCGCCGCGGGTGATTCTTTCAATTTTTCCATGTTGTAGCTCATTGTGAATGATGAGAGCACCGGCCTGTGCATCTGTTACAGCCTCAAACACAAACTGAGGGCGTGTAACTGCACCGACTGCAACTACTCCTCTCCGACGTGTTTCATTTCTCCTTAGCTTTCCATATAGATCCTTGATGTGGCCATCCTCTTCCACTGCATAACCGAGGGTTTCAGAGAGCTCGAGGACCCCGTCAGGTGGAAGGATAGCTGTTGAGAGGACCACTAAATCGGTTGTTGTTTCGAAATACTGATTCATTAACGAATCGTAGAGCCGGACATGCGTCTTGCCATCTTGCTCCCAGATCATGCTGATTCGGCCTCGGATATAGTCCACTCCCTTGTCACGTGACTCCTTGTAGATCATCTCGTTCTCGAAAGGAACGCGGATGTCCATGTATACAACACGAATCCTAGCATCAGGAGCCTTCTTCAAGATCTCGAGAGAGTTGTCTATGGCAAATGTGCAGCAGAGCTTACTACAGTCCCGCTTGAAGTCATCAGACCTACTGCCCACACACTGGACCATGACTACTTCCTTGACTTCGTTCCCATCAGAAGGTCGTTCCAGTCGTCCTTCAGTAAGCATTTGAGATAGTTCAAACTGAGTGATGACGTCAGGGTTCTTGCCATAACGATATTCATCCATCATCACTGGTTTGAACTCCTTGAAACCTGTTGCCATGACAATGGCTGATGTTTCTAGACTGCTCTCCTCATCCTCGTTTGTGACATAATGGACTGTGAAATTACCCATCTCGCCCTCTACAAATTTGACTTTTGTATTAATCAGGACCTTTATCCTATCGCTCTGTTCAACTGCGGTGAGTCTACCACTGAGTACATCAATGCCAGATTTACCAGTTGGGGCTACGATCGGGAGTTTTGTGACATGACCACCAAGCTCTCCAGAGATTTCTATAAGTGTAATATCATAGCTAAGGTTTGAAAGACTTAGAGCGGATTCCAAGCCAGCAATACCACCGCCTACTACAGTGACATGATTTGGAATCTCTCTTCCTTGGCTCTCAACAGGAGTAGACTTGGACGACAGAGCTAGTGTACCACGTACCATATCAAGTGACTTTCTGCTAGCTTCGTCCCTATCCTCATGGACCCAAGCAGAATGCTCGCGGATGTTGATATATTGAACCTGTGAGGAGTCTATACCCTTGGCTTGGAGATACTGGTCTATCCTGAGTTGAATCTTCTGACTGGTACAAGCAGCAATCACTACTCGTCCCTTATTCGATTTGAGTGTATCTGCAATAGTTGCAAGTCCATCCTCTTGGCAGACTGTATCGTGAACTATCACAGTATTTGTGAGAGCATGTTTCATGATCTCGGTTTCCAAGAATGCGAAATCCAAATCAAGCTGCTTTCCACATGTGCAGATAATGACTCCCGACTTATCTTCCGGCATTAGTTCACTTCCTCTCCTGAAGTATCTTGGAAACCACCGCTCGGGCTTGGGTCACACTCTCAGGAACTTCTACTGGGCCAGATGCAGTCCCACAGACATACACATGGTCACCTGCTATTACCTCGTTTTCTGAAACAACGTCAGCAGGACCGATATAGCCGCTGGCAGATTTGAGGCCCAGTGATTTGATTATCTCAGAACTGCCGACAGGTGGTTCCAGTGCGGATGATAGAACAAGGAGATCCATAGAATACTTCAGGTACTTGTCCAGTAGCGAGTCGTAGACTGTGATATCGATTGTGCCATCTTCCTGTGGTTCAACTAACCTTATGCGTCCTCTTACGAAACGGATACCACTTTCCCTTGCCTCTCGGTAGTAACGTTCATGTCTATCGTAAGTTCGCATGTCCATGTATACTACAGTCGTCTGGATGCCATTACGTTCTGCAGTCATTATGTTAGCATGTTTGAGTGCAAACACACAGCAAATCTTCGAGCAATAGGCATAGTAGTTCTCATCACGACTACCTACACATTGTACCATCATGACATTCTTAACTTGAATGCCATCTGATGGCCGCAATAAAGCACCACCTGACGAGCCGTTTGGATCCAATATTCGTGCTAGCTCAAGCTGTGTTATCACGTTCGGGTACTGTCCGTAACCATACTCGTCCACATCCACGGGTTGCATCTCGTGGAAACCAGTTGCTACAACAATATCCGAAACCTCAACTATTTCTTCAGTTTGTTGAGCACTCAAATCAATAGCCTTGGTGGGACACTCCTCCTCAGCTTTTTTGTCCCCTTCTTCTGCCTTGGCTGGTTCGTATGTAACAGATTGCGGCTGACATTGTGGTGAAATGAGTTTGAAAGCACCTGAGTATTCCAGACAAAGACCACACATGATACACTTCTTGGGGTCCACGTACATTGGACCAATACTCAACTTAGCCTTGAACTTCCCGGGCAGGCCAGATATCTCACTGACCTCGGTATTAATCATAAGATCAATGTTAGGTTGATCTATCATAGCACTTCTATAGAAGCACTTCCGAATTCCTGGACGCCACGAGTTTCCTTCAAAACAGTAGAAACAGTCGTCAGTAGGAAACGCCTTGTATAGCTCCAGAGCGTTCCCGCCTATAGTCGGCTGTCGGTCAACAAGAATGACTTTGATACCTGAATCGGCCAGCTCCACAGCTGCTGTCATGCCAGCAACGCCTGCGCCAATGATTAGGACAGAATCAGACAATGTAATGGTCACCTCATTCAGAAAGATGCTCATGAATCGGGTCAGCTGGAACACGATTCATCCCTAAACCAATCGCTTCCTCATTCATACCCATTGCGAGGGCTAGTATTTGGGGATAGAGAAGAATAGGGAGGTCATAAACTTCGTTATAGGAATCCTTCAGACCAAGCTGCTGTAGATCCAGTTGATTCCCACAGGCTGGACATGCAACAGTAGCGAACTTGGCACCGGCTTCTTTCATCGATTTTATTTTGTCCCGAGCAAGACGGATTGCTAGTTGCTCGTTCACGGGAAGAACTGTGGCACCACAGCATTGTTTCCAGAGTGGATATTCCACCACGCTTGCACCAGTAACGCGAACAAGATCGGCAAAAATCTCAGGACTAAATTCAGTCACATCTGCTGGACGAAGTACATGACAGCCACAGTGAATGGCAATGCCAACTCCATCAAGTGGCTTTGTAATCTTCTTCTTAATCTCCTCAATTCCAATATCGGAATATAGTGCCTCAATAAAGTGACGTACGTTTATTGAACCCTTTAGTGACAGACCCTGCCCGTTCAGCTTCTCGTTGACCTTCTTCATATCTGCATCATTATGTTTCAGATGGTGCAGAACATCCTTCAGGGAACCGAAACAGCCGTTGCACGGTGTTACAATATCGAAACCATTCTTCTCAGCAATTGCGAGTGTGCGTGCATTGACTACGAGCCAACCGAAGTAGTCAATGGCTCTTAGATTGGGACTGCCACAGCATGCAACTCCCTCCATATACTCTAGCTCCATGTCGAATGCTTGGGCGACTTTCAACATTGCAGCTTCATAATTCGGATAGTTTGCAGGAACACTGCATCCCATGTAGAGATTGTATGACGGCATCTTACTCACCACCGCTTACCAGCTTGCCTGTACGTGTTCCCTTCAGAATCGTCTTTGTTTCCTCTATGGAGAGACCCGGTACTTCTGCTTCTAGGTCAAGGTCCTCACGCTCCCAGTCGGCAGTAACTACGTACAACTGCCCCTTGTCTATGAGCTCCTTTGCAAGTGCTAGTATATTCTCAGGAACCTTTCCTTCTTCAGCTGCCAGATTCTTGCAATCAAAGAAGATGTCTGTAACTCGCACCTTCTGGGGACACCTCTCCTGACACTGGAAGCAAGTCAGGCATTCCCAGATTTCCTTGCTAGAAAGGACCTCTTCTCGCATTCCAAGTAGTATCATACGGATGAGCTGATGAGGTTTGTAATCCCACTGATTAGCAATTGGACATGCTGCTGTGCATGTTGAACACGCAAAACAAGCAGCCAGTTCTTCACCATTGGGCATACTCTTAATCACATTACGAAAATCAGGGTCCAGTTTGGACATGTCAATCGGATCAATTAGCGTCACTGGGAGATCAGCGGATTCTTCTGTTTCTGTCATAATTGACTCACGCCTAGAGTTGGGCTGGTATGTGCTGGATGCGAGAGCGACATTAGCGCCCATATTAAAAGTTTGCAGCAAGACAACAATAGATTCTCTCAGAAATACTAGTTGTTGTTCAAGTCGTCTAATGAATAGGAGTCTAAGGCCATGATTTGCTTGGTTCAGAAACCTCATCTGGGAGTCCTTTTTCATTGATAAGTCGCAGTAATATCATGACCCCAGCGAAGATTGAAACCTCATATAATAGAATGTAAATAATGTTATAGCTACTTAGTGGATATATCAGTGCTCCACTGATTGCGAGAGAAATGCATATTATTGCGCATAGGAGTATGAGCCAATTGATTCTCGCCATGAGTGAATTGTGTGTTTCCACCTTCTTATGCATTTCGAGCATGCTCTAGTATCTCGACCAGCTGTAATCTCAAACTCTCATGTCGCTTCATCATATTGCTGTGAGTTTCCTCTGCCATCTTCAGTAAATATCCGACTAAGTTCTCAGGACTACCATGTAGTGCGGCTAGTGTGCTCTTGTTGCTTTCCAGTAGAAGTCGAAGACCCCCGGTGAGTGCCACATTGAATCTTTGATGTTCTTGTTGGATATCATCTCGTGTCTTAGCTATGGTTTCTAGGACAATTGCAAGCTGGTCGATTATCGCATCGTCTGGCATTTTCAATCACCGATATCATCAATCATAACGCGAACAGCAATTTGCTGGTTAATCCAAACCAGTGCAGTAGATGATGGAATTCTAGCGATATCTTCCCGTTTGTATGGTCCATACACTTTCCCATCAAGACCTTCGGCTGGAGTGTCTGTGGGTTCGAGAAATCTTACAGTTACATAGTCTATCTCTTCGAGGTCATCTGTTTCGCCATCATAGCTCTTACCAGGTACTGTTTTCTTACCTCTAGTCTTTTGCTGAACACCTCTCAGGGAATCATTAACGAATTCAAGATGGCCGTTGATACCCCGACTCAAACGGCTATGGAGCTCCTCTTCGAGTAAGGTCATGATTCCCTGGGGTCTACGTACCTCGAGAACAGCCTTCAAGATCTTGTCTCTTCTAATCATCAAGAGGTCCCTCATCATGAACTCCAAGTTTTGGCCCTCTTGGTTGAGGAGGTCTGACTGTAATTCATCCTCTGTTTCAGCAAGCTGGAGCCGAACCTTGGAGAGATAGTCAATCATTCTCCTCAGACGAAGATCTTGTAAATCTTGGAGACGTTCGGTTTCCACCTCTAGTTCCCATGCCTCTTGGATATTCTCGTATTTTATCTCACTCAATTCCTGCCACTCCCTTGCATAGCAAGAAGACTGCTACATCTATTGGAATCTCGACCTTCTCGTCACCATAGGGTCCGTAGAACTCTTCACCAATCCTGAATCTTGGCACTTTTACTAGTCCGCCTAGAATACTTACCTTCATTTCACCCTCGCCAAATGCGAGAGCGTCTTTGAATGGATTAAAAGAGTTCGTTTCATCACGTGTAAGTGAGGTCACCGTGAATCCTGTCTTGCCGTTGATACTCCCAATCAGCCTAATTACTCTATGAAGATCGTGGGTGACGGGTACATCGATTTCTCCACCATATAGTAAAACAGCCTTACTGGCAATCTCTTGCCATGACTTCGTTCCCACACCGCTCACTCTAGAACTCAGAAGTGGAGGATTACTGGCAAGTCCTTTCAATGCTGCATCCTTTTGTTTTCTGAGAGCTTCCACCCAACGTTCAAGACCATCATATGCATCAATATCCCTCACAAACTTGGCTATGGCATCTGCAGTCTTGCCAGCCCATCCAAGAGCCATTCTATCTGGAATGACTGTGGCTGGGCCTCTCTGGACCACGTACTTGTCGCTGCTGAATCCAAGACCGGTAATATGATGAATTATCTCCATCCGAGCATCTTGGTCCAGTCTGTAGACCTTGGAATCCCGTACACGGAGATGATAACCGCGATGTCCACTGTAGTTCAGCTGGATAGTTTCTGGAGGAATGCCTAAATCCTGAACCAAGAACTCATCGAATATCTTCAACGTGTTTTGTTTGGCGTCTTCAAGACAACTATCACAAATCCACTTTCTGGTGCTGAAACTCTCATTTCCGCATTTAGGGCAACCATCACTAGGAGAATTGCCGGTTCCTGCTTCGTCACAATGTGGGGTGTTACATTTCCATGCATCATGTTCCTCAGAACATGCTAGTCCAAGATGGTCAGCATCAATGTCGAAGACTAGTTCGGCACTCTGCCACTCCTTTTCGTCCATGTTGCGAGCAACTGGATAACCATAGAATGCTGCAGAGTGGTATACACTGTGTGGGGTGCGTACTTGGAGATCCTTGATGAGGGCATTTCTGGTACGGAATCCGATGGGACGAACCCATTTCGATGAATCGCTCAGGGGAGTACCGCAGAAGGGACATTTCTTGACTTGGATCGATGACAGACCGGATCTTCCACAGCCACTGGTTGTTTCGCCCCCATTTGGTATGTGCTCTGTACGTACAGGACATCTCCAAGGGTAGTCCCATCTCTCAAATGCAAACTCACGCATGTGTACCTTATCGGGCAGATCAACTCCGTCCGGATTCTTGAGATAATACTCTTGGAACTTCAATCGCAGGAAGTCGTTCTCTCTTATGCTTCTAGGCATTTTGCCCTGTCCCTTCAGTAGACATTTTCAGTAGAGTGTTCCAATCTGGAATTTTGTGTGCCGCAACCGCTTCGAAAAGAGTTGTTTTGCACTATCGTCGCTCCACTCGTGGTGCAAGGATGAAGTTTATTGTTCCGGTTTCAGCTATTGAGAATTCTAGCATTATCGGTTTGCTAGTACTGAACTGCAATATTATGCTGTCACTAGACATGGCCTTGATAATCTCGGAGAGGTAGTTCAAAGCATAGATTGCCTGTGATGGCTTCTTCACCCCTAAGTCAAATAAGTTCGCGTCGTCACCTACTTTCAAAGATACCTCTGCTTCACCTGTATCGCCCTCACCAGCGAAGACGAGTACGTCATTTTCTGCCTTGATTTTTATGTGAATTGAAACCACTCCTATGTCTTTCACTGCCTGTTTGAATGCCTCGGAATACATCTCGGCCTTCACATCAAAGTCAAGGGTAGGTTTCTTTCCTCTACTATCAGGAGGTGAGAGTAGCTGTAGCTTGAAAGTTCGTTCAGCAGGTCCAACCATCCTAATCTCGAATCGTTGGTCATCTGTATCGAGATTGAATTCCAGTTTATCGTCTACACCCATCCGCTTGCTTACTTTGACTAGTTCATCAACGCCTAAGCAGACTTCATGTGATCCTTTGCAGCTATATTCTTGAAAGACTGCACTGGGAAGTTTCAGGTCAATCATTGCTGCTTTTGCTGGGTCAAACTGCCTCAACGAGAATCCTTTCTCGTCTATTATGAAGAGAGCCTCTGTAAGCAGAGTGGCAAGAGCATCCACAATCTGCTTCCAAGTCTTGCTACTATCTAGGGTTGCATGAAACAAATCCATTCCTCCGTTAGCGGGACATTGTTCGAACTAGTTCAGCCTCTAGTTCCATAGCCTCCTTATACAGTTTGATGTCTAATGAGTTAATGTTATGTGCTATGGAAACATCCAGTCTTATCTCCTTACCGCCGGATGTCTTCCTCTCAATGATGTTTCCAATCAGTAGATATTTCTCATCGGCGACCAGTGTGCCTTCAACCAATACCCAGATTGATTTGGCCTTGTCTACATCATCATAGATGTCCTGTACCAACGCACTTCCGGAATCCGGCCTGAGAACTATTCCTAGAATTCTTACGGAACCGGGGATATCTGCTGACAGATTCCTCACTCTCATAAGTGGTGCATGCGGCGTTCGGGGGTATTTTTTCTCCTCAGTCAATGCAATAGCACCATCAAACGTCATTCGGTGACGGAGTGATAATAAGTCCACCGTTGAACTGCTGAACGTTAGCCACCGTAGTTGCGCCACGTTGCCTTACACTTTGTGCATCTATAGAATTCTGTTGCCCCTTCATCGCCACGTCTGGTCTGTACAGTCCAATAGTATGCCTCATTGTGACCACACTTGGGACATGCGGCAGATGTAGTTGGCATGGGAAGCGAGTCATCTTCGACGATGACGATCTTATCGCGTGGCGTTCTGTCAACCTTTTGAGATACGGTCAACCTACCTACAATCTCTTTAGTGTGCCCACAGCTACGGCATTTCAAAACCCTAGTATCATCTTCTGTCGTTGTAGGGGCCATCATTGAACCACATTTTTCACAAAATTCCAAGTTCCATTTCTCCGTTTCTCGTTCGTGGTGGGTCCTAGTCAATTAAGCATTGTGACGGCTATGTTTTGTTTCTAGAGGCGTTCATTTCAGGAAGGCAATCAATGTAGTATTCGAGAAGCTTATGGAATGCTTCAGACGACACTTCTACCTCTGCTTTTCTGCTGGTCTGAGTATCAATGTCAAGGGATTCACGGAGAATAGTCACCATCTCTTCGATTGTGGCCTTTCCAGTCAGCCAGAGATAGGCCATTATTGCTTCATAGGCATCTCCCGCTACACCTGCGTCTGTCCTATGACCTATGTATTGATAGACTGAAGTTGTGCGAATAGCGCGCGCAAGTACACGGTCGCGTACTTTCTCGCCGGTAGCTGAATCCAGCACTAAGGACTTTGCAAGTGAGTAACAAAGATTGACCAAGCTATCGCCCAGCTTGGCAAGTCCTTTGTCTCTCATCACTCCATCGACGCTGTCGTGCTTAACGAGAGAGTTCCACATTCCGAAACCTCTCTTCCTGTTGTGGCGCCAATCAGTCGACACTGTGGTCGGATACTGATTGGTTGAATTTCTTGCGAAACTCTTCAGTTCTTGCAAGCATGGTTTCAAGGCTTTCTCTTAGCACAACATTGGCCTGCCGCTTCTTAGTTCTAATCGTCACGATTGGACTTGAGAGAAGAGGATGGTCGATGTTGTAACCCGCGAACTCAACTGATGGCATCTCCAATAGTGTCTTTCTCAGGAAGTTGCAAAAGGCATGACCCTCCCCTTGGTATTCAATCTTCAGCTCGTGTCTGGCTTTCTCAATAAGTCGTGGCTTCATCTCTATCGTCTCCCGCGTTCACGCCCTCTGTAAGAATCGCTTCGGCCCCGTCTGTCGGAAAACCTTCCGTCACGACGGTCCCCATCCCGGCTAGGACTTCTACGATCATAACGTCGGTCGTCATCCCGTCCGCCATAAGACCTTCTACGTGGGGCAAGATCCGGTCGGGGCTCGAGACCAAAAGACCTTCCATAGTCATTGGTGACCTCCCGGGTTTCTCGATTCTCGCACCTCAGGCAGAACATATTGTTGTGTGTAGTAAGTGTGAGTTCATTTCCGCATCTCCGACATTTCCCCTGAATAACACCCAAGTCTGGACCAACTATACTCAGACGAACAGGAATCTGATGCGTGTCTAGGGCAATAGCCCTGACTATGTCCCCAGGTTGAAGTACGTCAAGCATCGACTTAACGAAACGTCTAGTGACGTTGCTAATATGAAGTTCTCCAATGATGGGTTTCAAGACATTCTCTCCGTTTCGTTTGACAGCTCTAATCTCTGCACGTTGGTCATATGCAAGGGTCACCCGTCCCACCAGAATATCACCCTTAACCGGCAGAGCGAGCTGCATGCTGCCATCGGGATTCATAACCCTAATGCTGCGTTCCTTGAGGTCTATTGCACACTCGCCAAATGTGGCTGCGTATACAATTCCATCCGATTCGTATGTACCAAAGCTAGGAATCAGTTCTTCTATTACACAAAGTTGATCCCCGGGTACTACTATGTCACCGCTCTTTACATCAGCCATCTATATCTCTTCCATTCGTACATATGCGGTAAAGGTCCACTCTTGTCAGGTGCTTCTCCTTTGTGTGAAACTTGTATAGTTTCGGGATTGGGAACTCGAAGGTTTCGATTTGGGACACGCTTCCTCCTAGATTCTCAATTTTCTTGATTAGGAACTCTCTGTTTTTTTCGCCCGCGAGATGTATGCTGTATATTACACTCGCAATCGCCATTGCCATACTCAGGAAGACGATGTCTGCACCCTTCTTCTTGACTCCAAAGGGCGGGTTACTCAGTACAGTATCCACAGGACCCTTCAGCATTCTAGATGAAACGTCCCCTAAGATGAAGTCTATGGTGTCTTCAGTCCCGAGTAGGGTTGAGTTCCTTTGTGCTTCCTTTAAGGCTTTGGATTGAACATCTATAGCAATAACTCGTTTTGCTCCCAGCAGAGCTGCACCAATCGCGAAAATGCCATCTCCACAACCCAAATCACAAACTACTCTGTTGGTCACATCATTATGCTCCATCTGGGCTGCATAGAGAATAGATGCCGCGACCTTGGCGGGCGTGGGGTATTGCTCTAGTGAAACATCGAGATTCGTTAGCCGATTCATTGACTGTAACTGAATCTCTAATTCTCTGAGCCGCAATATGATCACCTTATTGTCACATTATGTGTCCTCAAGAACTATGCGGCTTCTTGAAGTAATACCTAGCTTTATGTGTTAGGTTCCAGTGGAAGTAGATGTTCCAGTGGAAATCCAGTGGAACTGCCCTTTTCTTCGGATGGAGGTAGGCGAACAGTGACGAATCCACCAAAACTCGACAAGCTTTTTGACAAGTTCCTGCAAGGCCAAAACATTTTCAAAGATAGGAATGCACTGCGTCCGACTTATGTGCCTGCTGAACTACCATTCCGTGATGAACAGATGAATCGGATTGGTTCGATTCTTGGTCCGAGCCTGCGTGGCGCACCCCCCTCAAACATACTTTGCTATGGTAAGACTGGCACGGGAAAGACAGTTGTGGCTAGATACGTGCTTGATATGTTGGTTCAGAAAGCTCAGCAGAGTGGTGTCAAAGCGCCCCTGAAAGCTATTGTGAACTGTCGTATTGTGGGAACAAACTACCGTGTTCTTAGAGCACTATGTGAAAGCGTTAATGCAAGGATGCCTGATGGGTCCGAGGTACCCTTTACTGGCCTTCCAACTGATGAGATTAGATCAATACTGAAGAAGAAGCTTGACCGTGAACCGAATATACTGGTAGTGGTTCTTGACGAGGTGGACAGCCTTGTCAAACGTGATATTGGACAGGGCAATGACATTCTCTACGGTCTCACACGGATGAATAGTGAGCTAGAGAACAGCAGAGTTTCAATGATTGGTATAAGCAACGACTTGACATTCAAGGAAATGCTCGACCCACGGGTACTATCTACTCTAGGGGAGGAGGAAGTTGTCTTTCCTCCATACAATGCTGTTCAGCTGCGTGGCATTCTAGAACAGAGAGTACAACTCGCCTTTAATGAGGACGCTATTGCAGATGAAGGCGTGATAGGCCTCGTAGGCGCCCTTGCAGCGCAGGAGCATGGGGACGCAAGAAGAGCACTTGATCTTCTAAGAACCGCAGGAGAACTTGCCGAACGGCGGGGAGATGACAAGGTAACGCAAGATCATGTTCGTGAAGGACAAAAGCTAATCGAAAGAGATACAGTCACTGAAACTGTGAAAACCCTGCCTTTACAATCGAGAGCCGTTTTGTTTGCTGTCTATGCTCTCTCAAGTAGTGGCAAACGAGAGGTGTTCACTGGTGAGGTCTACAACGCATACGAGGATATTGCAAAAGCTCTGTCACTGGATACGCTCACGCAACGAAGAGTAAGTGACCTAATCAGTGAACTCGATATGCTTGGTCTCATTAATACTACTGTCATCTCAAAGGGCAGATATGGGCGTACCAAGAAGATTCGCTTGGCAGTCAGCAAGCGCCAAATCGGAGCTATTCTTGATGAGGATGTCAGACTGAGCATATTGGCAAAAGATCTTTTTGACCAAGAGTGAAGAACTACTATGAGTTTGTTTTTATCTTCTCTACGTCGTAGAAGAACCTCATGTCTGGAGCACCCGTTTTTAGGTTCAGTAGGGTGACCATACCGGGGGTTGGGTCAATACCTTGTTTACGCATGAATTCAGTCTGGCCTTGAAAAGTGCCCGAGTTGATTATCTGAACGCCTCGGTAGTTGTCGATGGCATAATGATGTGAATGGCCAAAGTGAACTACATCAGGTGGAGTGTCGATAACCATCCAGTCCCGGCTAAGGGGCGCCAGCTCAGTTTTCCCCCCATACAGAGGAACGAGATGTCTCTTTCTAAGAAGTGCTTTCATGGGGGTTGCTGGATCTGTGTAGGAAGCGCCTGGGATATTCGTGACAAGGTCATCAAGACTGTCACCGTGATTCATGAGAATACCAACGCCCTCCACTTTAATGTAGCATGGGTCCCCTAGCATGAGTACACGGTCACCAAGAGCGTACATTGACGGAGCGAATTCCTCAGGAATGGGAGGTTTTGGTAGTGCCTGTCTGACTGCATCGTGGTTTCCCGGGATGCAGATTATCTTGATGTTCTGCGGAAGACGGCGGAGTTTCTTTGCAAGATGTGCATATTGGTCATATATGCTGGTAATGGCAAGATTCTCATGTTGGGTAGGATACACCCCAACACCGTCAACTAAATCGCCTGCTATGAAGAGATAGCGGAGATTCTCTACTATCTGTTTGTCAGACTCGGTACAGTCTACGCCTCGCGCCCAATTGATGAATCTATCAAACTCGTCGTCCAAGAACTCCAGACTTCCACAATGAAGATCCGAGATGAATGCTGCATAGACATCTCGTTTGGCCCTTCCGACATCTCTAGCTGTAGGAATCTCCGGGTAGATTATATCATCCGCAATCATTCGATGGTCTTGGTCAAGACGACCTGATACACATACAATCTCATCTAGAAGAAGAGCATTTCCCTTTTCCACAAGCTGTTGACCTTTCACTCCATGACGCCCAGTCGGTATAACACAGATGATTGATGTTGTGTCATCCTCAATCTCTATGATGATGTTTTTTGACCGAGAAATACTCTTGTTCTTGATTATGCCTATAACTTTCAGATTCGGTGAACGTCGAGTGCGACCACCCTCACGCGAGATGAGTTTCTCCCTTCTGGCAGTTCTTGCCTGTTGCTTGGCGACTTCAAGTGTTAAAGCATCACGTGTATCAATTCGCTTCATGTAGATTCTCTTGATTCTCAGAAACCTGTCAGTGAACAGAGCTAGAAAATCGTCTACAGTGCCAGCAGACGCAACCTCGATTTTGTCGGGATTCTTGACTATTACTATGTCATGAATGAGATTGTCTGGTTCTTCAGATGATGATGTCATCTCAGGTTCTGCAGTCTGTATTGGTTGATTTTGACTCGCACTTCCTAGTTGTGGAGGGCCCAAATACTCAGACTGAAGAGGACGGTTCTCTAGAACAGATTCAATGTATTCCCGAGACACAACAGATGGGCGGCTCGAGGGATATGTCTGTTCCATCAGAGTGTCTACAGCTTCGCTAGGCGAATCGAGAGCCATTATGTAGTCCAAGGCATCAGGAGCGATTTGTATTCCCATTTTGATAAATCGCTTCAACACCATTCGACGAGCTGTAGAGGTCACGGAAACATCAATAGAAGTGAACGAAGATTCGGTTTTTAATATCTGCCATGTTGGCGCCAGAGTGGTATACGGATGAATGGGGGAGTCCATCAACTGGCTGTGCGATAAGAGTAAAAGGTCAATATGACAGGTATGATTTGGCGCCATACAAACAGGTGGAACAGATCATGGCCTACACTAGAAGACTCCAACAGACCAAGGATGGTAGCTCCTTTCTGATAACACTGCCTAAGGATTGGGTGACAAGACAGGGTCTAGGTAAGGGAAAAAGTGTGGATGTTACGGAACGCGAAGATGGTTGTTTAATCATTTATCCACGACTATTGGAAGGCGGAGAGAGAAAGAGTACCGACATTCATATTGAAGATAATCTCCGGTGGGCAATCACAAGTAAGTACCTACTAGGTTTCGATGAGATTCGCATCTTTGGTGATCATCCAATCACAAATAGCCAACGGAATGAAATCAAGCAAATCATCAAACGTTTTGTGGCCTTGGAGGTGACAGATGAGGAGGAGGACTTCTTGGTGCTCCAGTGTCTTGTCGATCCCTCAACTCTTCCCGTAAGTAAAGCTATGAGAAGAATGAATCTGATTACATCACGAATGCTAAGAGATGCGACTGTAGCTTACTTCACAGGGAATAGGGAAACAGCGGAGGAAATCATTGCTAGGGATGATGAAGTTGACAGGCTCTTCTTTCTAATAGTACGTGAGTTGAGGTGTGCAATTCAATATCCAGGAATGTCGGAGAAGATGGGGATTACCCCTGTTGAGGCGCTAGACTTCCGGCTGGCTGCACAGTACATAGAAAGAATTGCTGATTTGGCAGTAGATATAGCTGCAAGAACTGGCACTATTCTTGACAAGAAGCTCGTGAAAAGAATGGAGCCGATTATCACAAAAGTGAAGGAAATGCTTGAAACATCCGTCAGAAATCTCCTTGTGGGGTTTGATTCGGAGAAGGTTGCATCAGTCATAAGAGCAGAAAAAGAGTTGATAGAAGAAACTTCTACATTACGACAACAAATCATAGCTGGGACTATGAATGACCCTCAGACACATGTCTATGTTGTCGATATTCTGCTCAGAATTGGCGAGGCCGCAAAAGATATTGTTGATTTGGGACTTCCAAAAGAATAGGAGGGGCACTACTTGTCCGAGAAACTCTTTGGAACCAGTGGAATCAGGGGGGATATCATAGAGAAAGTGAATGTCGATTTAGCACTTGGATTAGGACGTGCACTGGGGACTTATTTGAATGGCGAAAGTTGCGTTGGCGTTGGTACAGATGCGAGAACATCCGATGTCATGCTCCGTGATGCGTTTGTCGCAGGTGTAGTATCCACAGGAGCAAATCTGGTTGATTTGGGTCGTGCTCCGATGCCTGCTGTTGGTGCTCATAGTGCAATGCGGGATATTACAGTTTCAGTAGTAATCACTGCCAGTCATAATCCACCGAAAGATAATGGATTCAAATTCTTTAGAGAAGGTCGTGAGTTCATTCGGTCCGAGGAGAAAGCTATCGAGGATTGCGTCTTTGACCGACAGTTCCTCGTTGCTGATTGGGTACGAATTGGAAAAGTATCAAAGTGGGACATCAGAACAGTGTATCTAGAAAGAGTAAAACAGTTTGTCCTCAGTAGAGGAAGACGGGCTAGTGGAATGAGAGTTCTGCTGGACCTTGCCAACGGAGCAGCCACTGACTACACGCCCCATCTCCTACGTGAACTCGGATTCTCGGTGACGACAATTAATTCCCATCCAGACGGCCATTTTCCAGGAAGACCCGCAGAACCATCACCTAGAAACCTCAAAGATACAATGAAAATTGCTGCAGACTCCGACTTTGCTGTGACACTCTGTCATGATGGTGATGGTGACCGAGTTGCAGTCATTGATGAACGAGGACAATTCATTGATCAGAATAGAGTGATTGCTGTATTTGCAGGTGATGAGGTGCGAAGACGGGGCGGTGGAACTGTTGTAGTTTCAATAGACACATCAAGTGTCATAGATGAAATAGTCAAGGAGGCCGGGGGAGTGATTGTTCGTGCGCCATTGGGTTCACTCCAAGAACTTCTCGCATCCGACAATGAAGATATAATATTCGCCTCAGAACCTTGGAAACCCATTTTTACTGATCTTGGGGGGTGGATGGATGGGATTGTTGGTGCTGTTCGATTCGCACAGCTGGTTGAAGAGCAGGGGAATGGAAGTTGTATGAAGTTGATGGATTCGATTCCAGAATATCCAATGCTGCGTGACTTCATTCCCTGTCCGGACCCTCTGAAACAGTGTTTCATTACATCAATCAAGGACCAGCTTGTTTCACAAATCACTGGGATTGAGCGGGTTCTTGACAGTGATGGGGTACGAGTGGAACGTAAAGATGGGTCATATGTTCTGGTGCGAGTTTCAGGCACTGAACCAAAAGCAAGAGTGTACATCGGTGCAAGAACTCAGGAAACGGTGGATAAACTCGAGTCAATTGCAAAAGAAACTATGAAACAGACTCTAGAGCAATGCCAGAAATAGTGCACATTACGGTTTATTTCATGATAACTGCGGCATTCTAGGCTACAGTCATGTGATAAACGAGAAATGGCGCCGGGGATGAGACTTGAACTCATGCGCCAACAAAGGGCAGCGGTTCTCTCGATTGAGAAGGTTTCGAGACCGCCTCCATAGCCACTAGGAGACCCCGGCATTTGGTAGATGCTCTTTGTTTTGTGATATAATGTTAGTGATAACCCGTTTTTTACATATTGAGAGTGAACCACAACTGCAAAAAACTTCTGTGTTCCCAATCCTTGAGTCAATTGTCGCAAACATCGAAGACTCAGCTACAAGTACACATAGTTTGCTGTTGAAATGTTTAGAGGTAGCCGAGCTTCTTGATGTATCTTCAAGTGAAAAGAGTTGGATAACTCAAGAATTGACCGGATATGAACATCAAAGTGAAACATCGAAAATGGAACTCCCCTCTTTCAAACAAGCCCCTCATTATAGATGGTTGGAATTGTCTGGAAGGTATGACATCATTCAACCCTCGAAGACATTCAATACTGTCGGACAGTTTGCTGTATGCTTTCCATGTGACTATCTAGAAAATGCAACTTCAAGCATCAGCCTCAAAACAACCCTTGTTATAAAGCCTGAAAATATTTGGGAAAAACTGACCAGGGGTACTATAGTTGCTACGGCACAAGCAGAATTACCCGTCAGTAGGATTAAGCCAATAGTCCAATCCATTCGGGGTTTTGTTTACAAATTCGCAGTTACTAATCTGATTTCACTTCAGTTTAGTAAATCTGTGTCTGGAATTATTGACAACACAAGAAACCTTGTTGCTAGTAGGTTAAGATTCGTCTCCGAATCTCTTCTGAGATTCATAAATGAAACACTGGATTCGCATAAGAGGACCACAGAAGGTCTGCATTGGAGAGTAGCTCTAGAGAACATCAGAACAATTCTGCGTAGGTTCACTGGTTTGATATTAAAAGATGCAATGTTGATTGATACTAGACCGAAAGAAGGAGAAACGAGTAAGAAGGTCGAGCTAATAATCAAATGGTGTATGAATCAATTGAAAGGGGGAAGTAGGACGGAATTGGATTCGTTGAAGAAAGAGAGCATACTTCTACTGGATTTGATTAACAAACCAATCCATGGTGAAATTGATGAAGTGAGTAAGAATGAAGTGGAGAGAATCTTACTTAGATCGCTCATATGGATGGCAGGTATAATAGATATTCTAGACCAATCAGGGTATACTTGGGTTCCAGAAGAGATTTCTTCTGGTTCTGAGTGAATCATTGTTTCAGATTATAGGCGCTAAGTTGAGGGCCTAGTTTCGTAGGAGTTCGCGAGCCTTTGAGAAATTCATTCTTTCTTGAATGGTAGGATGTCAACAAATCCTCCCAGTATTCTGTTTTCGATTGATATCAAGAAGACTTTTGGTATAGTGTGTGCTGCAATATGAAAAGCATACATATGTTCTCGCGGTGACAAGTCCGTCACTTTCTTTGCTTCAGTCCACATTTCTTCTACTATTAGTTTTAGTTTCTCGCCATCAGTCGAGTTCTTTATCCTCCAATAGAAATCAAATCCAATCTTAGAGCCCTCTAGAGCAGCTTTAAGCAATCTCTCTGGTGAAAATTCTTCCGACTGATACTTTGGATGTTTAAGGGCTCTCCAATAATGACGAATACTGACATGAGGAGGAGAATTACTTTCTATTCCATCACCTTCAAAATCAATTGGTAAATCGAAAATTCGAGATATCCTATTGGTAAACTCGATTATCACAGAGGGAAGCTGACTTTTCTCAGATTCTGAAAGTTCAATCTCACTAGTAGAATTATCTTCTTGAATTCCCAAAATGTTCAAACAGACATAGAGATTACAATCAATAAGGGTGACTGTTTCACTTTCCAAGTGTACTGTGCCTCCATAAGTCGAGATTACATCTGAGATCAGATTTTGTTCTTTCCACTCGTCCAACTTCTTCATGTAAGACTGCTGGATTGAAGACAGACTATCAAATGAATCAATAATTCTTAGCCATACCCACATTAAAGAAAACCAAATTTATCCAGTAATCTAATCTTATTAAGAAATCTACTCGTTTGATGATTTCCGCATATGTGGAGGTTGCGTAGCCAAGTTAAAGGCGCTAGGTTGAGAGTCTAATCCCACAGGAGTTCCTTGAGCCATGGAGTTGTACTGACAGATCTTGACGAGGTTGCGAGTCTGCATCATGCGATTTCAGTTCTACAAAAACACACAGTGGGAAGAAATTAAGTGAAGAAATTGAGTTCCTATGCTTGTAGAAATTCCAAATGTGGCGATTATTACTTGAACTCCTACATGAATTATCCAATTGATTGGGAACGGTCACCATATTACAGGACGCGGAATATTCCTGTTTTAAACTGGGAAAGAATCTCAGTTGGAAACAAATGTCCCGCTTCCATTTTCTCTGGAAGGAACAAATATGGTACACGAAAGGATATCGATTCGTGTGATGGATGCCCTGTTCGAAACTGGCCTGATGGACATATGAGATATACCAAATGGTTTGCAGATAGGTGGCATCCTCTTAAGGAATTCAAACGAGTAATTGGGGATCCTACATATTCTCCAAGGTATTATTCTGAGAGTGAAAAGAGAAGAGAAGTCGACGTTAAATTTGAAGACTTCTCAAAATCCTTTTGGGAAAATTGGAGATCAAAACAGAAATCATATAGTCTAGAAAAATTCATGGATGATTTGAAAATCCCTGATCATATACGTACTAACTTCATTTCAGAAGAATCATTCTTTGAATGGAGTGGGTCTGCAATTCAAATAGGGCATTTGGGAGTAGAATTGCCCGAATTTGATATCTTTGAAAGAACAATGCGCTATCAAGATAATTTTACAATAAGATTCCCTATTAGTAACGATACAATTCCCATTCCTACATTTGTATGGATTAGAGATGGCGATAGGGTCTACTATAATGCTGAGATTGAAATCAGAACCTATGATGAGTTAGTCGAATTCATCTCTTATCTAATCAGGGAAACCACACAATTGGGATTTCATCCAGTATTTCCAGTTTCACAATGGGTTCAAAAAATATTCAATCACTCAATGGATTCAGATTACAATAAATGGACAAACGAAGATTGGAAATTTTGTGAATTGGGTTCAAGTGAAACTCTAAAAAAAGAGTTTGAAGAGTATATCGATGAACTCAATTCAAAGTTGCCATTACAATGGCAGTTCCATGACTTATTCCTACACTGTAAAACTCTTTATCCTGACATATTG